>NZ_JBEZMA010000100.1:0-16988 GCF_040652415.1 Streptomyces sp. NPDC048255
GGCCCTGTCCGGGCGATCTTCGCGGGCCCGCGCCGCCCGGCACGGCGCCTCGCCGCGTTGTCGGACCGCGCGAGTACGGCCGAGTACGAGCTGCGCTCCTCCGCCTTGCGATGCATCGCACCAGACGACGCGGGCTGATCCACGAAGATCGCCCGGACAGGACCTAGTAGCCCGGGGTGAAGTAGGAGCCCGGCGCGGGCGCGGCGTAGGCGTTGCCCAGGCTGAAGGGGACCGTGATCCACGGGGACGCGTTGCCGGCCGCGCCCACCGCGATCGCCTCGACGAAGTGCCCTCCCTCGTTCCAGGCCCAGCCCGGTTCCCAGATCCACGTGCCGTCGGCCGCCACACCGCACGTCCCCAGGGCGACACCGCCCTCCTGGAACTCCACGCGCACGGCGCCCGGTGCGTAGCCCGTGAAGGTCACGGCGGGGCCCGGCACCTGCTGGCGGGCGCCCGGGGACGTCACCGTCAGCACGAGGGGCTGGGCCGGCATCGGTACCTGGACCTGTACGGGGGCAGGTGCCGGTACCGGAGCGGGCGCGGCCTCCAGCGCGGCCTCCGGGTCCACGGCAGTGAAGATCACTTCGGTGCGCTCGGACTGGTAGTTGTTCGCGTCCGCCGCGAAGAGCCTGATGACGTGCCGTCCCTTGACCCAGGGCTTGTCCCGTTCCCAGGTCCAGCTGCCGTCGGGGGCGACGGGTGCGGCGCCCTGGTACTTGCCGTCCTCCCAGAGGCTGACGCGGACGGCGCCGGGGGCCGTCCCCACGAAGCGGATGGCGTCACGGGCTATCCGGTCGTTCGCGGCCGGACTCAGGACCACCGGTCGGGGGAAGGAGGAGTCGCCCCTCACCTGCGAGGTCTCGGTGAGGTACGCGTCGATGGCGGACGTGTCGCGCTCAGGCTGCTCGTAGCCGTTGCGGACCATGCCGATCCGGGGGGTGATTCCGTCGACGAGGAGGTTCAACAACCCCATCAGCGTGGGGAGGTTGCGCAGCGTGACCTTCCCGTGGTCGGTGATGAGGGGAGAGTCGTTGTAGACGAAGTTGAAGTTCTCGCGCCCCTGGAACAGCCCGATGTACGGTTCCACCTGCCGCTGGTACTGCTCGTCCTGGGGCGAGGAGATCAGGTAGATGTTGGCGGAGTGGTTCGCCCCGCTGCGCACCAGGTCGGGGAGGACCGAGTCGAGGGCGCGGACGTTCTGCTCCGTCGCCTCGCCCATCATCACCCGGACCGCGTCGGGGTTGCCCTCCATGACGCGGGTTCCGATCTGGAACTGGGGCACGCTGGCCACGATGTTCCGGAAGCCGTACTTCAGTCCGAAGAACAGGGCCGCGCTGCCGCCCTTGGAGCTGCCGAACATGGTCACGTGGTCCGGCGAGAGGGACAGTGCGTTCATGACGCGCGAGATGAGCCCGGCGACGGACTGCTCCAGGGAGAAGTCCATCCCCTTGCACAGGTAGTAGGTGTTCGCACCGTCGAACAGGTCCCGGACCCACAGGATGTTCGACCGGAGGAGGTCGAGTCTTCCGTTCGCCCAGCCGTATTCACCGGGCGCGTAGCGGTTCGCGAAGACGACGACCAGATGGCGGTTGCCGTTCCTCGCATGGGAGAACCGGTACTCGACGGGCACCGCTCCGGAGGAGTCCACACCGGTGAAGACGCGGCGGGTGTTCTGGGCTGCCTTAGACATGCTCGGAATCCATTCTTCTCACCGGCTGGCGCGGGACCTGACCGAGGGTGCCTCCGTTCCAGGGACCTGGCTGGCCTTCCTGGCCTGTATGGCCTGTATGGCCTGTATGGCCTGTCGCAGGGCCGACGGCCGCGCCGACGGCCGGCGCCTGTGCCCGGGCGGGGTCGAGGTCTCCCCCGGCGATCAGGATGCGATCGGTCAGCCTGGCCGAGGCGTAACCGTCGTCGAGGTCGCAGAACTCCTGCTGGAACCAGCGGTACCGGGCGGCGTAGTCCTGCTGGACCCGGTCGAGGTGGCGGATCGCACCGATCAGTTCCGGGGAGTTGAACAGCAGCGGGCCGGGCGCGGACTGCTCGAAGTCGAAGTAGAACCCCCGCAGGGTGTCCCGGTAGTGGTCGAGGTCGTACGTGAAGAAGAGGATCGGCCGCCCGGTGTTGACGAAGTCGAACATGAGGGAGGAGTAGTCAGTGATCATCACGTCGGTGATGAGGGAGAGGTCCGCCATGTCCGGGTAGTCGGACACGTCGAAGACGAAGCCGTCACCGGCGCCGGGCACCTGGTCCACCACGTTGGGGTGGCGGCGTACCAGCAGGACGTACTCCTGCCCGAGCTGCGCCCGGGCGTCCTCCAGGTCGATGCGGAAGTCGAGCTTGTACTTGCCGGGCGCGTAGAATTGGTCGTCGCGCCAGGTCGGCGCGTACATGATGACCTTCTTGCCCGGCGGCAGCCCGATGCGGTGGCGCACCTGCGCGGCGCGGTGCCCGGAGTCCGCGCGGCGCAGGACGTCGTTGCGCGGGTAGCCGCTCTCGACCATCTCGCCGGGGAAGCGGAAGGCGCGCTGGAGGATCGGGGTGCTGAAGCTGTTCGGGGACACCAGCATGTCCCAGTTCTGCACCTCCTTCTCCACCCGCTCCAGGTACCGCTTGTCCGCGAAGTGCACGGCCTCGATGTCGTGGCCGATCTTCTTGAGCGGGGTGCCGTGCCAGGTCTGCACGACGATCTGGCCGTCGCGCTTCTCGAACCAGTCGGGCAGGTGGTTGTTGGCGATGACGTACCGCGCCCGGCCGAGGGCCTCGTACCACTCGGGGGACCACATGCGGACCGGGCGGGCGGTGGGCGGCACCGCGACCTGGTCGTCGCGAACGACCCACAGGTGCTCGACGGGCACGCCGCGGCGGACCATCTCCTCGTGCAGCGCGCGCGGGCTGTCGGAGTACTGGGTCCCCTTGAAGGCGTCGAAGAGCACGGCCTGGGTCACGGGCTTGCGGCGGGCCTCCGGGTACTTCTTGGTGCGCATGAGCTTCTGCCGGTACGGGCCGCGCGCCTCGTCCGGCATCGCCGAGTGGACCAGGAGGGAGAGCCGGTCGTAGGCCTCGGCCTGGAGTTCGTAGCGCCGCTCGTCGACGCTCAGCTCGCTGGGGAACGCGGGGATGAGTTCCTGCGTCATCTTGACCATGAGGTCGCTGGACCGGTTCTCCGCCGTGACCGCGGACGGGTCCTGGCGGCGCAGGAAGAAGTCCCAGCGGCCGGAGGCCAGCGGGATGTCGCCGGCCAGGGTGCGCATCGCCGCAGGGGTGACGACGAAGCGGAACTCCTCGCCGTACCAGGTGATCGGGACCACGCGCTCCGCGCCGTGGGCCCGGGACCGGACGACGATGTGCGCCGCGGCGAACTCGGCCGCATCGAGCCTGTCCTGCGCCGCGTAGCCGACGACGACCTCCAGGGAGCCGTCCTCGTGCCAGGTGGCGGACTTGGCCAGCGGCAGGGCGTCCCGCTCGAACAGCACCACGTAGCCGGAGCCGTTGCGGTGCACGAAGACCTCGCGGTCCCCGCGCTCGGTCTGCAGTCCGGCCGGCACCCGGTAGTGGCCGTCGGTGGCGTCCTCCGCCATGACGGGGTAGATGGCCGCCTTGCGTCCCTCGACGTGCAGGGTGGTCTTCCAGCCGTTGGCGCCGGTGTTCCAGGTCTCCGGGACCCCGCCGGAGGAGTGGGTGCGGTGGCCGGGGACGAGCGCCTTGACCGGGATGCGGGTCACGAAGGTGAACCACCCCTCGCCGCCCGGCTGGAAGTGCACCCACGAGTCGTGCCGGCCTGCGCCGCCCATGCTGGTGACGCGGAACTTGCCCCACTCGGGCCGCTTGGGACCGAGGTAGACGCCACCGAGTTCGAGGTGGTCACCGACGATCCGGTGCCGGGTGATGCGGCAACGGACCGTCTCCACACGGAGCTTGAGCTTGCCCTGCAGGAAGAGCGGTACCACGCGGATGTTCTTGTCCACGTACCGGTAGGGCGGGTTCGCGGCGCTGCCCGCGCCACCGCGGGCGATGCCCTTGTAGCGGAACAGGCCGCGGCTGAGCACGCCGGCCGCCACGTCCCAGGTGCCCTCGGCCCATTCGCCCTTGCGCTTGAGCCGGGAGACGTCGAAGCGGACCTGGAAGCCGGACCAGTCGTAGCAGTACCGGTTCTGCTGGGAGTGTTCGGTGGCCTGCGGGTAGTAGGTGGTCTTCGCCTTGGCGACGAGGACTCGGCCCTGCTTCTTGTTCCGCAGCGCGATCGCCTTCATCGACATGTGCCGCTTGTGCACGTTGATGAAGCGGACGTAGGCGGAGCCCTCGAGGGTCAGCTGGCCGGAGTCGTCCCAGCGGGCGGCGGTCAGCGAACCGTGCAGCGACAGTTCCTTGTCCAGCCGGTACGCGCTCTTGTCGAGGCCGACCGAACGGTCGCCGAGGTACGGGTAGTTGAGGTAGCGGTGCAGGCGCCGCTGGACGGGCAGCGGCCCGCCCTTGCGCTCGAACTCGACGACGTCGAGCAGTTCCTTCAGCCGGCCCTCGCGCACCAGGAGCCACTTGACGCGGGCATCGGCGGGAAGCTCGTCGATGATGTCCTCGTCGGCCTCGTCCAGGAACTCGTTCGCCCAGTGCATGAAGGCGTCGCGGTACTCCTCGTCGGCGTCCGGCAGCACCTTCAGGTGCAGCATCAGGTCCGACTTCAGGCAGGCGAGGTCGTACTTGCGCTTGTGCTCGCTGTAGGAGCGGGCGCGGTGGCCGGCGAGGAAGCGGCTGACCGACTGCACGGCGGAGACCCGGTCCCGCAGGTTGCTGAACTCGGTGTGCCGCTGGGTGATGGAGGGCGCGGCGCCGCCCTCGCGCCGGCGCCAGAAGTAGACGATGTCCGTGAGGATGTCCACCTTGGCCGCGCGGAAGTGGGCGAACATGTTGACCCAGGAGTCCTCGTACATGACGCCTTCGGGGAAGGCGATGTAGTGGTAGTCCCAGAAGGACCGCCGGAACACCTTGTTCCACACGGTCCGGTCGTAGATGAGCTCCGGCAGTTTGGTGATGTGCGTCCCGCGCCTGCTGCGCTGCATGGGCGCCTTGTGCAGCGGTGACTGCCACCTCTTGGTGGAGTTCATCATCTGCACGTTGCCGGAGACGAAATCGGATCCGGAGCCTTCGAGGGTCTGCACGAGCAGTTCGTAGGCGTACTCGGGAATGACGTCGTCGCCGTCCACGAACGCCAGGAACTCGGCCTCGGGATGAGCCACGCGTATGCCGACATTACGGGCATGTCCCGGACCCATGGGCTCCTGGCGCAGCAGTCTGAACCGGGGGTCACGGCGGGAGAAGTCAGCGGCGATCGCGGTCGAGGAGTCGGTCGAGCCGTCGTCGACCATGATGACCTCAAGGTCGCGGAACGTCTGCCTGGCTATCGACTCCAGACATTCCTCGAGGTAGATCTCGACATCCTGGAACGGAACGACGACACTCAGGCGGGGCGTACCTGCCACTCAGAAAACTCCTCGATCGTCATACTCGTCGCCGAAGCGCGCCGAGCTGCCGCAACGCGCCGCCGACCCCGCCCCTGATCCCGGCCACGCACCGCCCCCGCACACTCACCCCGCCCTTGAGCCTGCGATCCGCACACTTATGCGATCCTCACAGGGCCTGCGCAGCGTAAGCCAATTGATGAACGGCGGGCAAGTGTGAGACGGGGCACCGCCCCCTTACGCCTTCACAGGTGCGAATGCGTGACCGGGTTCCGGACGCGGTCGGCCCGCCAACTCCCACCGGTTCAGGCCCACGTGTGCGGACCGGCGCATTCCTCTCGGCTCGGACCCGCACCCCGGTGAGGAAAGTCACCCCACCGTGCGCCAGGGACCGAAGGCGAGGCCCGGGTCGGCGAGATCCTGCCGGGCGATCCGCAGTCCGCCGTCCGCATCGATCATCGCGATCGCGACCGAGCCGTGGGCGTCGAGCGCGACGGCCGGGAGCCCCGCGCACCGGTCGCCCACGGGGGCCCACCAGGCCCCGTACTGCTCACCCTCCGTGGGGTAGGCGGCGATTTCGGGGTACCCCTCGGCCCCCCGCTGCAACAGGACCGTGCAGTCATACCCGTTGATGTGGGTACGAACGACGCCGACCGGGCCGATTCCACCCGAACCGCCCAGAGACCTCAGCTGGCGCCCCGGCCCGGCGGGGGCCTGCGGGCGGTAGGCGATGACGCTGCCGTCCGCCGGGTGGCGCCAGAAGTAGGTGCCGGAACCGGGGCCCGTCTCGTGGCAGCTGTACGTCCCCTCGACGGCATCGGCCTCCATGCGCCCCAGCCACCTGAAGTCGGCTCCGGGCGCGCCCTGGCTCCAGTACGAGGCCCCGCCGCGGAAGGGGGCGAGGAACTCCGCGCGCCCCTGGGAGGTCACCAGCGGCGCGACGGAGCCGCGCACCCATTTGCCCTGGTAGTCCACCCAATCGCCCCACTTGCCGTCGGGGTACTGGGTCCGGCCGCGTACGCCGGCTCCGAACCGGGCGACGACGACGTGCAGCGAGCCGGCCCCGTCGGACAGGACCACCGGATCTCCCGGCGGCGGGGCCTGCGCGTCCGCCGGGAAGGGATTGCCCACCGTGCGCCAGTCGCTGAGCGGCCGACCGGTCTGGTACTGGGCGGCGATGACGAACTCACGTCCGTCCGGAGCCCCGTCCCGCTGCCGCGTACCCGCGAACCAGACGAAGCCGTGGGAGTCCTGCGCCAGCGTGAACCGCCCGGTCCAGCCCTCTACGGGGAACAGGTCGGGCCCCTGCCAGCGGTCGGAGCCCGGGGCCGATTCCGTCCAGCGCACCACGCCCTCGGCGCAGCTCGCGTAGGCGGTGAGGCGTCCGTCGCGCCCGAGGCGCAGCCAGCCCGAGGTCGCCCCGCCGCCGTCGGCGGCTGTGGCTATGCCGGAGCCCAGGACCGCGGGCGGACCGGAGGTGACGTCCCGGTCCGCTTCCGCACGTCCGCGTCGCGCCATGTCCAGCCCACTCCCGTCCGTGCTCTGCTCGTGCTCGTTCCGCTTCGTATCCGGCCGGCTCCTCGGGCCGGGGGATAACTTACGTCAGTCCGCCGAGTGGCCGGTGCCTGGGGCAGGGCCCGACGCGCCCCCGCAGGGCGTGCCGGCTCATACCGGCACCGGTCCATGCCGGGCGGTCCGGTGCGCCGGGCACCCGCGCTCAGTGGCCGCCGCGCGGTTCCTTGCAGCCGCCCTCCATGTACACCCCGTGGGCCTCGACCTTGGCGGGGCTGCCGAGCCATCCGGTGACGCAGGGGCCGACGCCCTTGATGGCGTAGGCGAAGCCCAGCGCGCCGCCGCTGCGGTAGACGTCGCCGGCGGCGATCTCGTAGCCCATCGCCGTCAGCGCGGAGGTCAGCCCCTCCTCGGTGGCCGGCGTGGCGGCGCCGGGACCGGCCAGGGCCTTCTGGATGCGGAGTGCGTGGGCCTCGCCCCGGCACCGGGCCTCGGGCGTGAGCTTGGCCTGCGTCTTGAAGGCGTTGTTCTCGGCGTGCTTGGCCGCCTCGGGATCCGTGGGCAGGGCGTCCGGCGCGCCGGACGCGGCGGTGGTCGCCGCCGCCCCCTCGGCCGCGCAGCGCGCCGCGATGTCCGGAAACGCCTTGTCGTGCGCGGCCTTGGCGGCCGCCGCGTCGGCGGCTCGGTCCGCGGACGCGGACGCGGAAGGGAACGCCGACCCGGACTGCGAGGGGGACCCGGTGGCGGAGGCCGCCGACGGCGTGCCGCCACCGTCCGCGGCCCGGGTGCTCCCGCAGGCGGTCAGTGCGAGCAGGCCGACGGCGACGGCAGCGGCGGCGAGCGGGGTCGGACGTATCACAGAGGTCTCCATTTCCCTTACGGGCGGGCAAGGTTGCCGATTATGCCCGGCGGGCGGGGACCGGCCGCGGGCGGTACGGGCGCGGGCCGACCTGTCACAGGGACGCCATCAAGCCAGTCTTTGACCTGCCCCTGACAATTCAAGGTCCCTGTGCCACGCTCCGTGGCGCACTCCCGCGAGGCCCGCGGGGCCTCGTCTCACCCCCACAAGGACGTGGCAAGGAGGAGCGACATGAGGTACATCCCCACGCTCACCGCACTGGCCGCACTGGCGATCGCGGCAACCGTCACCGGCAGCTCGTCGGCGGTCGCGGCAGGACCCGCGGTCGACCTGAAGGCCGACGGCGTGATCGTCGTCGCGGGCAGTACGTGCACCTGGACCGGCGCGAGCACCAGCGCCGCCCCGCCGAGCGCCCTCACCGTCGACCGCACCACCGTCAACAAGCCCGGCGGCAACCTCACCTGCGACGGCAACATCACCGCCGCCCTCAACAACAACCCTTCCTTCACCTTCGACGACACCGGCGCCGTGGCGAACACCGACCTCATCGACATCACCGGCAAGCAGAGCTTCATCTCCTGCCGGTACAAGGCGACGAACCTCGTCTGGGACCGGGAGGGGACCACCCGCAAGTACGTCAACCGGCCCTTCACGGCGACCAAGACCTCGGGCAGCTTCCTGTGTCCGGGCTCGGTCACCACCGCCGCCGGAGACGCTTCCATGCTGTTCCGCTGACCCGGCAGCTGACCGGCCGTCGGCGCCCGCCGACGGCCGGTCAGTCGAGGGCCGCGAGGGCGGCGATGATCTCGCTGGTGCTGCTGACCTTGCCGAGGCGCGGGAAGATCTTGCCGAAGGTGTGGGCGTGCGAGTCGGCGTCCGTATCGGCGGTGGCGTCCTCGGCGAAGACCAGTTCGTAGCTGTGCTCCCAGGCGGTCCGGGCCGTGGACTCCACGCCGGCGCTGGTGGAGATGCCCGCCAGGACGATGCGGTGGACGCCGCGACGGCGCAGCTGGAGGTCGAGCTCGGTTCCGGTGAAGGCACCCCAGTGGCGTTTGGTGACGATGATGTCGCCTTCGGCGGGGAGTTCGGCGGGGAACTCGGAGAAGGCCGGGGGCGGCGCGGCGGCCGGGCCGGGCCGGTCGGCGGCCGCGACGGGCAGGTCCCCGCCGTCCGCGGACCAGGCCACCCTGACGAGGACGACGGGCAGCTTCCTGGCCCGGAAGGCTTCCGCGAGCCGGACGCCCTTCTGGAGGATCTGATCGGCGGGGCGGCTGACGGGCAGGCCGAGGATCCCCTTCTGGAGGTCGATCAGGACGAGGGCGGTCTGCGCGTCGAGGTTCAGGCCGGTCATCAGCAGGCTCTTCCTTCGGTTCGGTCCGACCGAACATAACGGACATACCCTTGAGCGCCAAGCAAGGCTCGGCCCGCTGCGCAGAGCGGACCGTACGGGTCAGCCGCGCACCAGCAGTCCGCGTTCGAGGGCCACGACCACGGCGTGGGTACGGTCGCTGACGTCGAGCTTGGCGAAGACCCGCAGCAGGTGGGTCTTGACCGTGGCCTCCGCGATGACCAGGCGGCGGCCGATCTCCACGTTCGAGAGGCCGTCGGCGACCGCGTTCAGCACGTCCACCTCACGGGCCGTCAGCGCCACGGCGGCCGGCCTGCGCATCCTGGCCACCAGCCGTGCCGCGACCCGTGGGGCCAGGACCGTCTCGCCGCGCGCGGCGGACTGGATGGCCTCGACGAGCTGTTCCCGGGTGGTGTCCTTGAGCAGGTAGCCGATCGCGCCGGCCTCCACCGCGCGCTCGATCTCCTCGTCGGTGTCATAGGTCGTCAGGATCAGCACCCGGGTCCGGGTCCGCCCGGCGGCGATCTCGGCGGTGGCGCTCGCCCCGTCCAGCACCGGCATCCGCAGGTCGATCAGCGCCACGTCGGGCTCCAGCCGCTCCACGAGCTCCACGCCGGCCCGGCCGTCGCCGGCCTCGCCGACGATGTCCACGGTGGGCTCCGAGGCCAGCAGGGCGACGACGCCCGCCCGCATCACCGTGTGGTCGTCCACCACGACGACGCGCAGGGGCTTGTCGTTCGTACCGGTCATGTCATTCCTCACCGTTCGTGGGGATGGTCGCGAGGATGCGGGTGCCGTCGCCGAGCGAGCTGGTGACCGTGAGGTCCCCGCCGAGTTCGGCGAGGCGTTTGCGCATGCCGTTCAGTCCGAAACCGCGGGAGTCCGCGACGACGAAGCCGCGGCCGTCGTCGGTGATCTCCAGTTCCACGCCGTACGGGGCCTGCGCGAGGACCACGTCCACCGTGGAGGCGGCCGCGTGCTTGCGCACGTTGGCCAGGGACTCCTGGGTGCAGCGCAGCAGGGCGATGCGGGTGGGCTGGTCGCACGCGACCTCGGCGAGGTCCGCGGTGACGGGCAGCCCGGTGTCCTCGGTGAAGCGGTCCAGCGTCCGGCGCAGGGTCGCCGCGACCGAGCCCGGGGCGAGTCCGCTCTGCGGGGCGGAGCCGACGAGGATCCGGGCCTCGGCGAGGTTCTCGCGGGCCGTCTGCTCGATCGAGAGCAACTGCTGGGCGCTGCGCGCCGGATCGCTCTCCAGGCCGGAGCGCACCGCCTCGGCCAGCACGATGATGGAGGCGAAGCCCTGGGCCAAGGTGTCGTGGATCTCCCGGGCGAGCCGCTCGCGTTCCTCGGCCGCGCCCTGGAGCCGGTGGGCCTCGGCCAGGCTGAGCTGGGTGCTCGCCAGTTCGGCGCGCAGCTGGGCGCGTTCGTCCCGTAACTCCAGGGCCCGGGGCGTCAGGAGGGCGGTGAGCACGCTCACCGCGTAGACGGCGAGGGAGGAGATGGTGTTGGTGGTGAGGTGGTCCGTGTTCCAGCCCTGGCGCAGGGTGCCGCCGATCGTGATCGCCGCGGCGCCGATGCCGCTGAACACGATCGCGGAGCGCAGGCTGTTGACGAAGATCACGAACTGCGGGAGCGCCAGGGTGTAGAGCACTCCGTACCCGTCGCGCAGGTAGGAGAGCCCACCCAGGGCGACGAGCAGGACGCACAGGTGGGCGTAGGCGCCGCGCACCGGGTTTCCGGGCCGTCGCCTGACGGTCGCGTAGCTGAGGGCGAGCAGGACCAGCAGCGCCAGCGACCCGTACTTCGTCGCGCCGGGGAGGTCGGCGACGGCGGTGAGCAGGATCAGCAGTCCGATGACCGCCCACGACGTGATGTCCCACCAGTGGAGCATCCATATCCAGAACGGGTCGCCGCGCTGTGGCCGTTGAAGCATGATCGTCAGCCTACGTTCTGCCGGGCCGGCGCGTCGGGCAGGTGGCCGCTCCCGGGCCGTGCGGGGCGCAGCGGCCACCAGGCGCGCTCGCCGAGGAGCAGCATCAGTGAGGGCAGGACCATGAGCCGGATCACCACCGCGTCCAGCAGCACGGCCAGCGCCAGGCAGAAGCCCATCTGCTTCATCTCGGTGAGGTGCAGGGCGACGAAGGCCCCGAACACGGTCACCATCACGATCGCGGCGCTGGTCACCACCTTCGCCGAGCGGCCGATGCCGTCGATGACCGCCTGGCGGGCGGGCATCCCGCGGTCGCGCGCCTCCTTGATCCGACTGACCACGAACACCTGGTAGTCCATGGAGAGGCCGAAGAGGATGACGAAGAGGAACAGCGGCACCCGGGAGGCGATGGCCCCCAGGGAGTCGAAGGCCAGCAGGCCCTCGGCCCACGTGCCCTGGAAGACGGCGACGAGGGCGCCGAGCGCGGCCGCCGCGGACAGCAGGTTGAGGAGGACTCCGGTCAGGGCGATGACCACCGAGCGGAACGCCCACAGGGTCATCAGGAAAGTCACGAGCAGCAGGAAGCCGAGGACCAGGGGCAGTTTGGCCCGCTCGTGGTCCACGTAGTCACGGCCGCGCGCCACATCACCCGACACCGCCGTCTCCACGCCCGCCAGTGCGCCGGCCGTGGCGGGCAGGTGGTCCTGGCGCAGCCGGTTCAGCGAGGCCGCACCCTGCTGCGAGGTCGCGGTGAACGGTACGGACAGCTCCAGTAGGGTGGTCCGCCCGTCGGCGGAGGCGAGGATCCTCGGCTCGGCGCCCTGGGCGAACAGCGGGTCGCTCTGGACCCGTCGGCCGAGGTCGGCGAAGGACTGACGGACCTCGGCGGCTCGTTCGGGGGTGGCGCGGGCGACGACGCGGTGCTGGGTGGTGCGCTCGGGGAAGGCGGCGTTCAGCCGGTCGTAGACCTGCACGGCCGGGATGTCGCGGGAGAAGGTGTCCCGCCCCGGGTCGACGAGCTTGAGGCCGAGGGCGGGCGCCGAGAGGGCGAGCAGGGCCAGTACGGACAGGCACAGGGTGAGCGCGGGGCGGGTGCGGGCGGGGCGCAGCAGGACGCGGAAGAGCCGCCCGGCGTCCGCGTGGGCGTCCGCGTGGGCCTCCGTGCCGTTCCGGCTGTTGCGGCGGCGTTCCGCGCGGCGCGGGCGGGGAGGGGTGCCGCGCTCTGCGAGGCGTTCGGCCCTGCGGGCCGCGCGGCGCTCGGTGCGGTTGCCGATCTTCACCAGCAGGGCGGGCAGTACGGTCAGCGAGCTGGCCACGGCGACCGCCACGACCAGGATCGTGCCCGTCGCGAGGGAGGAGAAGATGACGTCGGCGGCCAGGTAGAGGGTGGCGGTGGAGAGGATCACCGCGAGTCCTGAGACCACGATGGCCCGTCCGGCGGTCGCGGCGGCCAGTTCCACCAGCGCCTCGGAGCTGAGGCCGCCCCGGGCGCGGGCCCGCTCCTCGCGTTCCCGCTTGAGGTAGAAGAGCGTGTAGTCGACGCCCACCGCGAGGCCGATGAGCAGGATCATGTTGGTGCCGACCCCGGCGTCGGGCAGCAGGTGGGAGGCGACCATGGAGAGCCCGAGGGCGGCGGCGATCGAGGACAGCGCGAGCAGCAGCGGTACTCCGGCCATCACCACGGAACCGAAGACGAGCAGCAGGGTGACGAGGGTGAGCGGCAGGGTGATGCGCTCGGAGAGCGCGAGGTCCTTGCCGCGCTGGTCGTTGACGCCCTTGCTGATGGCCGGGGATCCGGTCTCCTCCACGACCAGGTCCGGGTGGCCGGCGGCCACCTGGGCGGTCTGTTCGAGCAGGGGGGCGACGTTCTTCTTCCCGTCGAGTTCGGCGCCCTTCATGACCACCGGCACCATCAGGGTCCTGCCGTCGGCCGAGCGCAGCGGGGCGGCCACCTCGGCGACCTGGGGCAGGGCGCGCATCCGGTCGGTGATCTCCCGGGCCGCCGCGGCGGCTTCCTCCGGCCGGTGCGGTGCGCCGGGCCGGGCGGAGACGAGGACCTGTTCGGTGGGCTTGCGTTCGAGGCCGCCCTCGGCGGCGACGGCCTCGGCGCGGCCCGCCTCGCCGACGCGGAAGTCCTCGGAGGTGGCCTGGTGGGTGCCGACGGCGATGCCGGCACCCAGGCACAGGAGGACGAAGGCGAACCAGCCTGCGATAGCGCGTCCGGCGTGCCGGGCGCTCCATCGGGCTATGCGGACGTGGAGTTGGCTCATGCCCCGATCCTGGTCCGCGGGGTGCGGTGGCCGTGACGTCCGGCGGACTGAACCTCGTGTCCACCGGTCGGTGGACACCGTCGCCCGGCCAGGGGTTCCTCAGGGCGTCAGCTGGTACTCGGGGAAGTTGCCCGGCAGGCGCTCGCCGTCGGGTCCTTCGGTGACGGCGTGCACGAGCAGTTCGCCCCCGACGAAGGCCCCGCGCCAGGAGCCGCCGAAGAGCTCCTCGCGGTCGCCGCGCGAGCGGGGCTTGCCGTGGCCGAGCTTGAATGCGCGGATCTGGGGTGCGAGGCGGGCGAAGGTGGCGGGGTCGTCGGTGGACAGGGTGGCGACAAGCGCCCCGCCCGAGGCGTTCATCGCCGCGAGCAGTTCCGCCTCGGTGTCGACGAGGACGATGGAGTCCACGGGCCCGAAGGCTCGGCGTGGTGGAGCGGGGAGGAGGCCGGCGGGCTCAGCGGCGTCAGCGGGGCCACGTACGCGGAGGTGTCCTGGCCCGGGAGGAAGCGGGCCGGGTCGAGCCGGCCGCGGAAGAGCGGGACGGCGCCCCGCTCGACGGCTTCGGCGGCGTGGTCGGTGAGCTCCTTGGCCTTGGCGGCGTTGATGAGCGGGCCGAAGTCCAGTGGGCACCGCGTCGCCCCGGCGGCCCCGGCCGTCCCGGGGTGACGCGGGCCGCCGCCCGCGGCACGGCGGCGGGGCCCGGACCGGCGGGGAGCGCCCCTTGCGCTGGCGGGCCCTACTGCCGCCGGCCGGTTCCCTTCCCGGGCTCGGGGGCGATCAGGGCCGTCAGCCCGGGGTCCAGCTCCGATCCGTCGACGAGCAGGGCCTCGACCGTGCGGGTGGCCGGGTCGATGTCGGCCTCCATGCCCTCGCCGGTGTAGCGGGGGTAGCCGGATGCACCCGTGTCCCCGGTCGCCACGACCACGGCCGATCGCAGGGGGTGGTCCGCCTGGGGGGCGCCGGTCCGGTTCTTGACGTGCTCGGGTACCAACAGGATCTCGAAACGCTGCGGCTCGGTGCTCATGGCCCGACGCTAGACACCGTCGCTCCGGCCGTGCAAGAACCCTTGCGCTCTGGGAGCAGTACGGCGGCCAAATGTCACGAGGTCGGCTCTGTGACCGGGCCCGCCGGGGTCAGGCCGGACGGTAGCCGCGGGCCCGGACCAGGCTGCGGGTGAGGGCGGTGAAGGCACGGGCCGCGGCGCTCTCGTAGGCGCTGTCCCGGCGCAGCAGGGTGACCGTACGCGGCGGGAGGGCGGGGTCCAGGGGGACGGGGCGCAGGTGCGGGTGGTCGTCGGTGACGGCGTCGGGGAGCACGGTGGCGAGGGTGGTGGTGCGGACGATCTCGGTGAGGGCCTGGACGGAGTTCGCCTCGACCGCGATGTGCGGCCGCACGCCGTGTACGGCGAGATAGGCGTCGATGTGCCCGCGGGTGGCGAAGTCCCCGCTGAGCAGCGCCAGTCGGAGCCCTGCCAGGTCCCGTACGGGCACGGGTGCGGGCTCCGCTTCGCCGCCGCCGGCCGCACTGGTGGCGGTGACGAGGCCGAGGGTCTCGGTGAACAGGGCCGTCGCGGCGATCCCCGGCAGGTGCGGGCCGTGGAAGGCGAGGCCGAGGTCGTGCTCGTCGGCGAGCAGCCCGGCCTCGATGCGGTCCTGGGGCATCTCCCGGACCTCCAGGGTGATGCCGGGATGGGTCGTGTGGAGTGCGGCGACGACCGGGCCGGCGAGGTACGCCGTGAAGGTGGGGGTGAGGGCCAGGCGGAGGTGGCCGCGGGAGAGGTCGGCCAGGTCCACGACCGCCCGCTCGGCGGTGGCGAGCTCCCGTAGGGCGGCGCGCGCGTGCTGGACGTAGGTCTCCCCGGCGTCGGTGAGCCGTACGGCGCGGCCGGTGCGGTCCAACAGCTGCGCGCCGACGGCCCGTTCGAGCTGCTTGACCTGCTGGGACAAGGTGGGCTGGGAGATCCGCAGGTCTTCCGCGGCGCGGGTGAAGCTGCCGTGTTCGGCGACCGCGATCAGGTAGCGCAGGTGACGCAGTTCCAGGGCCATGAGGCAACTATAGATGGCATCGATAGGAGAGATGGATATTGCGTCTTGGACACAATAGATGCAGGTCGTGCAGGGTGGAACACGTCAAGCCCCGCGGGGCGCATCCCACCAGGGGAGTGACCATGCACGATCTATCGGACGGTGTCGCACGCTTCCAGCGGGAGGTGTTCCCCGCGAAGGAACGCCTCTTCGCGGAGCTGGCCGACACGCACCGGCCGGCCACGCTGTTCATCGGCTGCTCGGACGCCCGTGTGGTGCCGGAGCTGATCACCCAGAGCGAACCGGGCGAGCTGTTCGTCATCCGCACCGCGGGGAACCTCGTCCCCACCTACGCGCCGGTCCCGGACGGGGTGACGGCCAGCATCGAGTACGCCGTCGCCGTCCTCCGGGTCAGCTGTGTCGTCGTGTGCGGGCACTCGGCCTGCGGCGCGATGACGGCACTGGCCGAGGGCCGGGACCTGGGCGCCGCTTCCTCGGTCGCCGGCTGGCTGCGCCACGCCGACGCCTCGGTGGCCCGTACGGCGGGGGCGGGCGCCGACCGGGTCGCGGCGCTGGTCCGCGAGAACGTCCGCGCCCAGCTGGCGAACCTGGCCACTCACCCGTCGGTCGCCCGGGCCCGGGCCGAAGGGACCCTCACGCTGCGCGGCTGGGTCTACGACATCCCCACCGGCCGGGTGGCGGAGGTCGGCCCGGCCTCGGACCGCCCGGCCGCAGACCGCCCGGCCGCCCTGTCCGTCTGACCCGTACTCCCCCACCCCGTACCCACCCGCACGCCCTCCCGGAAGGACCCCGTTCCATGCTGCACGCCCAGCTCGACCCCACCGCCCGCCAGTCCCTCGCCGTCGCCGTCGTCGAGGCCAAGACCCGCCGGGACCTGTCCTGGCAGCAGCTCGCCGACGCCACCGGCCTGTCGGTCGCCTTCGTCACCGCCGCCCTGCTCGGGCAGCACGCCCTCCCGCAGTCCGCGGCGGAGGCGGTCGCCGGGCTGCTGGACCTGGACGAGGACGCGGTCCGCCTCCTGCGGACGGTCCCGACCCGCGGCTCGGCCCCCGGCGCCGTACCGACCGACCCGACGATCTACCGCTTCCACGAGATGCTCCAGGTCTACGGGACCACCCTGAAGGCCCTGGTGCACGAGCAGTTCGGCGACGGCATCATCAGCGCGATCAACTTCAGGCTGGACGTCAGGAAGGTCGCCGACCCCGAGGGCGGGGAGCGCGCCGTCATCACCCTGGACGGCAAGTACCTGCCGACGAAGCCCTTCTGAAACGCCACAGAGCCTTCCGCCCGATGCCGGGCGGAAGGCTCTGTGATGTGAAGACCGGCGCCCACCTGGACGGCCTCGTGGCCGTCGGGTGCCTGCGGACGGGGCGGATCCATGGATCCGGAAGGAACAAGCCGGGGCCCCGTGGGCACTCGCGCAGGCGTCCGAGGCCCCGGCTCGCAAGGGGAACCGCGTCAGCTGCCGGCCGAGAGGTTGCCCGACAGGACCGGGATGTTGCTGAGGATGTGCGAGAGCGGCTCGTCGCCCTTGGCCTGGGTGGAGTTCTCGGTGCACTGCTGGTTCTGCG
>NZ_JBEZMA010000101.1:0-15485 GCF_040652415.1 Streptomyces sp. NPDC048255
TCCCGTCCGAGTATCGCGGCGGCGGCGTCGACGCCTTCACGGGTGCCGATGACGATGAGGGTGTCCCCGCCGGCGAGGCGGAAGTCCGGCGCGGGGGAGGGGCGGGCCTCCGCGCGGCGCAGTACGGCCACGATCGAGACGCCGGTCTCGGTCCGCATCCGGGTTTCGCCCAGCAGGCGCCCGTTCCAGTACGAGTGCGCCGACAGCACGATCCGCTCGGCGACCAGGCCCAGATCGGTGGTGTGCAGGAGGTTCGGGCTGTGGTGGGCCGGCATCAGCGCGTCGATCAGCGCGGCCGTCTCCGGCCCGCTCAGATGCAGCGACTGCGCGCACGCGTCCGGGTCGTCGCCGCGGTAGACGTTCACGGTCCGCGTGCCGTCCCGGTGCGCGATCACCGACAGGTGGCGGTGTTCGCGGGTGGTGAGGTCGTACTGGACCCCGATGCCGGGCAGTGGTGTCGTGCGCATCCGTGGAGCAGGCACTGCTGTCCCCCCTCGTATTCGTTCCGTGCGTAGTGCGTAGTGAAGTTGCGGTTGCTGCGGCGGCTCGCTCGCGGGCAGGTGGGAGCCGCTCGGCGGGCTCATCGTGCCACTTTCCGCGTGCCCGGAATATGGGTGTCGGCACGGATGGACAGGAACGTTCCGCTTCGGTGAGGATGGGGCGGGGAAGTGGGCCACGCCGCAGGTCAGAGCGTATGGACGCGGCGGCGGACGAGGCGGGTGGAGCAACTGCTGGGGGACCGGCCGGAAGGGCGTGGGGCCGTGTCGTTGTACTGGCGGATCTTCCTGCTGTACGCGGGGGTGCTGGCCGTCGCGGTGGCCTTGCTGCTCGGCCCCGTCACCGTCTCCACCCCCGTCCTGTTCGGCGAGGCGCTCGTGCTGCTCGGCGGGCTGGCCGCGATGCTGGTCATCAACGCGGTGCTCCTCAAGGTCGGCCTGGCCCCGCTCGCCAGACTGAACCGGGCCATGGCCACCGCGGACCTCCTCAGACCCGGCACCCGCCCGGCCGTCGCCGGAGAGGGGGAGATCGCCGAACTCACCCGGACCTTCAACGCCATGCTCGACCGGCTCGAAACCGAGCGGGCCACCAGCAGCGGCCGGGTGCTCACCGCACTGGAGGCCGAACGCAAGCGCATCGCCCAGGAACTCCACGACGAGATCGGCCAGACCCTCACCGCCGTCCTCCTCCAGCTCAAGCACGCGGCCGACCGCGCCCCCCAACCGGTCCGCGCCGACCTGCACCAGGCCCAGGAGACCACCCGCGCCAGCCTGGACGAGATCCGCCGCATCGCCCGCCGCCTGCGCCCCGGTGTCCTGGAGGAACTCGGCCTGCACAGCGCACTGCGCTCCCTGGCCGCCGAGTTCACCACCCCCCGCCTCGGCGCCACCGCGCACATCACCCCCGGCCTGCCCCACCTGGACCCGGCCGCCGAACTCGTCCTCTACCGCGTGGCCCAGGAGGGCCTGACCAACGCGGCCCGGCACTCCGGCGCCACCCGCGTCGAGCTGCACCTGCGGCCCCTGCCCCACGGCGGCGTCGGCCTGCTGGTCCGCGACAACGGACACGGGCTCGGGGAAGCGCCGGAGGGCGCCGGCATGCGCGGGATGCGCGAACGGGCCCTGCTGATCGGCGCCGAACTCGCCATCGGCGCGGGCCCGAACGGCGGCACCCAGGTCCGTCTCGACATCACCGAGACCACCGCCGTCACAGGGGCAACGCGATGACCCAGCCGCGTACCGGGCCCGCCCGCATACTGCTCGCCGACGACCACACCCTCGTCCGCCGCGGCGTACGCCTCATCCTCGACGCCGAACCCGACCTGAACGTGGTCGCTGAGGCCGCCGACGGGGCCGAAGCCGTCGCCCAGGCCCGCAGCCTCGACATCGACCTCGCCGTGCTCGACATCGCCATGCCCCGCCGGACCGGGCTCCAGGCCGCCCGCGAGCTCGCCCGCACCAGCCCCGGCCTGCGGATCCTGATGCTGACCATGTACGACAACGAGCAGTACTTCTTCGAAGCCCTGCGCGCCGGAGCCTCCGGCTACGTCCTCAAATCCGTCGCCGACCGGGACCTCGTCGAAGCCTGCCGCGCCGCCCTGCGCGACGAACCGTTCATCTACCCCGGCGCCGAGACCACCCTCATCCGCACCTACCTCGACCGCGCCCGCAGCGGCGGCCCGCTGCCGGACCGGCCGATCACCGAACGCGAGGAGGAGATCCTCAAACTCGTCGCCGAGGGCCACAGCTCCAAGGAGATCGGCGACCTCCTCGTCATCAGCCCCAAGACCGTCGAACGCCACCGCGCGAACCTGCTCCAGAAACTCGGCCTGCGCGACCGCCTCGAACTCACCCGCTACGCCATCCGCGTCGGCCTCATCGAACCCTGACCGCGCGCCGGTGGTCAGCAGGCGGGTCCGCTGCCCGCTTCGGACTGCGTGAGGATGCGCCGGAGCCAGCGGGACCGGGCATCGCGGGCGTCCTGGCTGAGAGCTGCCTGCGGTGCGAAGGTGTCGAAGCCGTGGAAGGCGCCCGGCCATACGTGCAGTTCGGCCTGGCCACCGGCCTGCCAGATGGCGTTGGCGTAGGCCACGCCCTCGTCCCTGAAGGTCTCGGCCGACCCGACCTCGATGTAGGCCGGGGGGAGCCGGGACAGATCGGTGGCCCGAGCGGGAGCCGCGTAGGGCGGCAGGTCCGCAGCGCCGTACCGGTCGCCCAGCAGCGCCTGCCACGCGGTTGCGTTCGAGGTCCGGTCCCAGGTGTCGATGCCGGCCATCTGGTGGCTGGAGAAGGTGTTGTTCCGGTCGTCGAGCATCGGGCACAGGAGCAACTGCCCGATCGGCGTGGGCCCGCCCCGGTCACGGGTGAGCAGGGCGAGCGCCGCGGCGAGTCCCGCGCCGGCGCTCTTTCCTCCGATGATGACGCGGTCCGCGTCGATGCCCGGTCCGGCCGCGTGTTCGGCCGCCCAGACGAGTCCGGCGTAACAGTCTTCCAGCGGTCCCGGGTACCGCGCGTGCGGCGCCAGCCGGTACTCGACGGAGATGACGGCCAACTCCAGCGTGAGAGCCCATTCCCGAAGCAGCCGCGGCAGCACGGACCACGCATTGCCCATGATCATTCCGCCGCCGTGCATGTAGTACAGCAGCGGCAGAGGTCCGGCGATCCCGGCGGGCCGGGCGCACACGAGCGTGACGTCGTGCCCGTCCGGTGCTCCCGGCACGCGCAGCTCGTCCACCTCGAAGCGGCCGTCCGCCCGGAGGTCCCCGACCGTGGGCCGGGGCCGTGCCGCGGCATCCCGCTCCTGCCGGGCCGCCAGGTTCTCCGGGGTGAACGGCTCGCGCGCCTCGTCCGCCGAAGCCGCGAGCGCCACACGCAGTTCGGGGTCGAATGGAGGGAACGCCTGTGCGAGATCCATGCGGCGTAGTCAATCACCTGCCAGACGGAGGCCAAAGCTCCGCGCCACTGCCGTCAGGCCGGGTCCTGTGCCATGCCATGGCGTGGTGTCCGCCGGGCGAGTGAGACCTCGCCGGAGCCGTGAGTGCGGTCCGCGCCGGGGGCAGCCTGTCTCGGGAACCGCTGATGGACCGGCGGCGGTCACATCGAGGAGGCAGGTTGGCCATCACCGGCAACTGGGACGCAGTCCTGGCCCCGCCCACCGAGATGATCTCGTGGGGTGGGGGAGGGCCCGAATACGTGCGGGTGCACGCGAAGAAGCCCGCGGCCGCGCGAGGCTGAGGCGAATCCTCCTGACACCGGT
Organism: Streptomyces sp. NPDC048255; assembly: GCF_040652415.1. Classification (NCBI taxonomy): domain Bacteria; kingdom Bacillati; phylum Actinomycetota; class Actinomycetes; order Kitasatosporales; family Streptomycetaceae; genus Streptomyces; species Streptomyces sp. NPDC048255. The sequence goes on from NZ_JBEZMA010000101.1 coordinate 3,754, forward strand.
CCGCCGCCCGGTCCTCTTCAGGCGGCGGACCGGTGCCCGGCCTGCGGCTACCCGCGCACGGCCGGGAACGGCCGCGTCGGGGATGCTGTGCCACAGCACCGGGCCGCGCCCCACCAGTGGGGCGTGTGTCCGTCTACTGGCTGCCGGCGGCCCTGGGGCCCTGGGCCAGATCCGCATGCTGCTGGATGGCCGAGCGGAACTCTGCCAGGCAGGGCGGGCAGTACCGGTCGGCGGTGGCCGACGCCGCTATGGGCGAGGGGTCCTCCCCACTGGTGTGCTTCCCGCACAGCGTGTGGTCGGTCGTGTTCTGGGCGAGGACGTGCCACAGGAGTTCACCCTGACCTGCTGTGGCCTCGGCGCACATTCTGTACATAGCGATCCCCTCGGTGCTGGTGGCGTGAGTGGAGGCGGCGGAGGCGGCCTGTATCCATCAGAGCCCGGCAGGCCCGAAGAGGCCATTCCGTTGGGCCGACCGGATGAAACCCGCAGGGCCGTGGTTTGGCGATCCCGGTGGGCTGATCAGGGAAGAAGGGCAGACGAGCCGCCTGCGCGTGGGGGCGCGGCCGCCGCCGTCACTGGCCTTCGGGAGGCGCGGCGTGCTGTTCGCGATGCCGTTGCAGCAGCCGCGCCAGCAACTGTGCGGGGGTGGTGGCCGGCGGCGGACGCAGCCGCGTCCGGCCCGGACGGCGGGGGAGGGGAACCTCGGGCATGAGGTAGCGCATGCCGTCGATGTCCAGGGTGCACAGCGGCTCACGATCGGGCCCCGCCGGACGGCTGAGGTAGACCGTGAACACCTTGGGAGGGTCGCCGGCCACGACTCCCGGGAGAGTGGTGAGCCCGGACCGCCGCTCGCGGCCCGTGGCGATGACCTTGCCGTCGACGAGGACTTCGACAGGCTGCCCGGGGCGACCGCACCACACGGTGATCGAGTGGCCGTCCTGATCGAGGTGAAGACGCAGACGCATCTCCATGGCAGGTCACTCCAGCGCCGTGGCGGCCACGGACAGGTCGGCGACCAGACCCGCGAAGGCGGACTCGCGGTCCCCCGCGCGCAGGACGGCCGACGGATGCACCGTCGCCAGCAACTGTCCGTGCCCCGTACCCGCCCCCGCACCCTGCGGTGCAGGCATCGGCAGCAGTATCCCGCGCCGCTCACCCACCCGGAACGAGGAGCCGAGCAGGGCCCTGCCCGCGGTGCCGCCGAGCACCACCAGGATGTCGGGGTCGACCAGCCGCAGCTCCGCGGCGAGCCAGGGGCGGCAGGCGGTCATCTCCCGCAGGCTCGGCGCCTTGTGGATACGGCGCTTGCCGCGCGGAGCCTCCGTGAACTTGAAGTGCTTGACCGCGTTGGTCACGTACGCGTCCTCGTCCCCGAGCCCCGCCTCGTCGAGCGCCCGCCGCAGCAGCTGACCCGCCGGCCCCACGAACGGTTCGCCGCGCAGGTCCTCCTGGTCGCCGGGCTGCTCGCCGACGAGCATCAGCCGCGCGGAGGCCGGCCCCTTGCCGAAGACCGTCTGGGTCGCGTCCTGGAACAGGGGGCACCCCCTGCAATCGGCCGCCGCCCGCCGCAGACCTGCCAGGCCGCCGCGTGAGGGCAGATAGGGACTCGCGTCGTAGTCCTGCCCCGCGGCTGCGGCCGGGCCCGCGGCCGGGCCCGCCCTGGCGTCCATGGCTACCACCTCCGTCCCTGTCGCCCCGGCTCCCGTGCCGCGGCGCTCCCGAGGACCGCTCGCCCGCCCGGCCCCGTCAAGCGCCGCGCAGCCTGTCGGCCGCGTCAGGGGTCAGGCTCACGCGGACCAGCCCATCGGCCAGCCGGACGAACTCGCGCGGTGGGACGAGCGCGGCGAGGGCCTTCGGCGTGCGGGGCAGGCCGAGGCCGGACGCCGCCCCGCGCACCCGCCCGTCGACGAAGGGCCGCAGCTCCGGCCACACGGCCTGGACCTCGCGGCAGAAGATGTCGGCGCCGGTCGGGCCGATCCTCGGTACCTCCTGGAGCAGTTCCCGTACGCGTACGAGGTCACCTCCGGCCTCGTCCCGGACGTTGCGCAGGTCGCCGTGCCAGCGTTCCAGCAAGAGTTGCGCACCGTCACCCAGGGCGGTGGCCGTGCTCTCGTCGTACCTGCGGTAGTGCGCACGCCCGAGGGCGTCCACACGGTCCTGCCACTCCGACCCCGCCATGCTCCGCGGGGTGCGGAGCCCGACCGCGAACAGCTCCCGGGCCGCCGCGACCGCCGTCGCCGCACGGATCGGCGCCGACAGCAGCACACACAGCACCAGGAGCTGATACAGCGGAGCCGGAGTGTTCCGCAGCTGGATACCGGCTTCGTGCGTGTACGTCTCGCCGTACTCGCGCAGTACCCGGCGGGCCGTCGTCCTCGTCGAGTCCATCAGGGTGTCCTCGCCGCGCTGGGACGGGACGGCTACCAGTAGTGCTTACGGCCGCCGACGGAGTGGCCGAGGGCGCCCACGACCCACAGGATGGCTCCTACGATGACGAGGATGATGCCGATGGTCCACAGGATGTTGAGTCCCGTGAGCAGGCCGATGACGAGTAGAACGATGCCGAGGACGATCATGGGGTCCTCCTGGTCGGTCGAACGCCGCAGGCACGGAGCCACGCGGCCGCGAGCGCAAGGGAAGCGTTCACGGGCTGCGCCTACCCGATATCGCGCGCCTTGCACATGCGATCCGGAGACAGCGGCCACACCCTTGTCCCTCCTGGCTCCCGCCGTGGTGATCCCGCCTGATCCCGACCTGATCCCGACCGCCGGCGGGGAGGCGAGTGCGGTGGCCGGGGGCGGGTAGGCGCCTGACATCCCCCGGTTCTCTGAGGACGGTGACATCCATGGCACGTCCGGTGTGGGCGGGTGTCCTGTCGTTCGGGCTGGTCAGCCTGCCGGTGGGCCTGTACACGGCGACCGACAGCCACACGATCCACTTCCATCAGCTGCAACGCGGCACCTCCGACCGGATCCGCAACAAGCGCGTGAACGAGCGGACGGGCAAGGAAGTCGAGCTCGACGACATCGTGAAGGGGTTCGAGACCGGAGACGAGTACGTCCTCGTCGAACCGGAGGAGCTCGACGAGATCGCGCCCGGGCGCTCGCAGGCCTTGGAGGTCACCGGGTTCGTCGACCTGGACCAGGTCGACCCGATCTTCTTCGACAAGACCTACTACCTCGGCCCGAAGGGCAAGGAGTACGGCAAGGTGTACGCACTGCTGCAGAAGGCCCTGGCGAAGGCGAACCGGGCCGGGGTCGCGACCCTGGTGATGCGCGGCCGCGAGTACCTCGTCGCGCTGAAGGCCGATGAGCAGCTGGGCATCCTGACCGTGCACACCCTGCACTGGGCGGACGAGATCCGCGACCCCCGCGAGCAGATCCCCGACCTGCCCGGCAAGGTGAAGGTCGCCGAGCGGGAGATGAAGATGGCGGAGCAGCTGATCGCCGCCCTGTCGACGGACTGGGACCCGTCGGCCTTCCGTGACACCTTCCAGGAGAAGGTCGCCACGCTCATCGAGGCGAAGAAGACGGGCGAGAGCGTCGAGAAGGCGGAACCGCCGGCCAAGGCCACCGGCGCCGTCGACCTGATGGAGGCGCTGCGCGCCAGCGTCGACCGGGCCCGCAGCCCCAAGGACACCGGCGCGAAGGCGGGGTCCGGCGGCGGCAAGCGGCGCAAGGCGGCCCCGTCCGCGAAGAAGCGCGTCACGTCGAAGAGGGCGTCGCTGCAGTCCCTCACCAAGGCCGAGCTCTACGAGCGGGCCGCCGCCGCGAACCTCCCGGGCCGCTCCACCATGACCCACGACCAGCTGGCCGAAGCCCTCACCACCGCGGGACGCGGCCGGGCCGCGTGACCCACCGCGGGCATGGGCGGGCAGGGGGCCCTTCTCGCGCGCAGGACGATCCGGCCGCCCCACCGATGGGAACACGGCCGGCCGCGGCTTCCGGCGTGTAGCTCCACCGCCCGCACTCTCCGACGCTAGCGTGACGATTTGTCACTTGTTGCCCCGTTTCAGGGATGTGCGATGCGTCGACTCACCGTTGCCCTCACGCTGCTGTCCACCCTCGCCGCGGGCTCGTACACCGGCTCCCAGGCCCTCTCCGCCGAGCGTGACAGCCGCGACGGCAGCCGGGGCACGAACATCCTCGTCGTCGGCATCGACAGCCGCGCGGGCCTGTCCGCCGCCGAGAAACGACGTCTGCACGCGGGCGGCAAGGGCTGCAACTGCACGGACGTGATGATGCTCGTCCACCTCTCCGAGGACATGCGCCGCGCCAGCATCGTCTCCATCCCCCGCGACTCCTACGTCCAGTACGCCGACCCGGCACAACCGCCCGCCGTCCCCGGCCCGCCCCGCCTCGGAAAGATCAACGGAGCCTTCGCACTGGGCGCGGGCCCGTTGACCGTACGCACCGTCGAGAAGGCCACCGGCCTGCACGTCGACCACTACCTGGAAACCGGGTTCACCGGCTTCGAACAGGCCGTCAACAACCTCGGCGGCGCGACCGTGTGCACGGACAGGCCCCTCAAGGACGACGGCTCCGGCCTCGACATCGCCGCAGGCGTCCACCGCGTCGATGGAAACGGGGCCCTGCGCTACGCCCGGGCCCGGCACATCGGGCGGCCCGGCGACCTCGGCCGGGTCCGCCGCCAGCAGCGCATGGTCAACGACCTGCTGGCCCGGCTCACCGCCGAGGGCGCCCTGTCCGGACCGGTCAGCGCCGCCCGCACGGCCAGGACCCTGCTGAAGTCCGTACGCACCGACGAACGGACCGGGCTGGGCGACCTGGTCCGCATCGGCTGGGCGCTGGGCCGACTCCGGCCGGACCGCACCGAGTTCGCCACCGTACCCATCCGGCTCTTCGACCACCGTGTGCCCGGAGTGGGTTCCACCCTGGTGTGGGACGAGAGCCGATCCGCCGCCCTGTGGGACGCCTTGCGCGCGGACCGCCCTGTCACGGGCGACACCCGCATCCAGCCCGTTCCGGAAACCCCGGCCGGAACCAACCCTGCCGGGATCACCGTCCGCGTGGACGACGCGGCCGTCGCCGAGGCCTTGAGCCGCAACGGGTTCGTGGTCACTGACACCTCGAAGACCGCACCGTCCGTACGCCCGGACGGGCCACCGGTCATCCGTTACGCCCCGGGCAGGGAAGCGGACGCGGCCACGCTCGCGGCCGCGCTGCCCGGGGCCCGTCTCCAGGCGGTCCCGGAGCACGACAACTCCTTCGACGTCACCGTCGGCGCCCGGCCCGTCGCGGTCAAGACCGTCACCTATGACCGCAACACGCTCGACGGCGCCCCCGTCACCGCCGACTCCCTGCGCTGCGGCGGCGCGGCAGGCCACACGGCGGCCCCCGCGGGGGACTGACGGCCACCACCGAAGGCCCGCCACCAGTGCCCTGCTCGCGTCCCGCAGGCCGAGGGACCGGCCGGGCGCCCGGGCCTCAGGGGAGGACCGAGTCCACGTAGCCGCCGTCGACCCGCACCGCTCCGCCGGTCGTCGCCGATGCCTGGGGCGAGCCGGCTTCCCCCCTTCTTCCGGTCTGTCACCTACGTGAGCCGGCGCAGGGTTGGCGGGGTGGCGGGGCGGTCTCCGGCAGGTCGGCTGCTCTACCGTGACCGGATGGAACAGCGCATCACCCTGGTCACTCTCGGGGTCTCTGATCTCGCCCGCGCGAAGGGCTTCTACGAGGCCCTGGGCTGGCGGGGGCAGGAGGTCGAAGAGACGGTCTTCTTCCAGGCCGGAGGGCTGGGGCTGGTCCTGTGGGACCGCGGCAAGCTGGCCGAGGACTGCGGACTGGGGCCCGGCCCCGGGAGCGGGTTCGGAGGGATCGCCCTGGCCCACAACGTCCGGTCCGAAGCCGAGGTGGACGCGCTGCTCGCCGTCGTCCAGCGGGCCGGCGGCACCGTCACCAAGCCCGCGGCGGTCAACGAGATCGGCTTCTACTCCAGTGCCTTCGTCGACCCCGACGGCCATGCCTGGGAGGTCGCGTACAACCCGGGATTCCCCCTCTCCCCGGACGGCTCGCTCGTCCTGCCCGATTTCGGCGGTGCACAGGCCTGACGGCGGCGCGCAGGCCGCCGCCAGGCCGCGCGCTCAGCTCGCGGGGGCGCCGAACCAGGCGGTCAGCCGGCCGAGCAGACCCTCCTGGTCCTCACCGGCCCACACCACGTGGCCGTCCGGCCGCAGGAGCACGGCGGGTACGTCCAGTTCCTCGCTGACGTCGACGACGTGGTCGACCCGATCCGCCCAGCCCGCCGCCGAAAGCCGGCCGGTCTGGTCGAGCAGCAGCCCGCGGCCGCCGTGCATCAGCTCGTAGAGGCGTCCCTGCTTCAGCTCCACGTCCCGCATCCGCCGGCCGAGCAGTTCGTGGCCCTCGCCGAAGTCGTAGCGGACTTCCACCGCGGTGATCATCCCGGTGACGTAACGGTTCACCTCCTCGAAGTCCATCAGCTTCGAGAACAGCTCCCGCAGTGCGGTCGCACCCGGATCGGTCCCCAGCAGGGTGATCTGCGCGCGGGTGTTGTCCAGTACGGCGGCGCCCACCGGGTGCCGTTCGGAGTGGTAGCTGTCCAGCAGTCCCTCCGGCGCCCAGCCGTTGACCGCGGCGGCCAGCTTCCAGCCGAGGTTGAAGGCGTCCTGCACGCCGAGGTTGAGCCCCTGCCCGCCGGTCGGCGGGTGGATGTGCGCCGCGTCGCCGGCCAGCAGCACCCGGCCGACCCGGTAGCGCTCCGCCTGCCGGGTGGCGTCGCCGAACCGGGACAGCCATCGCGGTGAGTGCACACCGAAGTCGGTGCCCGCGAAGGCCCGTAGCTGCTGCTTGAACTCCTCCAATGTCGGCGCCGTCGCACGGTCCTCGGCCACGCCGTCGGCGGGCACGACGACGCGGCACACACCGTCCTCGGCGGGGGCGACGCCGAACCGCAGCTGGGTCTTGCGGACTTCCGCGACGACGGCCGCGATCGTCGCCGGATCCTCCGTCACCTCTATCTCACCGAGCAGCGTCTCGACCTTCGCGGGTTCGCCCGGAAAATCGACGCCGAGCTGCTTGCGCACCACACTGCGGCCACCGTCGCAGCCCACGAGGTAGCGCGAACGCAGCCGCGTGCCGTCCGCCAGCTCGACGGTCACCCCGTTCTCGTCCTGGCTCAGCCCGACCACTTCGCAGCCGCGCCGGATCTCGGTACCGAGCTCCAGGGCACGCTCGTTGAGCAGGCGCTCGGTGACCGGCTGCGGGGTGGCGAGGCCGTACGGGTGCGCCGTGTCCAGCCGGTCCGGCCACGGCTTGAGTATGCCGCCGAAGAGACCGCCGATCTGGAACTTCTCACTGACCGCGAGGAACCGGTCCAGCAGGCCGCGCTGATCCATCATCTCGACGCTGCGCGCGTGCAAACCCTGCCCGCGGGACTGCGCGGTCGGCTCGGTCAACTTCTCCAGCACGAGCGCCTGCACCCCGTGCAGCCGCAACTCGGCGGCCAGCATCAAGCCGGTCGGTCCGCCGCCGACCACGATCACGTCAATCATCGAAACCACCATGTCCGCAGGTATGTGCTGAGGCCTGCGATTCTGCGGCAGCACCCGGGCCTTGCCGCAAGCCCCCCTGTGCGCTATAAGTTGAGAGTGGCCAGGAGCGGGTTTTTCCCGCTCCTTTTTTCGTCCGCTCTGGACAACAGCCCTCCTCGCACATCCACTCCGCACCGCGCAGCGCGTTCCGCGGTGTGCCGACCCGGGCGGGTGAGCCCCGTAGGCCGAACGGACCAATTGCGGCACCCAGCCATCGTCACGCTGCGTGATTGATCGCTAGAGAGGGGCCATGACATCCTCCCCTCGCAGCTCCGCCCCGCACCTCGCCCGCAGGACGGTCCTCGGTGCCGCTGTCAGCGCAGCGGTGACCGCGTTGCCCGCCGGCCTGTCCGCACCCGCCGCCGCGGCCTCGCTGCGCACGACTGCGGACCTTCCCGACGAAGTGGAATACGTAGTCATCGGATCGGGACCCGGTGGCGGCAGCGTCGCCGCCAACCTCGCCGAGGCGGGACACTCCGTCCTCGTCCTCGAAGCGGGCCCGCCGCACGGCAACCAGACGTACTACGACGTCCCCGGATTCCAGCTCAAGGCCGCCCGTGACCCCGAGATCAGCTGGGACATGTGGGTACGCCACTACACCGACGAGGCCGCCCACGGCAGCCAGTGGGTACCCGGCAAGGGGGTCCTCTACCCCCGCTCCGCCACCCTGGGCGGCTGCACCGCCCACAACGCCGCCATCCTCATGTACCCGGAGCACTCGGACTGGGCGTACATCCGCGACCTGACCGGCGACGCGGGCTGGGACCCGAAGACCATGTGGGACACCCACTGGCGGAAGGTGCTCTCCTGGCAGCCGGCCGAACGGCCCAGTCCCGTCCTCGCCCTGCGGGACGCGTTCCTCGACAAGCTGTCGCTCGCGGCCGCGACCGAACCCCTGCCCGCGGGCAACGCCGCCTCCGCATTCGACCTGGACGTCAACTCCAAGTCGAATGTGGACCGCAGCGCCCAGGGCGCCTTCATGACCCCGATGACCGCCCGGGCCGGCAAGCGGTACGCCGTCCGCGAGCGCCTTCTCGAGGTCCAGGCCCGTCACCCCGCCAACCTCGCCATCGCGACCGACGCCCTCGCCGAACGCCTCGTCCTCGAGGGAAGCCCCGGCGCGCTGCGCGCCGTCGCAGTGGAGTTCCTCCTCGGCCGCCACCTCTACCAGGCGTTCTCCGATGCCCGCCCGCTCACCGATGCCGACCGCTCCGCGCTGCGCCGCACCGTCCGCGTGACACGTGAGGTCATCGTCGCGGGTGGCGCCTTCAACACCCCCCAGCTGCTGATGCTTTCCGGCATCGGACCCCGCGAGCACCTGGCCCGGCACGGGATCGCCGCCCGGCTGGACCTGCCCGGAGTCGGCAGCAATCTCCAGGACCGCTACGAGGTCTCGGTGGTCTCGCGGCTGAACCGCGACCTCACCGCACTCGCGCAGTGCGAGTTCCGCGACCACGACGACCCGTGCCTGACGGAGTGGAACGACCCGGTGCGGCGCGCCGCCGCCCCCTACGCGTCCAACGGCGTGGTCACCGGACTGAAGCGACGGGCCTCAAAGGGTTCCGCGCACCCCGAGATGTTCGTCTTCGCCGCACCCGGGAACTTCGCCGGGTACGTGCCGGAGTTCGACACCAAGGCCGTGAAGGACAAGCGGCACTTCTCCTGGCTGGTCCTCAAGGGCTACGCCGCCGACCGCACCGGGACGGTCCTCCTGGCCTCCAGCGACCCCACCCGGCAGCCGGACATCAACTTCCGGTCCATGGACGACGGCAGGGCCGGCGACGCGGACGTGGCCGCCATGATCGAAGCGATCCGCTCGATCCGCAACATGAACCGCAAGGCCGCCGGCCTCGTGGACACCGTGACCGAGGAGATTCCCGGGCCCCGGGTGAGCACCGACGCCCAGCTCGCGGCATGGATCCGGCGTGAGGCCTGGGGACACCACGCCTCCTGCACCGCCGCCGTCGGACCGGCCGGCCGCAGTGCGTCCGTCCTCGACGGCCGGCTGCGCGTCCACGGCACGGCCAACATCCGTGTGGTCGACGCCTCGGCCTTCCCGCGCATCCCGGGGCTCTTCATCATGGCTCCGACGCTCGTCCTGGCGGAGAAGGCGAGTCAGGACATCCTGCGGGACGCGGGCTAGGGCGGGTGCTGGACGACTCCGACGAGGGCCGGCAACGGTGTCGGCCCCTCGGCCCCGTACGGCCCGGCAAGATCCGAGAGCACGTCCTAGGCGAGTCCGTCGGCGACCAGGCCGGCCAGGACCGCCTCGCCGAGGACCTGCACGGCGGACTGCGGGCGGACCATCACCGTGAACTCCTTGACCCGGCCCGTCTCGTCGAACTGGAGCAGGTCGATGCCGTGGATCTCCTTGCCGTCCAGCGTGGCCCGGAAGGGCAGGATCACTCCCGGGGCGTGCTCGCCGTCGGCGCCGGTCTCGGCCGTTCCCTCGAAGCGTCCGACGTAGCGGAGGTCCTCGAAGACCCGCAGCAGGACCCCGAAGAGCCCCAGCACCATGGGCCTGCCCTCGAACGGGGTGAACTTCACCGGACTGTTGAGCCGGATGTCCTCGGTGAACAGGTCCTCCAGCGCGGCGAGATCGCGCTTCTCCACGGCGGCGCGGAAGCGTTCGGCAGTCTCCATGACCCCTCCTGGTACTCAAGGAATTGACTAGTCATTTTCATGAGTATGATGCGGGGGCTGACGAGGAAAGGGAAGGGGCGGCTGCGATGGCCCTGCGACATGCCGTTCTGGCGGCGCTGCTGGACGGCGAGTACAGCGGATACGAGCTGGCGAAGTCGTTCGGCATCGGCGTCGCGAACTTCTGGCACGCCCTGCCCCAGCAGCTGTACACAGAGCTGGCCAAGCTGGAGAAGGACGGGCTGGTCGAGGGCCGTCAGGTGGTCCAGGAGGCCCGGCCGAACAAGCGCCTGTTCCAGGTCACCGACGCCGGCCGCGCCGAGCTGGAGAAGTTCGCGGCGGCCGCGGCGAAGCCCTCCGTCATCCGTGACGACCTCATCGTCAAGGTCCAGACCGCCGACCGGATCGGCACCGCGCCCGTGATCGAACAGCTCGAAGAGCGGGCGTCCGCGGCCGACGCCAAGATCGAGCTCCTCGGCAAGGTGCTGCGGAAGATGCGCGGCGACATGGCCGAGGAGGAGTTCCTGCTCCGCGGCGAACGGATCGGCGGGTACCTGACCTGCATGCGCGGCATCGCCTTCGAACAGGGCCACCGGGACTGGTGCCGCCGGAGCGCGGCAATCCTCAGAGAAAGGCAGACGACCCATGCCGAACGGTGAATACCTGCGCTACGTCGCCCTGGGCGACAGCCAGACCGAGGGCCTCGGCGACGGGGACGACACCATGGGCCTGCGCGGCTTCGCCGACCGGTTCGCCGGGCACCTCACCGCCGTCAACCCCGGCCTCCAGTACGCCAACCTGGCCGTCCGGGGACGCCTCGCCGGCCAGGTCCGCGCCGAGCAGCTGGGCCCCGCCCTGGCCCTGCGGCCCGACCTGGCCACCGTCGTCGCCGGAGTCAACGACATGCTCCGGCCCCGGTTCGACGCCGCCGAGGTCGCCGGGCACCTGGAGGAGATGTTCGCCGCGCTCACGGCCGCCGGGGCCCACGTGGTGACCGTGACCTTCCCCGACCTGGGGAAGATAGTGCCCCTGGCCCGACCCGTCGGGCCCCGCGTGGCCGACCTCAACGACCGCATCCGCGCCGCGGCCGCCCGCCACGGGGTCACCGTCGCCGAGACCGCCCGGCCGGCCGCGGTCACCGACCCCCGGATGTGGACCGAGGACCGGCTCCACGCCAGTCCGCTCGGCCACGAACGGATCGCCGCGGCCATCGCCCACGCCGTCGGCCTGCCCGGCAGCGACGACACCTGGACGCTCCCCCTGCCGCCGCAGGCGGCCCCCGGCCGGTCGGCCGTGGCGGCCGAGCTGCGCTGGGCGGCCGCGTTCCTCGGCCCCTGGCTGGGACGCAGGCTGCGCGGCCGGTCCTCCGGCGACGGCCGCACCGCGAAGCGCCCCAGCCTGCTGCCGCTGAGCGCCACCCCTTCCCGGAACCCCTAGGCCCTGTCCGGGCGATCTTCGCGGGCCCGCGCCGCCTGGCACGGCACCTCGCCGCGTTGTCGGACCGCGCGAGTACGGCCAAGTACGA
>NZ_JBEZMA010000102.1:0-13829 GCF_040652415.1 Streptomyces sp. NPDC048255
CGGGCGCGCTGGTGGCGGCCAGCGCGCCGGCGGCGACCGCCGCGACGGCAGCGGCGGCGGCGCGGTGACGGCGGGGGGAGCTCTGGGACATGGGGGACTCCATCATTCCTGCGGGGGAAGATCGGCTCCGCCATCCAAGCAGCCACGGTTACCTCTGGGTAACACCCGTGCAGCGACTTTCTGTCCGGACCGAGACATCGCGGGGAGACCCCCGAACGCAGCCGGTCATACTGGACACATGAGTACGACGGAGCAGCCCGCAGACGGCGACACGCGCCCCCGGACCGGCCGCCGCGGCGACCCTGAGCCGCCGCCGCCCGGCGGGGTGCTGTGGACCGTCGCCGGCGACGTCCGGGCCCTGCTGATGCTCCCCGCCGCCTTCACGATGCAGGTCGCCCACCCCGCGATCGCCGCCGGAGTCGACCAGTACTCCGTCTTCCGCACCGACCCCTGGGGCCGCGGCGAGCGCTCGCTGCGCTCCGTCCAGCTGTGGGTGTACGGCGGCGAGGAGGCCGTCGAGGAGGGCCGCCGGGTCCGCAGGCTGCACAAGGAGATCCAGGGCACCGACACCCGGGGCCGGCGCTACCACTCCCTCGACCCCGCCTGCTACGGCTGGGTGCACGCCACCGGCTTCCCGGTCTACCTGTACGCGGGCCGCTACCTGCTGCGCCGCTTCACCCCCGCCCAGGAGCGGCAGCTCTACGGGGAATGGCTCCAGGTCGGCCGGATCCTCGGCATCCACGACCGGGACATGCCGCAGAGCATCGAGGAGTACTGGGAGTACTGGGGCCGGATGCTCGCCGAGGAGATCGAGCCGACCGCGGTCGCCCGGGAACTGGTCGCCACCGACGTGCCCCTGCCCCGGCCCGAGGTCGGCGGGCCCCTCGTCAGGCTCCTGCTGCGGCTCACCTGGCCGGTGCTGCGGGCGGCGTTCCTGCGCCTGCGGGCCTTCGTCACCGTCGGGTACATGCCGCCCGAGGCCCGCGCGGCCATCGGGCTGGAGTGGAGCCCGGCCCAGGAGCGCAGGCTCCGCCGCTTCAGCACGGCCGTACGGCTCCTCGTACCGCTGCTGCCCGAGCGGCTGCGGTACCTGCCCATCGCGCGGGCGGCGCGGGCCCGATGGCGCGGCGCCGCCCGCTGAGGGACTCAGTGGCCGTCGTGCTCGTGGACCGAGTTCGTCGCCGCGATCTTCTTCCACGACTTCGGCTCCGCCTGCGGGGCGGCCGGGGCGGACGGCGCGGCCTGGAGCAAACGGGCCGACGGCTGCGGCGCCGCGGGGTTCAGGGCGGCGGCGTCCGGCTTCCCCGGGGTGTACAGCCAGGTCTCGAACAGCTGGGCCAGGGGCTTGCCCGAGGCCTTCTCCGCGTACCGGACGAAGTCACCGACCTTGGCGTTCCCGTGGGCGCGCTCGGTCGGCCAGCCCTTGAGGATCTGGAAGAACTTCTCGTCGCCGATCTCGTTGCGCAGCGCCTGGAGGGCGATCGCACCCCGGTCGTAGACGGCCCCGTGGAACTGGTTCTCCGGACCCGGGTCACCGGGCTTGACCTGCCAGAAGGGGTCCTCGGCCGGGCGTGAGGCGTAGGCCCAGTCGGCGAGCTCCTGCGCGGTGCCCTCGCCCTCCTTCTCCGACCACAGCCACTGGCTGTAGCGGGCGAAGCCCTCGTTGATCCAGATGTCCTTCCAGCCCTCGACGGACACGCTGTCGCCGTACCACTGGTGGGCCAGCTCGTGCACGACCACCGAGACGTTGGCGCCGTTGCTGAACTGGCGCGGGCTGTAGAACGGCCGGGTCTGGGTCTCCAGGGCGAAGCCGCTGGTCACATTGGGTACGTAGCCACCGAGCGCGTTGAAGGGGTACGGCCCGAAGACCCCCTCCAGCCACTCCGCCACCTCGGTGGTCCGCTCGACGCTCGCGCGCGCCGCCCCCGCGTTGTCGCCGAGGTCCTTGCTGTACGCGTTGAGGACCGGGAGCCCGTTCGCCGTCTTGTCTGTGGTGATGTCGAACTTGCCGATGGCGAGGGTGGCGAGGTACGTGGCCTGCGGCTTGTTGGAGCGCCAGTTGAAGCGGGTCCAGCCCAGCTTCGAGGTCTGCGACTGGAGCACGCCGTTGCTGATGGCCTGGGTGCCGTCCGGGACGTTGACGGACACGTCGAAGGTGGCCTTGTCCAGCGGGTGGTCGTTGCTGGGGAACCACCAGACGGCCGAATCCGGCTCCTGCGCGGCCACGCCGCCGTCCGGGGTGCGCGCCCAGGCCGACCAGCCGTCGACCTTGAACTCGGAGGGCTTGCCCGCGTACTTGACGACGACGCTGAGCGGGGTGTTGCGCGCCACCGGCTTGGCCGGGGTGACCTCCAGCTCGTGGGCGCCGGAGGTGGCGAACTTCGCCTTGACGCCGTTGACCCGGATCTCGCTGACCTTGAGACCGAAGTCGAGGTTGAAGCGGGACAGGTCCTGCTTGGCGGTGGCCAGCAGGGTGGCGGTGCCCTCCAGGAGGTCGGTCTTCGGCTGGTACTGCAGGCGCAGGTCGTAGTGGGACACGTCGTATCCGCCGTTGCCGCTGGCCGGGTAGTAGGGGTCGCCGATACCCGGGGCTCCCGGGCCGTAACTCGCCGCCGATGCCGGGATCACCAGCAGGAGGGAGGCGGCGAGCACGCCCGGGACGATGACTTTGCGGTGCACGGATGACTCCAAGTGGTAGGGGAGACAGCTCGGTTCAAGGTCTCGTCGCTCGACCGTATTCACCCTCGGCGCCCCAGGTCATGTCTACGACCACTCCTGTCACACGATCGCCATTCGGCCGTCACGCGCCTGCGCGCGGCGCGGTGGCGGAGCCGGCGGCGGCGCCCGTCCGTCGGGCCCCGCCGGCGCCCGGGTTCCGGGCCGCCGTAGCCCCTGGCCTGCGGCGGGGCCGGCGGACCCCGATCCCGGCGGCGTCCGCGCACCGTATCGGCGGGGGTCCGGCGAGGCCGGGGCAGCCCCCGCGCGGCAGCCGTGTGCGCGGCGCGGATCGGCTGGATCGAGCCGGACCGGCCGGGGTCGGTCGCCCCGCGTCCGTACGCCCGGCAGCGCCGCGCGGCCCGGGCCTACCGGGCGTACCGGCCCGCGTCCGTACGCCCTGGGGCGGCGTAGCCGGCGTTCCGGCCCCGCGTCCGTACGCCCGGCAGCGCCGCGGTGTCTTGGCCTACCCGACGTACCGAACAGTCGGTAACCTGCGGCGCATGACCCTTCACCCCCTCGCCGCCCGACGCTGCTGGCACGCCGCGATCAACCCGCTGCACGCCACCGTCTACTTCTCGCCGGAGATCGCCAAGGAGTTCGCCGCCCTCGGGATCACCGACCCCGTCGCCGTCAACCTCGCCCACCGCTCCGCCGCGATGGGCGCCGTCGGGGCCGGTGCGGTCACCGCCACCTTCTACAACTACCGCCACGACCTCGTCGCCCGGCACCTGCCCGCCGTCTGGGACACCACCACCCCCGAGCAGGCCCTAGCCGCCCGGCTGCGGGCCGCCGACGGCAGCCTGCGCCGGCTCCTCGGCGCCGAGACCATAGCGTCGCCCGAGCTCGCCGAGGCGGCCGACCTGGCCATGCGCGCCACCGAGGGCTGCACCCGGCACGCCCGCACCCTGTACGCGGCCCACGCCGACCTGCCCGTACCGCAGGAGCCGCACCTGCGCCTGTGGCACGCCACCACCCTGCTGCGCGAGCACCGCGGCGACGGCCACCTCGCCGCCCTGCTCATGGCCGGCCTGGACCCGGTCGAGGCACTGGTCAGCCACACCGCCACCGGCAAGGGCATGACCCCGAAGTGGCTCAAGGGCATGCGAGGCTGGACGCAGGCCGACCTGGACGCCGCGGCCGGCCGGCTGCGCGAGCGCGGCGTGCTCGACGCCGCCGGCGAGCTGACCGAGGCGGGCGCCGCCCTGCGCGAGCGGCTGGAGAGCGACACCGACCGCCTCGACGCGGCGCCTTACGAGCACCTCGGCGCGGACGGCCTGTCCCGCCTCACCGAGCTCGGCGGCGCCCTCGTCGTCAAGGCCGTGACCGCCGGGGCCTTCCCGCGCGACCTCATGGGCAAGGCCTGACGGGCAGGGCTCCCGCGGTCCGCCACCGCCACCTGCCACAATTGGCAGCCTTCCAGTGCAAACGAAGGCAGGCGGAACCCGATCGTGACGACGTCCATCGAAGGCAGGATCGCCGAGGAGCTCGGCGTACGGGAGCGGCAGGTCAAGGCCGCCGTCGAGCTGCTCGACGGCGGCTCCACCGTGCCGTTCATCGCGCGCTACCGCAAGGAAGCGACCGAGATGCTCGACGACGCCCAGCTGCGCACCCTTGAGGAGCGGCTGCGGTACCTCCGCGAGCTGGAGGACCGGCGGGCTGCGGTCCTGGACTCCGTACGGGAGCAGGGCAAGCTCACCGACGAGCTGGCGGCGCGGATCGGCGCGGCCGACACCAAGGCCCGGCTGGAGGACATCTACCTGCCCTTCAAGCCCAAGCGGCGCACCAAGGCCCAGATCGCCCGGGAGGCCGGTCTGGAGCCGCTCGCCGAGGGCCTGCTGGCCGACCCGTCGGTGGAACCGGCCGCCGCCGCGGCCGCGTTCGTCGACGCGGACAAGGGCGTCGCCGATCCCGCCGCCGCCCTGGAGGGCGCCCGTGCCATCCTCACCGAGCGGTTCGCCGAGGACGCCGACCTGATCGGCGAACTGCGCGAACGCATGTGGGGCCGCGGCCGGCTCGCCGCGAAGGTCCGGGACGGCAAGGAGGAGGCCGGCGCCAAGTTCGCCGACTACTTCGACTTCGCCGAGCCGTTCACCGCCCTGCCCTCGCACCGCGTCCTCGCGATGCTCCGCGGCGAGAAGGAGGACGTCCTCGACCTCACCCTGGAGCCGGAGCCGCCGAGCGAGACCCCCGGCCCGTCCACCTACGAGGGCATGGTCGCCCGCCGCTTCGGCATCGCGGACCGCGCCCGCCCCGGCGACAAGTGGCTGGCCGACACGGTCCGCTGGGCCTGGCGTACGAAGATCCAGGTGCACCTCGGCATCGACCTGCGGACCCGGCTGCGCGCCGCCGCCGAGGACGAGGCCGTACGGGTCTTCGCGTCGAACCTGCGCGACCTGCTGCTGGCTGCCCCCGCGGGCACGCGGGCCACGCTCGGCCTGGACCCGGGCTTCCGTACCGGCGTGAAGGTCGCCGTCGTGGACGCCACCGGCAAGGTGGTGGCCACCGACGTGATCTACCCGCACGTGCCCGCCAACAAGTGGGACGAGTCCCTCGCCAAGCTCGCCCGCCTCGCGAAGGAGCACGCGGTCGAGCTGGTCGCCATCGGCAACGGCACGGCCTCCCGCGAGACCGACAAGCTCGCCGGGGACCTGATCACCCGCCACCCCGAGCTGGGGCTCACCAAGGTGATGGTCTCGGAGGCCGGCGCCTCCGTGTACTCGGCCTCGGCCTTCGCCTCGCAGGAACTCCCGGGCATGGACGTGTCGCTGCGCGGCGCGGTCTCCATCGCCCGCCGCCTCCAGGACCCGCTCGCGGAACTGGTCAAGATCGACCCGAAGTCGATCGGCGTCGGCCAGTACCAGCACGACCTGTCCGAGGTGAAGCTCTCCCGCTCGCTCGACGCGGTGGTCGAGGACTGCGTGAACGGCGTCGGCGTGGACGTCAACACGGCCTCCGCCCCGCTGCTGTCGCGGGTGTCGGGCATCAGCGGCGGACTCGCCGAGAACATCGTGGCCCACCGCGACGCCAACGGCCCCTTCCGCAGCCGCAAGGGCCTCAAGGACGTGGCCCGGCTGGGCCCGAAGGCGTACGAGCAGTGCGCGGGCTTCCTGCGGATCCGCGGCGGGGACGACCCGCTGGACTCCTCGGCGGTGCACCCCGAGGCCTACCCGGTGGTCCGCGCCATGGGCAAGACGGCGGGCGGTGAGGTGGCGGCCCTGATCGGCAACACCTCGGTGCTGCGTTCCCTGCGGCCGGAGCAGTTCGTCACCGAGGCCTTCGGTCTGCCGACCGTCAGCGACATCCTGCGCGAGCTGGAGAAGCCGGGCCGCGACCCGCGCCCCGCCTTCAAGACGGCCACCTTCAAGGAGGGCGTGGAGAAGATCGGCGACCTGGCCCCCGGGATGATCCTGGAGGGCGTGGTCACCAATGTGGCCGCCTTCGGGGCGTTCATCGACATCGGCGTCCACCAGGACGGCCTGGCCCACGTGTCGGCCCTGTCGAAGAACTTCGTCAAGGATCCCCGCGACGTGGTCAAGCCGGGCGACATCGTCCGGGTCAAGGTCATGGACGTGGACATTCCGCGCAAGCGGATCTCCCTGACCCTGCGGCTGGAGGACGAGGCCGGGGCGGAGCGCGGCGCGGGCGCGCCGAGGCAGCGCGAGGACCGGCAGGACCGGCGGGGCGGCGGCGCCCGTCCGCCGCAGCAGCGGGGCCAGGGTCAGGGCCAGGGCGGTCAGCGCGGCCAGGGCCAGCGGCAGGGCGGCGGCCAGGGCCAGCGGCAGGGCGGCGGCTCCGCCCCGGCCGCCGCGCCCGCCAACAGCGCGATGGCCGACGCCCTGCGCCGGGCCGGCCTCACCGGCCCGGAGGAGCGCCGCAAGCGCTAGGGGGTGTCCCGGGGTGTCGTGGACAGGTGCTGAGGCCCTCGTGAGCGACCCTTTGCGGTCACCCGGCGCGCCGGGGTCCACCTGCGGAATGGCCGAATAGGCACCCCGGGGGCGGGAGTGCCTTGCCAACTCCCGTACAAGATCTGTAGGCATGATGGAACGCCCGTTCGTCTTCCGGCGAACGGGCTTCCGCTTTCCTCCCTCAGGACCGCATTTCCCCGAGGCCGCCTTGAAGGCACAGGACGTCATGCCCATGCCCACACACGCCTACCGACGCTGCCCGAGAAAGGGTCCGAAGAGGGATCACATGCCCCACCCGCAACTCAGCCTGCGCAAGAGGTGCGAGAACATTCTCGGCCATCTCGATCTGACTCAACCCTTCTCGCTCGACGGGCTGTGCCAGCGCATAGCCGAGCAGCGCGGCCGACCCATCCGGCTCCACCCGCTCCCGAAGGAGGCGGCGGAGTCAGGCGTCTGCGGCCTGTGGGTGGGCACCGCCAGCGTCGACTACGTCTTCTACGAGGCGCAGACCACCCCGCTGCACCGGGAGCACATCGTCCTGCACGAGCTGGGCCACATCCTGTTCGGCCACCACTCCCTGGAGGGCGAGGAGGTGGACGGAGACGCCCCCGTCGTCCTCGGGCGCACCAACTACACCACCCGTCAGGAGCAGGAAGCGGAAATGCTCGCCAGCATGATCCGCATCCGTACGGCGAACTCCACCCCGCAGTCGCCCGTCCGGGCCGGGGACACCCTGGCCCGGCTGGAGTCCGCGATGGGCTACCAGCGGCACGAGCGCCACGAGCGCGTCGAGCGGCATGCGCGCCACGAGCGCCACGAGCGCACCGAGCGGGGGAACCATGGGGGCTGAACTCACCGCCATCGGCGACTGGCTCGCCGTCCCCAGCGTGGTGTGCCTGTGGATCGCGGTCCTGCTCCGCGCCCCCGCCGCCCTGCGCTCCCCGCAGCAGCGCGGCCTGTGGTTCGCCGTCGCCACCGCAGCCGCCGCGATGACCCTGAACCTCCCCGCCGTCGTCACCTACGCGATGCGCGACCCGCACTACTCGCACACCGTGGGCCTCGTCCGCAACCTCATCGGCGTGCTGTCGGCGGGCGCCGTCCTCTACTTCGTGGCCGCCGCCACCCGCGGCCGCAGGCTCCAGCTCGCCTCCTGGATCGCCACGGTGGCCTGGCTGACCGCGCTCCTGGTCCTGGACGCGACAGCGCCCGGGCACGGCACGCACACCATGCCGCCGGCCGGCGACCC
Organism: Streptomyces sp. NPDC048255; assembly: GCF_040652415.1. Lineage (NCBI taxonomy): Bacteria > Bacillati > Actinomycetota > Actinomycetes > Kitasatosporales > Streptomycetaceae > Streptomyces > Streptomyces sp. NPDC048255. Next base: position 7,870 of record NZ_JBEZMA010000102.1, read on the forward strand.
GGTGCCCTCCCTCGCGTACTGGCTCGTGCTGATCTCCGCGCACGTGATCGCCAACACCGTCTGCGTCGCCCTGTGCTGGCGCTACAGCCGCCGCACCGAGAGCCGGGGCCTGGCCGCCGGGCTGCGGCTGTTCGGCCTCGGCACCGCGCTGGCCGGCCTGTTCTGGTTCGCGTACCTGCTCAAGGCCCTCTTCGGCAGCACCTGGGCGATGCCCGCCCTGCCGCTCCTGATGAACCTCCACGGGCTGCTGCGCGCCGCCGCGATCCTGGTTCCGACCCTGTTCACCCTGCGCCGCACCACCGCCGACATCGCCACCGCGTGGCGGCTCTGGCCGCTGTGGCGCGACCTGGTCCAGGCCGTACCGCACGTGGCCCTCAACAAGCCTCGGGCGGGCCGGGTGGTGGAACTGCTGTGGCCGCCGGTCCCGCGCAACCTGCTGGTCTACCGCAAGGTCATCGAGACCCGCGACGCGATCCTGATCCTGGGGGAGTACGTCGCCCCGGGCGTCCAGGAACTCGCCCGCGGCCACGTCACCGGGCACGGGGTGCCCGAGCAGCGGCGGTCCGCGGCCGCGCTGGCCTGCGTACTGAAGGAGGCCCGGGAGGCGAAGCTCGCCGGCCGGCCCGGTCAGGCGGGCGGGGCGGCCGCCCTGACCCTGCCCGCCGCCGTCCAGACCTCCGCCGAGGGCAGCGGCCTGGAGGACGAGGCCCGCTTCCTCGTGGACGTGGCCCAGGCCTACGCCTCGCCGACCACCACGGCCTTCGCCCCATGACCTGCCCGACAGCACCAGGAAGTGACCCCTTGACCACCGTTCTGATCACCGGGGCCAGTGCCGGACTCGGCGCTGCCTTCGCCCGTGGGTTCGCGGCCAAGGGCTGCGACCTCGTCCTCGTCGCCCGCGACAAGGACCGCCTCGACGCCGTCGCCGAGGCCCTCGGCCGGGAGTTCGGCACGGCCGCCGAGGTGCTGCCCGCCGACCTGCTGGACGCGGGGGACTGCGCGGCGGTCGCCGAGCGGCTCGCCGACCGGGCCCGGCCCGTGGACATACTCGTCAACAACGCGGGCTTCGGACTGCCCGCGCCCTTCCCCTACAGCCCGGTCGAGGACGAGGAGCGGATGCTCGACCTGCTGGTGAAGGTGCCGCTGCGGCTCACCCACGCCGTACTGCCGGGCCTGCGCGAGCGCCGCCGGGGCGCGGTCCTCAACGTCTCCTCGGTGGCGGGGCTCCTGCCGACCGGGACGTACGGGGCCGCCAAGGCCTGGGTGACGGCCTTCAGCGAGTCGCTGCGCGTGGACATGGAGCCGTACGGGGTCCGGGTCCTGGCGGTGGTACCCGGCTTCACCCGCACCGAGTTCCAGGAGCGGGCGGGGATGGACGTCAGCTCCCTGCGCGACGCGGTCTGGCTGGAGCCTGACGCCGTAGTGGACCGGGCCCTGCGCGATCTGGCGCTGCGCCGCCCGGTCAGCATCACCGGCGGCCGCTACCGCGCCTACGCCTTCGCGGCCCGCCACCTCCCGCGCACCTTCGTGGCCCGCAAGATGGCCCGCACCCGGCGCGCTCCGGCCGACCGGCCGGACGAGCGCGGGCGCTGAGGCTACCGCGGCAGACCGATGCGCGGCCCGGTGACGGGTCCGCGCACGGTGTGCAGTGAAGGGGACGAATCAGTGGCCGTGTCCTCGGCCGTGGCCGTGTCCTCCGTAACCGTAGTCGTCGTCATCGTCGTCCCAGCCGCTGTGATGCCCGCCGTAGCCGTTACCGCCGCCGCCATCGCCGCAGCCGCCGCCGGTGACGTAGCTGACCGGTTGGGTCGGGGCTGCCGCCGAGGCGGTGCCGGCCGTGCCGAGCGCGGCCCCACCGGCCATCAGGAGACCGGCAGCGGAGGCCACGAAGAGGCGCTTCGCTCTCTGTGCATGCATGGGAATTCCCTTTCCTCCGCTTCCCCGCACCTCTTCGAGGCGTGAGGGCGCGGAACCGCGGCCGCAGAAGCAGAATGCGCAGCGCGGATCGGATGCAGAGCCGCGGGACGGTGCGGAAGCACCTTTCCTGCCACAAGGGGGCTCAGTCGCCACATGGGTTCCGAAGCAGACACGCGTCAGAGGCTCAAACCCTGCCGACGCGGGACTCCGGCCATGGGGGCGTGCTCCGCGGTTGCGGCTCTCACCCACAAAGGCTAGTCCCGCACGAGCAGGTCGGCACCTCGGGACGTCAAGCCGCCCCCTAGAGCTCGGTGACCTTGCCGTCCGCGACCCGGAGGCGGCGGGTCACGTGGACGGCGTCCAGCATGCGGCGGTCGTGCGTGACGAGGAGGAGCGTGCCCTCGTAGGCCTCCAGGGCCGACTCCAACTGCTCGATCGCCGGGAGGTCGAGGTGGTTGGTGGGCTCGTCCAGGACCAGCAGGTTCACCCCGCGGCCCTGGAGGAGGGCCAGGGCCGCGCGGGTACGCTCGCCCGGGGAGAGGGTGGCCGCCGGGCGCAGGACGTGCGCCGCCTTGAGGCCGAACTTCGCCAGCAGGGTGCGGACTTCGGCCGGCTCGGTGTCCGGGACCGCCGCGCAGAACGCCTCCAGCAGCGGCTCGTCGCCCAGGAACAGGCCGCGGGCCTGGTCCACCTCGCCGATCAGCACGCCCGAGCCGAGGGTGGCGGAGCCGGAGTCCGGCGCCAGCCGGCCCAGCAGGACGGCGAGGAGGGTGGACTTGCCCGCGCCGTTGGCCCCGGTGATGGCCACCCGGTCCGCCCAGTCGATCTGCAGGCTGGCCGGGCCGAAGGTGAAGTCGCCCCGCTTGACGGCCGCTTCGCGCAAGGTGGCGACGACCGAGCCGGAGCGCGGGGCCGCCGCGATCTCCATGCGCAGCTCCCACTCCTTGCGGGGCTCGTCCACGACCTCCAGCCGCTCGATCGCGCGCTGCGTCTGGCGGGCCTTGGCGGCCTGCTTCTCGCTGGACTCGCCGCGCAGGTTCTTGCCGATCTTGTCGTTGTCGCTCGCCTTGCGGCGGGCGTTGCGCACGCCCTTGTCCATCCAGTTGCGCTGCATCTGGGCCCGGCCTTCGAGGGCGGACCTCTTGCCCGCGTACTCGTCGAACTCCTCGCGGGCGTGGTTGCGGGCCCGCTCGCGCTCCTCCAGGTACGCGTCGTAGCCGCCGCCGTAGAGGTTGATCTGCTGCTGGGCCAGGTCGAGTTCGAGGACCTTGGTGACGGTGCGCGTCAGGAACTCGCGGTCGTGACTGATGACGACCGTGCCCGCGCGCAGTCCCTTGACGAACTGCTCCAGCCGCTCCAGGCCGTCCAGGTCCAGGTCGTTGGTGGGCTCGTCCAGCAGGAAGACGTCGTAGCGGGAGAGCAGCAGCGAGGCGAGGCCCGCGCGGGCGGCCTGGCCGCCGGAGAGCGCCGTCATGGGGAGGTCCAGGCCCACGGTGAGACCGAGCTCGGCGGCGACCTCCTCGGCTCGTTCGTCGAGGTCGGCCCCGCCGAGGTTCAGCCACTGGTCCAGCGCGGTGGCGTACGCGTCGTCCGCGCCGGGTGTGCCGTCCACCAAGCCCTGCGTCGCCTCGTCGAGCTCCGCCTGCGCGGCGGCCACGCCGGTGCGCCGGGCCAGGAAGTCGCGTACCGACTCGGCGGGCCGGCGCTCCGGCTCCTGAGGGAGGTGGCCCACGGCGGCGGTGGGCGGGGAGAGCCGCAGCTCACCGGTCTCGGGAGTGTCCAGCCCGGCGAGCAGCCGCAGCAGGGTGGACTTCCCGGCGCCGTTGACGCCGACGAGACCGATGACGTCGCCGGGCGCGACGACGAGGTCGAGATCGGCGAAGAGCGTGCGCTCACCGTGCGCGGCGGTGAGCTTCTTGGCGACGAGGGTTGCAGTCATGATTTGTCGATCCTATCCGGGCGGCGGTGTGTCCCCGGATGGCAGTAAAGGTGGGAGGCACGTCATTGCGGCCATGGGGCCCGGTCTCACACCATGGGGTCATGTCGTTGCGAAACGTGCTCGTCGTCCTCTACGACGGGGTGCAGAGCCTGGACGTGACCGGGCCGGTGGAGGTCTTCGCCGCCGCGGCCCACTTCCCGGAGCGGGACGGGTACGCGATCCGCACCGTGTCGCCGGGAGGCGCCCCCGTCCGTACGAGCAGCGGGCTCACGCTGGTCCCGGACGGGGACCTGGAGAGCGCCCGGCCGGGGCCCGGGACCACGCTGCTGGTGCCCGGGGGCCGCTACACGGCCGACTTCGAGCCGGGGCTGACCGACTGGCTGCGCGCGTACGGGGGGCGCGCGGAGCGGCTGGTGTCCGTGTGCACGGGAGGGCTGCTGCTCGCCGAGGCCGGGCTGCTGGACGGGCGGCGGGCGACGACGCACTGGAACGCCTGCGAGCAGATGGCGCGGGACTATCCGGCCGTGGTGGTGGAGCCGGACCCCATCTACGTCCGGGACGGGCCCGTGGCCACCTCGGCGGGGGTCACCGCGGGGATCGACCTTGCGCTGGCGCTGGTGGAGGAGGACCACGGGCAGGACATGGCGCTGACGATCGCCCGGCACCTGGTGGTGTTCCTGCGGCGGCCCGGCAACCAGGCACAGTTCAGCGCGCAGCTGGAGGCGCAGACGGCCCGGCGGGAGCCGCTGCGGGACGTGCAGCAGTGGATAACCGAGCACCCCGACGGGGACCTGAGCGTGGAGGCCCTCGCTCACCGGGCCCGGCTCTCGCCGCGGCACTTCGCCCGCGCCTTCCAGGCGGAGACGGGGGTGACGCCGGGGCGGTACGTGGAGCGGGTGCGGGTGGAGCACGCCCGGCGCCTGCTGGAGGAGAGCTCCTCGGGCGTCGCCCAGGTCGCCCGCGCTTGCGGGTACGGCACACCGGAGGCACTGCGCCGCGCCTTCGTGAAGACGCTGGGCCAGCCCCCGGCGGAGTACCGCCGCCGCTTCGGCACACCCCACGCCCCCTAGGCCCTGTCCGGGCGATCTTCGCGGGCCCGCGCCGCCTGGCACGGCACCTCGCCGCGTTGTCGGACCGCGCGAGTACGGCCGAGTACGAGCTGCGATCCTCCGCCTTGCGATGCACCGCACCAGACGACGCGACCCGGCAAACCTTTCCGGCTACAGCACTAGCCGGCCGGCCACACAGACAGCCGGCCGGACAGCCACACAGGCAGCGGGCCACCCAGGCCGAGAGCCGGCCGGCCGCACAGGCAGCCGGCCTGCCAGACAGCCGTCCAGGCGGCCAGACACCAGAAGACCCATCGACCGCTCCGGAGGAGCCATGCAGATCGCCGTACTGCTCTACGACCGCTTCACCGCCCTCGACGCCGTCGGGCCCTTCGACACGCTCGGCCGGCTTCCGGACGCCGAGGTCGTCTTCGTGGCCGAGCGGCCCGGGCCCGTGCGGACGGACAACGGCGCGCTCGCCCTCGTCGCCGACAAGGCGCTCGGCGAGGTGACCCGGCCCGACATCGTCATCGTGCCGGGCGGACCGCACCCCGAGGTGGAGATGAAGAACCCGGCCGTCCTCGAATGGCTGCGGGCCGTCGACGCCACCACCACCTGGACCACCTCCGTGTGCACCGGCTCGCTGCTGCTCGCCGCCGCCGGACTGCTCGACGGACGGCGGGCCGCCGGCCACTGGCTGTTCCTGGACCAGCTGCCGCGCTTCGGGGCCGAACCCACCGGGGAGCGGGTGGTGTTCGACGGCAAGTACGTCACCGCCGCCGGGGTGTCCTCAGGGATCGACATGGGCCTCACCCTGCTCGGCAGGATCGCAGGGGACGAGTTCGCCCAGACCGTCCAGCTGATGACCGAGTACGATCCCCAGCCGCCCTACGACGCCGGTTCGCCGGACAAGGCGCCCGCCGAGCTCGTCGCCCGGCTGCGGGGCAACAGCCCCTTGGTCTAGGCCGTGTCTGATGGCTCTTTGATGAGGTCGCGGAGCCAGATCACGATGGCTGCTGTGGCCAGGGTGCCGTTGAAGATGTAGTCGCGTTTGT
>NZ_JBEZMA010000103.1:0-13742 GCF_040652415.1 Streptomyces sp. NPDC048255
GCCACGTGTTTGACCAGGCCGAGGAGGTTGGTCCCGGTCGCTGTCAAAGGTCGGCGGGCGTCGTATTCGGACAAGCCGTCGAGTTTCCAGAGCAGCACCTTGCGGTCCCGCCGCAGTCTCCCGTGCAGGTTGTCTTTCGCGAATTCATCGATCATGCGGCATGAACCTTCCATGGGCTGCTCGTGGTCTCAAGATCCCGTACGTGGTCCGCAACGGCTGGCAGAGCCGAGGCTCAGGACTCCTCACGCAATGAGCTACCGGAAATGACTGTCTGTCAGAGAGACGTGGGGGTGGGGGTGGAGTGCGTGACGGCTCGCGGCCGACCCGACCTGCGACGGTTACTGCGCAGGAGAACTACACGGATGCTGTTCGGTGCCGTTCTCTGATCCCGTTGAGCAGTTCGGGACGGGTACCGGGGAGGTGGACGGGTGCCAGGTGAGAATCCAGCCGGCGGTAAGCACCGCCGCGCCGCCTGCCAGGGCGATTGCGCCGCCTGTTCCGATGCCCGCGGCCACCGAGCCGAAGCAGGCCGGCCCGACGCCCTGCAGCGTCATGCTGCCGGAGCCGAGCAGACCGAAGGCCTGGCCCTGGCCATCCTGCGGCAGGGCGTCCAGGAACGGCCGTTGCAGGCCGAGACCGTAGGCTAATCCGAAGCCGCAGAGCAGCAGCAGACAGGACGAGACGCCCACTCCGGGCTCGGTAGCGAAGCCGACCAGCGGCAGTCCCGTCAGCACAATCAACGGGACCACCAGTCGCTCCCGGGTGGGTGGCCGTAGCAGTCGACCCACCAGCAGGTCACCGACAAGCATGCCGACCGGCAGACTGCCCATCAGCACCGCGTACCAGCCGGGCGCGAAGTGGCGTCCTCCCGCGTAGGCGACGATCAGACCTTCCGCGCCCGCTACGAACGCGAGCGGTAGCCACTGGGCCAGCATCAGTCGTCGTACCGTGCGTCCTCGCAGCAGCAGGCCGGCACCGTGCAGGCTTGCCCGGACGGCTCCGCCATCGCCCCGAGCGCTGCCGGGTGTGCCGCCGAACTCTCCCGGCTCCAGCCGGGGTAGCCGGATGCGGATGGCGAGCGCGCAGCCGAGGTAGAGGGCGGCGCTTACCGCGAGCGCCCGGTGCGGGCCGAGTACCGCGACGACCGCACCTCCCAGCGCCAGACCGAACAATTGCGCGCCAGAGGAGGCGATGTTGTTCAGTGAACGGCCCAGTACATAGGCGTCGCCCTTCAGCCACTGCGCGACCAGCCGACTCGACGCGCCGCCGAACACCGGTGTGGCGAGGGCGACCAGTGCCACGACACCGAGGCTTGCCGCGATCGGCACCTGCACCAGGGCGAGCAGCAGTGCGGCGGCGCACTCCAAGGCGTAGCCGCCGGCGATGAGCGCGCGGGGCGGCAGTTGGTCGGCCAGTGAGCCCAGCAGCAGCGAGCCGAACAACTGCGGGAGAAAGCCGATGCCGAAGGCCAGTGCGCTCAACAGCGCGGAGCCGGTGGCCGCGAAGACCAGCACCGAGAACGTGGTGATCCGCAGCGAGCCCGCAGTGATCGCGACGGCGCGGGTCGAGAAGAGCAGCCGGAATCGCGGCTCGGCCAGCACCTCCCGGTAGGTGGCACGGTGGTTGCCCTGCGCGGGTTCGGCGGTTGGGGTCATGACGCCCAGCCTCGCCGTGCGCCCACGCCACTCACCAATGATTCGTCGCTGGACGAATCGGAACAGACGTCCGGCGGTAGCATCGCAGGGTGCTCCGCTTCGAAGTCTCCGTCGAGGACCTGCTGCGCAGCCGCTTCGCGCTGTCGCCCGCGATGGACCTCTGCTTACTGCTACGCTCGCTCGCCGGCCAAGACCGGCCGCTGCCGCGAGCCTGGGCGACCCGGCTCCTGCCGGCCTTTGAACGGCTTCGCCGCGAGACCGACCTGGACGCCGCCCTCACCCTGCACACGCCGCAATCCGGACCGAACTTCGTCGCCCCGCCGCCGCGCGGCATCAACCAGACCTGGGCAGACGACCTGGCCATGATCCGGGCCACACCACTGGAAGCGGCCCGCCACGAATTCGCCACCAGCGCGGCCGGCCCGTCCGCCCATGATCCTCGCGTACGCGCAGTGCTGGACTCCACGGACGCCGTCTCCAGGATCGCCGAGGCGATGGACCAGGCGTGGCACGAGCTGCTCGCCACGGACTGGCCGCAACTGCGCGCGATCTGTGAGCGCGATGTCGTGCACCGGGTGGGTCTGATCGGCGAACACGGATGGGCCACGACCATCGAGAGCCTGCACCCGAGCATCGCCTGGCGCGCCGGCGGTATCGAGATCGGCTTCTTCCCCCCAGTGGGAAACGTCCGCCTCGCCGGCGACGGGCTACTGCTGATCCCTTCGGTCTTCGTCGGGAATATCGCCGCCCACCTGGAAGACCCCTGGCCCAGGACCTTGGTCTATCCTGCCCGCGGCACCGCCGCCCTGTGGGGCGAACAGGCGACCGTCCCCCAACCGGACGCGCTGACCGCTCTGGTCGGCCGGGCCCGAGCCCGGCTGCTGTTGGCGCTGGACGCCCCGGCCAGTACCAGCCACCTCGCACGAAGCCTCGCCATGGCACCCGGCGCGGTGGGAGACCACCTCGCCATCCTGCGAGGCGCGGGGCTGCTCGTCCGCGCCCGGTCCGGACGGTCGGTGCTCTACCGGCGAACCCCGCTCGGCGAGGCGCTGGTCGCCGGTTCGGGCTGAGGCTCAGATCAGCACTGTTTTTTGAGGCGCCGCCAGCAGATGATTGCGCAGCCGATCATTCCGAGCTCTGTCGAGGGATGATCTTGTTGCAGCGGAGCGCAGGTGTCAGCCCAGGGCGAGCCATCGGATGCCGAGCTGTTCGATCTGCGCGGCCTCCGATTCGTCCAACGGCTCGCGGCCGGTGGCTTTGCGCAGGAAATGCGGCTGGCTCCAACCCAATTTGTCAGCGGCCGCCATCTGCTCTGCGCCGAGAAGCAGCTCCAGCACGGCGTCACCGGCTGACGAGGTGAGCCAGGGTTCGCGTCGGAGTGCATCAGCCAGGTCGAGGCCGTGGACAGCGACTTCGACGACTCGGGTGAGCAGGAACTCAGACAAGAGCATGGCGTCACCATGACGCGTCCAGACGGTACGGCTGGCCGGCTGGACCCGGCACAGCCGGTCGACCCGCCGCCAGGTCGCGGTGAAATCCTCGGCGAACGCGGCACCATCAGCCGGCTCTGCTGCCCGGTCCTGAGCCAGAGCGATCCGGGCACCGTTGGTCTGGGGTGAAAAGCGGTCGTCCGGACGGTAGTAATCCGCAGCGGAAATCGTGGCCGCACCCGGGGCTGGCGCGTTCAGCATGCCCGGAAGCCAATCGATCACGACGCACACGTGCCCGATCAGGTCGCGTACGGTCCACGGGGTGCAGCGTGTCACGATGCTCCACTCAGCTTCGGACAGTCCTGACACGGCATCAGTGAGCGCCCCGGATTCCCGACGAAACGCTTCGAGCACACGGTCTTGATCCATGCCGGTGACGCTACCAACCGGGCGCCTTCAGGCACCCGGTTGGCCATGACCCGGAGCTCAGCACGCAGGATTCTCAACGGCGCAGACCCGTCCGCCGATATGCGTCGTCCCGTCAGAGCCGGGGGCCGCGTGATCTGCGACCCGCTGCCCTGGGTGACCGCAACAGCCCGCCCCAACCGGTCCCGGCGAGCAGGAGCGCTGCCGCGCCGGGGCCCGCATCGACCGCAGCCGGTCGCGATCTCGTACGAGTCCTGGCGCAGGGCCCGGATGCTGGTGATCAGGTCCCGCCACGGTTCGTACGCGGCGTCCACACGCTCGCCAGAGGCCTCCAGGTAGGCGACAGCCGACCTTGAGGCGGTCCCTGGTCGTGTCATCGATCTTCACGCTGGTATCCGCCATGCGACCGAGTACCCGTCTGACCTCGGCCCCGGGCATCAATGGGACCGCGGTTGGCGCCGAGATGGAGCACGTTCTGTGAGCCGGTCCGGAGAGGCATGACCGTGTCTTTCCGGGCGTTGACCCGGCCCGCCCGGCCCGCGCATGCCCGCCGTCCCCGTTCGTTGGTCGATGGACGCGTGCGCTGGTTTGGTCCCCCAAGGCGGGCCGGCACAGTCCGCGGCCCCCCGAGTCCGCGCTCTGGCGTCGGGGTGTGGGGGTACTGGAGCAGGGCCGGCAGGCCTACAACCGGTGCCGGCCTGCCCTTGTCTCTGGGCCCGTGTGGCAACCGCTGTGGAGGTACACCCATGTCCGCGAACAGGTGGACGGATGAGCTGCTCGATCCTCAGAGGAAGGCCGGTGATCCGCTCGCGGACACGGCCATCGAAGAGATCTACGCGCTCGGGCGCCAGGACGAGGTCCGCCAGTCCCTCCTCGCCCGGGACAACAACACGGGCGCCGTCCCCGCCGAGCTGCCACCCCGGCTCCAGGAGTACTTCGCCCGCAGCGCGGAGCTTCCCGCCTGGGCGGACCAGGCACTGATCGCGCGGGGACAGGGACTGCTGGGCCGCTACCAGGGCCACATCGTGACCACGCTTCTGTGCGGGTCCCTGCCGCTGTGCTACAGCTGTGCGGACGGTGCGCAGGTCCTCTACCGGTCGACGCGCCTGACGCAGGGCGTGTTCCGCAGGCTGATGGAGACCGCGCAGTTCGTCGTGGATGTCCTGGAGACGGGCGGCCTGGGTCCGCAGGGACGAGGGGTGAGCTCGGCGCAGAAGATCCGGTTGCTGCACGCCACGATGCGTTGGCCGACCGCCAGGCGTTGATCTTGGAAGCAGCCGTACGGGTCATCTCGCGCAACGGCGTCAGAGGCCTGCGCGTCGAGGAGCTCGCGGCCGAGGCCGGGGTCTCCACCGCCCTGATCTACTACCACTTCAAGGACCGCGCCGGCCTGATCCAGCGCACGCTCGCCTTCATCAGCGACCGCGCCACCGGCTACACCGACGAGGCCGTGCGGAACACCGAGGACGCGCGCACCGTCCTCCTCCAACTGCTGCTCAGCGAACTCCAGGACACCCCCCGGGTGCGCGAGAACAGCACCGCCTGGGGCGAACTGCGGGCCAGCGACATCTTCGACACCGACCTGCGCGAGACCCTCGCCGCGTCCACGCGCTCCTGGTCCCACGACACGGCCGAGGCGATCTCGGACGCCCAGGCCGCCGGCCTCGCCGACCTGCACGTCACCCCCCTGGACGCGGCCGACCGTCTGACCGCCCTGGTGGAGGGACTGAGCGAGCGCTGGCTGAGCGGCTCGCTGACCCTGCACCGGGCCCGCGAACTGCTCACCGGCGCGGTGGACGCGGAGCTCGGCCCCCGCCCCGCGTAGACGCACACGCACGACGGCCCCCGCCGCTCCTTCCGGAGTGACGGGGGCCGCCGCGTACTGCCAGACCTGTGGTCAGGCGTCGATCAGACCTTGAGGGACTTGATCGCGGTGGGGGCGTGGCCGGGCTCGGTGGCCAGCTCCTCGAACTCGGTGACGTCGCTCATGTCGACCGTCTTGCTCATCGAGATGTTGGTGACGCGCTCCAGGATGGCCTCGACGACGACCGGGACCTGGAACTCCTGGGCCAGCTTCTTGGCCTGCTCGAAGGCCGCACCCAGCTCGTTCGGGTCGGTGACGCGGATGGCCTTGACGCCCAGGCCCTCGGCGACCTTGACGTGGTCGACGCCGTAGACGCCCAGCTCCGGGGTGTTGATGTTCTCGAACTCGAGGTTGACCTCGAAGTTGATCCCCAGACCGCCCTGCGCCTGACGGATCAGGCCCAGGTAGGCGTTGTTCACGAGGACGTGGACGTACGGGACCTTGTGCTGCGCGGCGACCGCGAGCTCCTCGATCATGAACTGGAAGTCGTAGTCGCCCGAGAGCGCGACGATCGGGGTCTCCGGGTCGGCGGTGGCGGCACCGATCGCGGCCGGGATCGTCCAGCCGAGCGGGCCGGCCTGGCCGCAGTTGATCCAGTGGCGCGGCTTGAAGACGTGCAGCATCTGCGCGCCGGCGATCTGGGAGAGGCCGATGGTGGTGACGTAGCGCGTCTCCGGGCCGAAGGCCTTGTTCATCTCCTCGTACACGCGCTGCGGCTTCATCGGGATGTTGTCGAAGTGCGTGCGGCGCTGGAGGGTGGCCTTGCGCTCCTGGCCCGAGGCGGCCCAGGCGGAGAAGTCCGGCAGCTTGCCCTCGGCCTTGAGCTCCTTGGCGACCTCGATGAAGAGCTCCAGGGCGGCCTTGGCGTCGGAGGCGATGCCGAAGTCCGGGGCGAAGATCTTGCCGATCTGGGTGGGCTCGATGTCGACGTGGACGAACTTGCGGTCGCCGAGGTACGCGTCGAGGTTGTAGCCGGTGTGACGGTTGGCCCAGCGGTTGCCGATGCCGAGGACGAAGTCCGACTCCAGGAAGGTCGCGTTGCCGTAGCGGTGCGAGGTCTGGACGCCGACCATGCCGGCGCTCAGCTCGTGGTCGTCGGGGATGACGCCCCAGCCCATCAGGGTGGAGATGACCGGGACGCCGGTCAGCTCGGCGAACTCGACCAGCAGGTCGGAGGCGTCGGCGTTGATGATGCCGCCACCGGCGACGATCAGCGGACGCTCGGACTCCAGCAGGAACTGGAGGGCCTTGGCGGCCTGGGCGCGGGAGGCGCGCGGCTTGTAGACCGGCAGCGGCTGGTAGGTCTCCGGGTCGAACTCGATCTCGGTCAGCTGGACGTCGATCGGGAGGTCGATCAGGACCGGGCCAGGACGGCCGGAGCGCATCAGGTGGAAGGCCTCCTGGAACACGCCCGGGACCTGCGCGGCCTCCAGGACGGTGGTGGCCTTCTTGGTGACCGGCTTGGCGATCGAGGCGATGTCGACGGCCTGGAAGTCCTCCTTGTGGAGCTTCGAGACCGGAGCCTGACCGGTGATGCACAGGATCGGGATCGAGTCCGCGATCGCCGAGTACAGGCCGGTGATCATGTCGGTGCCGGCGGGGCCGGAGGTACCGATGCAGACACCGATGTTGCCCGCCTTGGCACGCGTGTAGCCCTCGGCCATGTGCGAGGCGCCCTCGACGTGGCGGGCCAGCGTGTGGTTGATGCCGCCCACGTTCTTGAGCTCGCGGTAGAACGGGTTGATCGCAGCGCCGGGCACGCCGAAGGCTTGCGAAACGCCCTCGAGCTTGAGGATCTCCACTGCAGCGGCGGCGGCTGTCATACGGGGCATCGAGTTCTCCTGCGGGTCCGACGGTCAGGCTTTTCCGTAATCCGGAAGTTTTGTTCTGCTATACGGAACAAGCTAAGCGGCAGTTCCTCGCACGTCAAGGCGCTGCGGCACCCCGGAACCCACCAAAAGCCGCGCCTTGAACGGTCAGTCACACAAATTGGCCGTGCCTCCGGCCGGAAACCACGGGAATCCGAGGACTGGCTCCCCCGGCCGTGGCCGGTGGTGGAGCATGGACCTACGCACAGCGACGAGGAGGTCCGGGTCTCATGGCGGAAGCGGTACCGGTGCGCTGCCCGGCGTGCCTGCGCGAGAACAGCTACACCTCCCCGGTCTTCCCCTGTGCCTGCGGGAGCCCGGTCGTCCCGCCGCTGGATCTGACGGCGCCGCCGGAGCCTCTGACGCATCGCACGTGGTCGGACGCCTGGGTGGCCGTGCGGTGCACGAGCTGCGGGCGGGAGAGCGAGTGGCCGCACCCGGAGCTGGGCTGCGGCTCCTGCGGGACGGTGGTGCGGATCGCGGTGCATCCCCTGGAGGCGGCCGAGCCCGCCGAGCCGGGGCGGATGGGCGCGGGGCAGCGCGACCCGGGGCGGCGGGCTCCGGGGCGGACGGGGCCGCAGGGGGCTCAGCCCGCCGGCGGCGCGGGTGGTGTGGACGGCACCCGGGACGGGGCCCGGGACGGGGCCGCCGGAGCTGCGTCCGGACAGCTCCCCGGGGAGGCGGAGGCAGTCGCTCCAGCGCGGCCCGCCTTCCGCCCGGTGACCATCCGGACGGCCCGTGACGCCGTGGCCACCGCCGCGCTGTACCTGCGCTGGCTCGGGTTCCAGGACGTACGGCAGCCCGACGGGCGGCCGATCCCCTCCGCGGCCGTGGACCTGCGGGCTCCGGGACTGGTCGCCCAGGTGGACCCGACCACCGCACCGGCCGGGCTGCGGGCGGTGGAGTGCGTCTGGCTGAACGGACTTACAGCTTCCGCGACCAGCGTCTACTTCTCGCTCGCCGGATACACGGAGGACGCCCGCACCCGCGCGAACGACCTGGGGATACCGCTGTTCGTCATGGACCTCACCGGCATGCCGCTGCCGGTCAACGACCCGGCGGACGAGCTGATCGGTTCCGGGGCCTGAGGAGGGCGAGGGACAAGAGGAGTGCGAGGGGTGCGCGGGTGTCCTGCCGGTCAGGCGGTCAGGCGGTCAGGCCGGACACCCCGGGCCCGGCACGACCGACGGGGCACCCCTTAGGCTCGGAGGCGTTAACCGCTACTTGTTAGCCGCCCTTCCTGCCGAGGAGCCCGATGAGCCTCTACGACATCCCGCTGACCACCCTGTCCGATGAGCCCACCAGCCTCGCGGCCCACAAGGGCAAGGCGATCCTGATCGTGAACACCGCCTCGCAGTGCGGGCTCACCCCCCAGTACTCGGGGCTGGCCCGCCTGCAGTTCGCGTACGAGGCGAAGGGCTTCACCGTGATCGGCGTGCCCTGCAACCAGTTCGGCGGGCAGGAGCCCGGCAACGCGGAAGACATCCAGACGTTCTGCGCGGCCGGCTTCGGCGTCACCTTCCCGATCCTGGAGAAGTCCGAGGTCAACGGTGAGAACCGGCACCCGCTGTACCAGGAGCTGGTGAAGACCCCGGACGCCGAGGGCGAGGCCGGGGACATCCTGTGGAACTTCGAGAAGTTCCTGATCTCCCCCGCCGGTGAGGTCGTGGCCCGTTTCCGCCCGCGCACCGAGCCCGAGGCCCCCGAGGTCGTCGCCGCGATCGAGGCGCACCTGCCCGCGTAAGGACCGGCGTACGGGACCTCGTGCGGGGTCCCGCACAGGATTCCCGCACGGGGCCCGCACAGGGATCCCGTACGAGGCCGCGCACGGAATGCCGTACGAGGTCCCGTACGGGATCCCGTACGGCGCCGGCCCGGGGTCAGCCGAGCTCGGACTCCTCGTACTCCCCCGCCGAGCCGGCCGCCGTGAGGTCCCGCAGCTCGACCCGGCGGATCTTGCCGGACACGGTCTTCGGGAGCTCCGCGAACTCGATGCGGCGGATCCGCTTGTACGGGGACAGCACAGCGCGGGAGTGCTCGAACAGCGCCCGGGCCGTCTCCGGCCCGGGCTCCCAGCCCGCGGCGAGCGTCACGTACGCCTTCGGGACGGCGAGGCGCAGCGCGTCCGGGGCGGGGACGACCGCGGCCTCGGCGACGGCCTCGTGCTCCAGGAGGGCGCTCTCCAGCTCGAACGGGCTGATCTTGTAGTCGGAGGCCTTGAAGACGTCGTCGGCCCGGCCGATGTAGGTGAGGTACCCGTCGGCGTCGCGCGAGGCGATGTCGCCGGTCCGGTAGAGCCCGTCCGCCATCGCCTCGGCCGTGCGCTCCGGGTCGTCGCGGTAGCCCGTCATCACCCCGGCCGGCCCGGTGCGCAGGTCCACGCACAGCTCGCCCTCGTCGGGGGACTCCTTGCCGGTGACCGGGTCGACGAGCACGATCTTGTAGCCGGGCGCCGGACGTCCCATGGAGCCGGGCTTGACGGGCACACCCGGGAAATTGCCCACCTGGAGGGTGGTCTCCGTCTGCCCGAACCCGTCGCGGATGGTGATGCCCCAGGCCGCGCGGACCTTCTCGATCACCTCCGGGTTGAGCGGCTCCCCGGCGGCGACGGCCTCGCGCGGGGGCGTGGCCAGCTTGGTGAGGTCGGACTGGATCAGCATCCGCCACACCGTGGGCGGGGCGCAGAAGGTGGTCACGCCGTGCCGGTCCATCTCGGCCATCAGCCGTTCGGCGTCGAAGCGCGCGTAGTTGTGGACGAAGACGGTGGCGCCGGCGTTCCAGGGGGCGAAGAGGTTGGACCAGGCGTGCTTGGCCCAGCCGGGCGAGGCGATGTTGAGGTGCACGTCGCCGGGGCGCAGGCCGAGCCAGTACATGGTGGACAGGTGCCCGATGGGGTACGAGGCGTGCGTGTGCTCTACGAGCTTGGGGTGGGCGGTGGTGCCGGAGGTGAAGTACAGCATCAGCGGGTCGGTGGCGAGGGTCTCGCCGTCGGGAGTGAAGTGGGCGTCGGCGGCGTACATGTCCTCCAGCCGGCGCCAGCCGGACGGGACCTCCGGGCCGGCCGCGATACGGGTGTAGCCGCCGGGCACCTCGTCGAACTTGGCCGTGTCCTCGGCGCGCGCGATGACGTGGCGTACGTGACCGCGCTCGATCCGGTCGCGCAGGTCGGCGGCGCCGAGCAGCGGGGTGGCGGGGATGACGACGGCGCGCAGCTTCATCGCGGCGAGCATGACCTCCCACAGCTCCCGCTGGTTGCCGAGCATGACCAGGACCCGGTCACCGGCTGCGACTCCCTGGCCCCGCAGCCAGTTGGCGGCCGCGTCCGACCGTACGGCCAGCTCCCCGAAGGAGACGCTCCGGCTGGTGCCGTCCTCCTCGACGATCCGCAGGGCGTCCGCGCCGTTGCCGGCGGCGATGCGGTCGAACCAGTCCAGGGCCCAGTTGAAGCGGTGCGGGCGGGGCCAGGTGAATCCGGCGTGGGCGGCCTCGTAGTCCCCTCGGCGCTCCAGCAGGAAGTCCCGCGCGGCCAGGAACTCGCCGGCGGCGCTGTCTCGGGTGCTGTTCTGCGTGCTTTCGGTCATGCCAGGCATCGTGCCGTGTCCGGCGAAAGGACCACTAGAGCGGCGTCAGCCGGGAGTTGACCGGTCCCCGTCGTAGCACGAGAGCCATTGCCCGCCGTCGGCGGCCACGAAGGCCATCAGGGCTTGACCACCCCGAAACGCACGGACCCTGCGGCAGCAGGCTCGGTGGCCTCGACGCTCTCACTCGTCTCGACGCCCTCACTCATGTCGACGCCCTCACTCATGTCGACGCCCTCGCTCATGTCGACGCGCTCGCTCATCACGGCGATCATCCGCTCCCCTTCGGCGACGATCTCCTCCTCCGCCGCCTTCGGGACCGGGCCGAACAACTCGACGGTGAGCACCCGGTCCTGGAGCTTCCACAGACCGGCGAGGAACCCGTCGACCAGCAGGGTGCAGTGGGACTGGTTCCCCGTCCAGGTGCGGCCCTTGATCTCGGGGGGCACCACGCGGCCGCGGTCGGCGTGCGAGAGCAGCAGATTGTCGAACTCGGGGAGGAAGCGGGGCGGCGCCGGGGTGTCCGCGTCGGGGCGGGGTGCGTCGGGGAGATCGAAGAGCTCCACGCCGTTCTCGTCCTGGAATACGGCCAGTCCCGGCCGCAGCCGTTCGAAGGCCTCGCGCAGCCGGGTCAGGCCGGCCCAGACCTGCATGTCCTTGACGGAGGCGGGCCCGAAGGCGGCGAGGTAGCGCAGCACGACCTCGTCCACGGGCTGCGCCTGGCCGGCGGCCTTCCCCAGCCACCGCTCCACGGTGGTGAGCCGGACCTGCCCGCTGCGCCCCCACACCCCGCGGGGCGTGACCTGCACGAGCGGCAGCCGGCAGCGGGCGGCGACGGACAGCGACGGCGGGTCGGCCTCGGGCCACTCCTTGAGCAGCTCCTCCCGGATCTCGCCCATGGTGCGCGGTTCGCTCTCGACGAAGGCGCGGGCAAGCTCGCCGAGGCGCTCCAGGTCCACCCCGGCCAGGCCCTTGCGGAAGTAGTTCACCTCGCGGTCGCGGGCCGGCTGGACGAACGGCCGCAGGGTGAGGGCGTCGTCGGCGGTGTGCGTGTGGATGGTGGAGCGCATGGTGACCATCCGGACCACCTCCCGGGACTCCATGAGCCCGGCCAGCTCGGCGGGCCGGAATCCGGCGAGGCGGGCGTGGAGCTGGAAGTAGGGCGGCTTCACATTCTGCGCCTGGAGTCCGAGGAGGTGGGACACGGCGTCCCGCGCGGACATCTCGGCGCGGCTGAGCAGCAGCTGGCGGGCGAGTGTGGCGCGGTTCAGCGCGCGGGTGCCGAGTACGGGATGCGGATGCGTCGTCCTGGAGGCCATGACAGCAAACTAATCCCCCTTGCGGACATCTTCTGTCCGCAAGGGGGAGTGTCCTCCCAGCGCCCGCACCCTGTGCGCGGGAGACCGACCCGATGCCCCTTTCCCCCATATATCCTGCCCCTTGCCCGTAAACACACGTTCGACCGGGAGCAGACCTGCGATGTCGGAGCGCCCAGACCACCGCCACCGCCCCTCGCCGTCCGAAAGGCGCACGGGATGGCGCCGTCCCGCCTCTCCGCCGGTCACCCCTCCGGCGGGACCGCCGCCGTCCCCGCAGCCCGCGCCCCCGTCCCCCGCTCCGCCGAACCACCGCAGCGTGATCGACTCCGCGGTCTACCGCGACGGCCGCCGGGTCGCCTCCCCCACCACCCTGGCCGACACCTTCCGTCAGCTGCGCGAAGCGCCCGACGGCATGGCCTGGATCGGCCTGCACCGTCCCACCAAGCCCGAACTTCACTCCCTGGCCGGTGAGTTCAACCTCCACGAACTCGCCGTCGAAGACGCCCTGGAGGCCCACCAGCGCCCCAAGCTGGAGCGGTACGGAGACACCCTCTTCGTCGTCCTGCGCGCGGCCCGCTACCTCGACGCGCAGGAGGAGGTCGAGTTCAGCGAGCTCCACATCTTCGTCGGCCCGGACTTCCTGATCACCGTCCGCCACGGCGGCGCCCCGGACCTCTCCAGCGTCCGCCGCCGCATGGAGGAGACCCCGGAGCTCCTCCGACTGGGCCCGGAGGCCGCCCTGTACGCCATCCTCGACGCGGTGGTCGACGGCTACGCCCCGGTCGTCGAGGGCGTCCAGACGGACATCGACGAGATCGAGACCGAGGTCTTCCGCGGCGACCCGGCGGTGTCCCGCCGCATCTACGAACTCTCCCGCGAGATGGTCGAGTTCCAGCGCGCGACCCGCCCCCTGGTCGGCATGCTCCACGGCCTGATGGCCGGCTTCGCGAAGTACGGCACGGACGAGGAACTCCAGCGCTACCTCCGCGACGTCGCCGACCACGTCACCCACACCAGCGAACGCGTGGACGGCTTCCGCCAGGCCCTCACAGAAATCCTGACGGTCAACGCCACCCTGGTCTCCCAACAACAGAACGCCGAAATGCGCGCCCTGGCAGAAGCCGGCTTCGAACAGAACGAGGAGATCAAGAAAATCTCCTCCTGGGCCGCCATCCTCTTCGCACCCACACTCGTGGGAACCATCTACGGCATGAACTTCGAGACCATGCCGGAACTCCGCTGGGCCGCCGGCTACCCCTTCGCGATCCTGCTGATGGCGGTCGTCTGCGTCAGCCTGTACGTCATCTTCAAGAAGCGCGACTGGCTGTAGACCGCACAGCAGCACCATTGATCAACTTAGCTCCTGCGAACTCCGAGAAGCGGCCCGCAGGACCCCCTGGGGAGAATCTGGGGAGAATCCGCAGCCCACCCATGCCGGGCGCTCCCCCGGACCTTGGGGCCAGCCCTCCCGCACCGCCGACCACCTTCGACGGCACGCGATTGCGGAGGGTCGCGACAACGGGTGGCACAGCAGAGTTCCGGCATGGTCTCGAAGTTCATGCCGTAGATGGTTCCCACGAGTGTGGGTGCGAAGAGGATGGC
>NZ_JBEZMA010000104.1:0-13352 GCF_040652415.1 Streptomyces sp. NPDC048255
CGGGGCCCGCGGCCCCCCCCCCCCCCCCGGGGGGGGGGCGGGGCCCCCCCCCCCCCCCCCCACCCCTCGGCGTCCCACCTGCTCAGGGCACCTGTCGTGTCAGCGAGCCGGTCGTGGAACCGCGGCGCTGAGTTCCGCGTCGTCGTACCGTGCGGGATCGGGCGCCGGGCCACGATGAGCGCGGATGCCGAGGGGAGCGGGGATGCCGGGGGACGGGGAAGCGGGGGCGGCGGGGCCGGCCGGGCGGGGCGCCGGCGTGGCGGGCCCCGGGCGTCCGGCGCGGCCGGCACCGCCTTCGCGAGGGCGGCTGCTCGCGCTGCTGTCCGTACTGGCCGCCTTCCTGCTGGTCTGCCACCGGATCGTCCCCGATGTGCCCGGCCACCTCGGCAGCCTTCTCGAAACGTTCCTCCCGTGGCTGGGTCTGACCGTGCCCGTGCTGCTGGGCCTGGCCCTGCTGCGCCGCTCACGCGTCGCCCTGATCTCCGTACTCCTGCCCACCGCCGCGTGGCTCGGGCTCTTCGGCGGCCTGCTGCTCCCCGGTCATGCTCCGGCGGGCGGTTTCACCGCCGTCCAGCACAACGTCAGCGACGAGAACCCGGACCCGGCGGGCACCGCGAGGGTCCTGATCGAGGCCAGCGCCGACCTGGTCGCCCTGGAGGAGCTGACGCTCGCGGCGCTGCCCGTCTACGAGGCGGCCCTCGCGGCCCACTACCCCCACCACGCGGTACAGGGCACGGTGGGGCTCTGGTCGAAGCACCCGCTGTCCGGCGTACGGCCCGTGGACATCCGGCCGGAGGGGATCGAGGAGGGCTGGGACCGCGGGCTGAGGGCGACCGCCCGCACGCCGGAGGGCGACGTCGCCGTGTACGTCGCGCACCTGCCGTCCGTACGTCTCGGCCTGAGCGGGGGGTTCCGTACCGCCTGGCGGGACGAGAGCGCCGTCCTGCTCGGCCGGGCCGTCGCCGCCGAGCCGCTGGAGAAGGTGGTCCTGCTGGGCGACCTCAACAGCACGGTGGACGACCGCGGTCTGGCACCGGTCAGCTCGCGGATGGACGGGAGCGGACCGGGTTTCGCGTTCAGCTGGCCCGCGGCCCTGCCGGTCGCCCGGATCGACCAGATCATGACCCGCTCGGCGACGGTCACCGAGGTCAGGGCGCTGCCCCGGACCGGGAGCGACCACCTGCCGATCGCCGCGCGCATCCGGTTCTGACCGGACGGCGCCGCACGCGCCGGGTACCGGGGCGCACAGCGACACGCACCGCGGCGGATCACGTGGCGTCCGAGAGCCGCGTCCGATGATCGGGGGGAACGGCTGCGCCGGGCCGGGCCCGGGCCTCCCGGCAGCCACCACGGATAATCGAGCGAGCGGAGCGACCATGTCCCCCGAAGTGCCGCCGGACCCACCGTGGCGCTGGGGAAAGGGAATCGGCCGAACCGTGAAGACCTTGAGACGCACCTTCCAGTCGCTGTCGGTGCGCAATTTCCGGCTGTTCGTCTTCGGTCAGCTCCTGTCCGTGACCTGTACGTGGATGATGGTCATCGCGCAGGACTGGCTGGTGCTCGAACTCTCGGGGAACTCGGGCACGGCGCTCGGCACGGTGACGGCGATGCAGTTCACGCCCGTACTGCTGCTGACGCTGTACGGGGGGCGGCTGGCCGACCGCTACGACAAGCGGCGGATCCTGATCCTGGCCAACCTGACGCTCGGGGTGCTCGCGCTGGCGCTCGGGCTGTGGGTGGTGCTGGGCACCGTACAGCTGTGGCACATCTGGCTCTTCGCCCTCGCGCTGGGCACCGTGAACTCGGTCGAGGCGCCGACGCGCATCTCGTTCGTGAGCGAGATGGTGGGCAGCGAGCTGCTGCCGAACGCCTCGGCGATGAGCGCCGCGTACTTCAACGTGGCGCGCGTGGTGGGTCCGGCGGTCGCGGGCCTCCTCATCGCCCGCCTCGATGTCGGGCCGGTCGTCCTGATCAACGCGCTGAGCTACCTCGCGACCGTGGTCAGCGTCGTGCTGATGCGGCCTGCGGAACTCCACCGGCCGACCGCGCGGCCGCGCAAGGCCCGGGTGGTGGACGGGCTGCGCTACATCGGGCGGCGTCCCGACCTGGTGCTGCCGATGGCCCTGGTGGGGGTCCTCGGCCTGGTCGGCTTCAACTTCCAGCTGACGCTCCCCCTGCTGGCGAAGACGGAGTTCCACACCGACTCCACCGCCTTCGGCCTGCTGAGCAGCTCGCTGGCGGCGGGCTCGCTGCTGGCGGCCTTCGCCACGACCGCCCGGCGCGGGCGGCCCACGGCCCTGGTGGTGGCGGGCTCGGCGCTGGCCTTCGGGGCGCTGGAAGCCGTCACCGGACTGGCTCCGACCCTGCCGGTCGCCTGCCTGCTCCTCGCCCTGACGGGCTTCGCGATGATGTACTTCGCGCAGGCCTCGAACCACCGCATCCAGCTGGGCTCCGATCCCCAGTACCGGGGCCGCGTCATGGCCCTGTACACCCTGATCTTCCAGGGCTCGACGCCGCTGGGCGCCGTGCTCACGGGCTGGCTCTCGGAGCACTGGGGCGTCCGCTGGGTGCTGTACGGGGGCGGTCTGATCTCGCTGACGGCGGCCGCCACCGCCCTGGTGACAGGCCCGCGCTTCACCCGCCCGGCGACGCCGGAGGACTCACCGGAGCCCTCGGCCCGGCCGGTGAACTCCCCCGCTTCCTGAGCTGTTCGGCGGCGCGGACGCCCTCCGGCCGGTGCCGCCGGCCGGACCCTCAGGACAGCTCGGCGGGGCGGCCTTCGCCCGCCATGAAGCGCCAGACCAGGGCGTGGCCGAGGATGATCAGGACGATGAGCATGAGGGCCTCGGCCTGGATGGGGTGCAGGCCGGCGTGGCCGGCGAGTTCGGGAAAGGCTCCGACGACCGCGATGAGGGCGTAGAGGACGGCGGCCCCGGCCTGCTGCCAGACGAGGAAGCGGTTGCCGCCGCCGCGGGACAGCAGCCGGACCGTGCACGCGCAGCCGACGACGGCGAGGACGATGAAGGCACCGCGCCAGATCTGCGGCTGCCCGGTACCGCCGATCTGCGCGAAGAGGCCCATCAGGGCGGGGAGCAGGAAGGAGAGGTAGATCCCGCCGACGACGCGCCGCAGGGCGGGGTCGCGCATCCATTCGTGGTGGCTCTGGACCACGTTCCACCAGAGGCCGACGAGGGTGAAGCAGGTGGCGGAGAACAGGGCGTAGAAGGTGCTGACATCCATGGACGTCGAGGTTGGCAGCGGCAGCGGTTCCGGTGAGCCGTACACGCCGGAGAGGCGCCGACGCCCGCCCGGTACGGGCTACGCCGTCTCGTCCGGCCGGCGGGGTCCGGCCCGGCCTAGGGGGCCCCACCTGCGCGGATGGCGCCCGTAGGGCGCGGGGCGGCAGGGCGGGGAGCCGAGGGCCGGAGTGCCGACGGCAGGCCGCCGTGACACGCTGAAACAGGGGATCGCTGGTCCTGGCGTGCCAGGCCGGCTCTGTCACCGAGGAGATCGACATGGCCAGTGACGCGACCCGACCGCAAGCAAGCCGTGCACGCCCGAGCCCCACGCATGCGCCCACGTCCGGCACCACCGTCCTGGCAGCGGTTCTGATGATCATCGGCGGAGCGATGGCGATCTTCGAAGGAATCGCGTCCCTCGCCAACGACAGCCTGATCGTCGTGACGCGGCACTACGTGTTCGAGTTCAGCCGGACGGGCTGGGGCTGGGTCCACCTGATCGTGGGCATCGCCCTCGTCTTCGCAGGCTGCGCCGTGCTGAGCGGAGCCTTGTGGGGGCGCTACTTCGGTGTGGCCGTGGCCGGTCTGGGCGCGATCGCCAACTTCCTGTGGCTGCCGTACTACCCCTTGTGGGCCCTGGTCCTGATCGCCATCAACCTCTTCGTCGTCTGGGCGCTGTGCACCGGCATGCACCGGGAGGCGGACGCGGACCAGGCTGCCGCCAGGTCCGCGGGCTCGCACAGTCCCTAGACGGCCTCCGACGGGGCGGCGCAGGCCTGGTGGCCCCAGCGGGTGCCGTTCTTGGTGATCATGGCGCCGGTCTCGTACGGCTTTCCGCACGGGCAGGTGCCGGGGAACTTCGCCTTGATGGCGCGGGCCCCGCCGCCCGGGGCGGTGCCCGTGGAAGCGGACTTCTTCGCGGAGCCGGACTTCTGGCGTGAGGGCGCGCTGCGGACCGGTGCCGGGACCGGCATCTCCAGGGATCCCAGGGCCGTGCCGGCGGGCTGCTGGGTGAGGGCGGCGTCGCTGGCGGCCTGGTCGGCGATGGCGTTGAGGTGGTCGCCGTCCTCGCGGTGCGCCGGGACGTAGAGGAACGTGACATCGCGTCCGGTCAGCAGTTCGTCGATGCGCTCGACCAGTTCACGGTTGGCGACGGGCTGGCCCGAGGCGGTCTTCCAGCCGTTGCGCTTCCAGTTCGGCAGCCACTGCGTCACGGCCTTCATCGCGTACTGGGAGTCCATGCGCACCTGCACGGCGGTCCCCGGCGCGACCGCCTCCAGCAGGCGCTGCAGAGCAGTCAGTTCGCCGACGTTGTTCGTGGCCCGTCCCAGCGGACCGGCCTCCCAGCGCTCGGGACGGCCCTGCGGGTCGGCGATGACCCACGCCCATCCGGCCGGGCCCGGGTTACCCTTCGCCGCTCCGTCGCAGGCGGCAATGATGCGTTCAGACATTCCCCGATCATCCCTCATGCACGGCGGCCACGGCGCCCGCCCCGGCCCGCGGGCTCAGGCGGTGCGGCGCCAGCCCGGGTGGGAACCGGCCTTCCAGGAGGTGGCCGCGCGGCGCCGGGCCGCCGCGGGCCTCCAGCGGGCCGGCGGCCGGTCGTCCTCCGCCGCCGCCCCGGCCTCCGCTTCGCGCAGGGCCGCGGCGCGCGCGGCCAGCACGGCCGACAGGGCCACCGCCACGGCGGCGACCTCTTCGGGGCCGGGTGAGCCGCTGGTGATACGCCAGTCCTGAGGTGACACCATCAGGTCCTCCGTCGCCGCTGCTGAAGACCATTGTGCTCCCGATCCCGGCCCCGCACGAAGGGACAGGCGGCTGCTCAGGTGCGGGACGCCGTGCCACAGCCTTCCTGCTGGTCCGTGCCGATGCCCTTGCTGCGGTCGTAGGGGTCCACCGGCGGCCCGGACGGGGTCGGTCCGGTCAGCGGGTCCTCGTCGAAGACCGGGTGCAGGTAGCCGTCGTGGACCCCGCAGGCGCCGTTGGTGATGTCGTCCGAGTGCTGGAAGAGCCGGATCGTGCCCGGGGTCGCCTCCCACCGGCGGGGGTCACCGATCCAGAAGGTGATCTCGCGGCGCACGATGGTCCGCTCCACCTGGTCCGCCCCCTCCCTCGCCTTGACCAGCGGGTAGACGAAGGAGTAGTCGACGAGGACGTGGGCCTGGCCGGGTTCCTTGCCCGGCTCCACCCACATCCGGCCCCGGACCTTGACCACGTCGCCCACGGGCCTGACCTCGGCCGGGTCGAACCGGGTGATCAGGCGGACGGGGTCGTGCTCCCCGCCGGGCTGCGCCAGGGACTTCTCCAGCCACGGCAGCGTCTGCCGGTCCAGCGGGTCGAGCAGGTCCAGCGCCGCCCCGGGCCGCTCGCCCCGCAGGGTGGCCGGGTCCAGGTTGGCCGCGACCAGGAAGGCCTTCGCCTGCTCCAGTGCCTGCGCCACCTTCTCCTTGGACATGCCGCCGACGGCCTGGGCCTGCGGCACCTCTATGCCCGCGGCCCCGTCGGCCCACTGGAGGGCCGGGGAGCCGCGGAACGGCTCCTTCAGGGTGGGCAGGTCCGGGTCCAGGACCTCCGGCGGCGCGGTCGGGCGTACGGACTCCGCGGGCAGCGGAGCGGCGTTCTGGGCGTCCCGCCTGGCCTCGGTCCTGCCGGTGAGCCGGTCGATGAGCAGCTCGGGCCGTACGGCGATCAGGGCGAGGCCGGCGATGAGGACCACGGCGAACAGTGCCTTGAGGCGCCGCCGGGCCCCCGACCGTCCGTTCCTCTCCTGCCAGGCGGGGCCGGTGCGCCATCCCGGCGGGTCGTTGCGGACCGGTCCGGACCTGCCGAAACGTGTCCTCTGCACGCGGGCACGCTGTTCGTCCTCGCGCCGGAGGCGCTCGGTCACCATCCGCGCCCGCGCCGACGGCTCCTTGGGCGCCGCCCCGGCCTGCCCGGTCCGCTCCGCTCGCTCCGCCCCTTCGACGAACCGCGCCCACTCCTCGTCGGTGACGTCCGGCCTGTCGTCGTCGTTCTTCGCCACGTTCCCGCCCCTGAGATCTCACCGCGAAGCCCCTGGTCACGGCAGTGATGCCGGGCTCCGCACCATGCGTGCGGAGCCTCTCACAATCCGGCCGGGCGGGGCCCACCGGGTCGGTGACGGAGCGTGGCAGCCGGTCGCGGACAGGGCCCGGGGTCAGTCCAGGAGTTGCGCGCGCAGCCGGGACAGCAGGGCTTCGTCCACGCCGAGGTGGCCGACCGCGTACGCGTCCACCGAGCCGTAGGTGGCGGCGAGTTCGGCCAGGAAGAGCCTGATGACCACCTCCGGCGCCCGCCCGTAGCCGGGCCAGTTCAGCGTCCGGGCCGGGTTGGCCTCACGCCAGTCCGCGATCAGCCGCTCCGTGGCCAGCTCCGTGAGGGCGAAGTCGGCCGCGATGTCGTCCTCGTCCACACCCAGGAGCGCCAGCACCAGGGCGGCCAGCAGCCCGGTGCGGTCCTTGCCCGAGGCGCAGTGGAAGACCTGCGGGGCGCTCCCGTCGGCGATGAGTTCGAGGGCCCGGCGCAGTTCCGCGGCCCCGTCGAGGGCGACTTCCGCGTAACGGTCGGCGAGGTAGCGCCACGGATCGAGGCCGGGGGCGATCTCGGCCTGGTCGTACGGGCGGTGCTCCACGCTGAGGTTGGCGTAGGCGATCCCCTCGGCCTCGGGTATGCGGCCCTTGGCCTCGATCTCCCACGGGTACCGCAGGTCGATCACCGTGCGCACCCCCAGGGCGAGGAAGTCCTCCCAGTCCTGCCCCTGGAGCTTGGCGAGGGAGTCGGACCGGTAGAGCCGCCGCCATCGCACGGTGCGTCCGTCGCGGGTCCGGTAGCCGCCCAGGTCACGGAAGTTGTGCAGTCGCTGGAATTCCACGTGTCGTCTCACAGGCGCCACCTTAGGACCCCTCCCGGTACGCCTCCGTGCCCGCCCCTGGCACGTTTTGCCGGGGCGTGCCCCGGGGCCGGCGGAGCCTCCGGCCAGCGACGGGACGGGGACGGGGGGAGGATGGAACGGAGCCCGCGGGCCCCTGTCGGGCGGCGCCGGGCCGATGACCGACGACCGGCGACCTGAAGGGGGCGTCCGGATGGATGTGAGCGATGCCTTCGGAGCCGGCGGCGCCCAGCCCGCCGGGTCGGGTCTCCCGCCGGGCCGGCCCACAGAAGCGGAGACCACCCGGGCCGGGGCCGCCGCCCCCAGCGGGCTGCTCGACGTGCTGAACGTGGCCGCTGTCGTCCTCGACGCCGAGGGCCGGATCGCGCTGTGGAGCCCGCAGGCCGAGCAGCTGTTCGGCTGGGCCGCCGAGGAGGCCCTGGGGCGGCCCGCCGCGCGGCTGCTGGCCGCCAAGGAGCACCTGGGGCTGCTGACGGAGCTCTTCGCCCGTGTCATGGGCGGCGCCGGGGACTGGGCCGGGGCCTTCCCCGTACGGCACAAGGACGGCAGCCGGCGCCTGGTCGAATTCCGCAACATGCGGCTGCTCGACGAGCACGGCGACCTGTACGCCCTGGGCATCGCGGCCGACCGCACCCGGCTGCGGCAGCTGGAGCGCGACCTGGCACTGTCCGCGCGCCTGGTGGCGCAGTCCCCGATCGGGCTCGCGGTACTGGACACGGACCTGCGGTACGTGCTGGTCAACCCCATGCTGGAGCGCATCAACGGGATGCCCGCCACCGAGCACATCGGCCGGGGCGTCCGGGAGGCCCTGTCCTTCCTGGACGACGCGGAGGCCGTCGAGTCGGCGATGCGCCAGGTCCTCGCCACGGGCAGGCCGCTGGTCGACCAGTTCACCGCCGGTCACACCCATGGTGACCTGCGTACGGAGCACGCGTGGTCGGTTTCGTACTACCGGCTGGAGGATGCCTCCGGACGGGTGCTGGGCCTGGCCACCTCCGTGGTGGACGTCACGCAGAGTCACCAGGCGGCGAAGGAGGTGGCGCACAGCCGTCGGCGGCTCGCCCTGATCGCGGACGCGAGCGTGCGCATCGGTACGACCCTCGACCTGGACCAGACCGCGCGCGAGCTGGCCGACGTGGTGGTGCCCGAACTCGCCGACATCGCCGCGGTCGACATCCTGGACTCGGTCCTCGACGGCCGTCCCAGCCTGAAGTCCGCCGCGCACGAGCCCGCGGTGTTCCGCGCGCTGGCCCTCGCGGCCGCCTTCCCCAGCGAGGCCGTACGCGCCGCCGACCCGCCGGGGGACATCGCGCAGTACGACGCGGACCGGCTGGTCACCCAGTCGGTGACCAGCGGCCACCCGGTACTCGTGGCCCACGTGCAGGCCAGCGACCTCTCGCGGATCGCGCGGGACGACGACGCCGCGGCCCTGCTGGCCCGTGCGGGGCTGCGCTCGTACTTGGCCGTCCCGCTGATCGCCCGCGGCGAGGTACTCGGCGCCCTCGACCTCAAGCGGACCCGCAACCCGCTGCCCTTCGACGACGACGACATCGTGCTGGCCGGCGAACTGGCCGCCCGCGCCGCCGTGTGCATCGACAACGCCCGCTGGTACCGCAACGCGCACCACACCGCCCTGGCCCTCCAGCAGCACCTCCTCCCCCATCACCCCCCGTACTCCGAGGGCTTGGAGGTCGCCTACCGGTACCGGCCCGCGGCGGCCAGCAGCGAGATCGGCGGGGACTGGTTCGACGCCATCGCCCAGCCGGACGACAGCATGGTCCTCGTCATCGGTGACGTGATGGGCAGCGGCATCAACGCCGCGGCCAGCATGGGGCAGTTGCGCACCGCCACCCGTACGCTCGCGGAACTCGCGCTCGACCCGACCCAGGTGCTCCAGCAGCTCGACCGCACCACCGCCGCCCTGGAAGAGACCATCGCGACCTGCGTGTACGCCGTCTACGACCCGCACCGGGCCGAATGCCGGATCGCGGTCGCCGGGCACCTGCCGCCGGTCCTCATCCGCTCCGGGCGCCCGCCCGAGCTGCTCGGCCTGCCCACCGGCGCTCCCCTGGGCGTGGGCGGAATCCCGTTCGAGACCACCACCGTGCCGATGGCGCCCGACGATCAACTCGTGCTGTACACCGATGGGCTGGTCGAAACCCGCGACCAGCCCATCGACGAGCGGCTGGACCTGCTCCTGGAACTGCTGGCCGACACCAGCAGCCCGCTGGAGGAGACCTGCGACCGGCTGCTGGACGCCCTGCGCAGGCCCGACGACCACGACGACGTCGCCCTGGTCATCGCCCGCGCCAAGCGACCGGTCCGGTGAACGGTCTCCCTGCGCACCCCGCGAAGACGCATACTCGGACCATGGCTGACACCATCACCGTAGAGGTCGACACCGACGTCCACGAACGGCTGACCGCCCTCGCCGCCGCCCGCGGGCTGAGCCTGCCCGAGTACCTCGCCGAGCTGACCGCCGCCCAGGAGAACGAGGCCGGGCTGGAGCGCGCCACCCGGGCCTTCGAGGCCGCGGTCGAGCGGCCGGGATTCCGCGAGGGCTTCGCCCGCGACTTCAGGGCAGCGGCAGCCCCCGGGCGGTGATCCACAGCTCGTACCACTCCTCGTGCGTGAGGTCGGGCTCGCGCACGGCCGCGTCGCGGCAGGCACGGATGCGGTCGGGCCGCGCGGTGCCGATGACCGGCGCGATGCCGGCGGGATGCCGTCCCAGCCACCACAGCAGGACCGATTCGGGCGTGGTCCCCTTGCGGCGGGCCAGCTCGGCCAGCAGCTCCGCGGTGGCCCGTTCGGCGGGGGTCTGCTGAAGGCCGGTGAACCGGCCCTGCGCCAGCGCGCCCCAGGCCTGGAGGCGGATGCCGTGGTCCCGGCAGTGCTCCAGCGTGCCGTACGGGAACCCGTTGCCCGTGGACCCGGCCGTGTTGAGCAGGACGCCGGCCTCCACCCAGTCGCGGCTGTAAAGGCTCATCTCCAGCTGGTTCGCCACCAGCGGTACGTCGAGACGGGCCTGGAGGTGGGCGATCTGCGCGGCGCCCATGTTGGACACGCCGAAGCGCCGTACGAGGCCCTGACGGTGCAGGGACATCAACGCTGCGGCGATCGAGTCGGCGTCCGCCAGCGGGTCGGGCCGGTGCAGCAGCAGGACGTCGAGGACGTCGGTGCGCAGCCGCTCCAGGCTCTCCTCCACCCGGCGCAGGATGCTCTCGCCGCGCAGGTCGTACCGGCCCGGGCCGTTCTCGTCCGCGAGGCGGATCCCGCACTTGGTCTGGAGCGTGATGCGCTCGCGCAGCCCCGGGGTCCGTGCCAGGACCTCGCCGAAGACGGCCTCGGCTTTGCCGTGCCGGTAGATGTCGGCATGGTCGAAGGTGGTGATCCCGCTGTCGAGGGCGGCTTCGACCGCCGCCTCGGCGGCGTCGATGTCGCCCGGCGCGTAGGGCTCGGGCCCCCAGCTGCCGCCAAGACCCATGCATCCGTACAGCACCCGGCCGCCGCTCGCGTCCGTACGCGCATCCGCACTCGTATCCGCACTCGTGTTCGTCGCCACCCGCCCACCTTAGGGGGTGTGACGGCGGGCCGGCGGACTGGGTGCGGGGCCTCTGCGACACCCCCGATGCACGCTCTGACCGGCGCATACTCAATGATGTCCGAATGCAGAGACAGATGGGGACCGGTACGCGGCGCGCGCGCCGCCGGCTGGTGCGCGGCGCGGCGGCCCTGAGCCTGTTGGCCTCCGTGGCGTGTTCGTCCGCGCAGCAGGCGCCGGCCTCCGTCACGGCCGCCGGGAAGCCGGACGACGTCGTCGTCGCGACGTGGAACATGTGCGGCGTGGAGCAGTGGGGCTGCGAGGAGGCGGGCGGCCCGCATGAGAAGTTCCAGCAGCTGCGTGATCTGGTCGGAGGCCTCGGCGTGCGCGTCCTGCTCCTCCAGGAGGTGTGCTCGGAGGATCTGGTGGCCTCGGCCGTGCGGCTCGGTCCGGAGTGGCACAGCGCGTTCGAACCGTACGAGGACGTGGACGCGGAGGGCGAGCGCACCGTCGTCGAGTGCACCGGGAGGGGCCGCGGCCGGGCCGGCTACGGCCTGCTGGCCGCTTCCTCCCTCACGGGTGTGGAGGCCGTCCCGACCCAGCAGCCCACGGTCGGCCTGCACCGCGGGATCCTGTGCGCCGGGGTCCCGGCACTGGCCGTACGGGTGTGCAACGCGCACATCGCCCTGCGCGAGAGCGACACCGCGCACCCGGACTGGGAGTTCCGGGACGACCAGCTGCGCTCGCTGATGGCCGCGGCGGCGACGGACGCCCGCACGGTGGTCGGAGGCGACTTCAACTCACCGCCTCCGGCGGCCAAGAACACGACGGCCTGGGTCTGGCCGCCGGAGATGTACGCGACCTACCGCGAGTGCGACCAGAAGGGCGGCTCCCGGAAGGGGCGCCCCACGTACGCGGACGGAACGAAGATCGACTACCTGTTCACGCTGCTTCCGCGCACCGCGTGCGAGGTGGTGGACACCAAGGCCTCCGACCACCGTCCCCTGGTGATGAAGGTGAGCCGCCCCGACACCGCCACCGGGCTCTAGTGCTGTCCCGTCTGTTCCTCCTGGTCAGCGGCGCCCATTGGGCTTTCTGCTGACGGAATTCGGCGTCCTTGGTCTGGACAGCACATTGCGTACAGGGGTGTTGACAGATGCAATTGCCAAGGTCAAGACGGCGCCGGGTTGCTGGTACAGAAGGAAGCGAATGACATCCATGCTCAAAGGCTGTACGCCCTGGCCCCAGGATTTCGTCGACCGCTACTGGGCGGCCGGGCACTGGCGCGGCTACACGCTGGACAACCTGCTGCGCGGCTGGGCCCAGCAGTACGGGCCGCGGACCGCGCTCGTGCACGGCGGCACCCGCATCACGTACACGAACCTGAACCGGCGCGCGGACCGCATGGCCGCCGGAATCCGGCTGCGCGGCATCCGGCCCGGGCAACGGGTCGTCGTCCAGCTGCCGAACGTTCCCGAGTTCGTCATCACCGTGTTCGCGCTGATGCGCGCCGGCGCGGTCCCCGTGCTCTGCCCGGTGTCGCACCGCGCGTCCGAGGTGTCCCACCTCGTGCGGGTCACCCAGGCCGTCGGCTATGTGGGTCCCTCGACGTACCAGGGCTTCGACCACACGGCGATGGCCGCGGACATCGCGGCCCAAGGGCCCTTCCTGCGGCGGGTGTTCACCCTTGAGACGCCGGGCGCCGAGTCCCCGTACGGCGGCCTGACGACCGACCCGTCGGGCTGCCAGTACAGCCCGCTGGGCTCCATCGACGCCCCGCCCGAGGCGGCACTCGCCCAGCGCGCCGACCAGGTGGCGTTCTTCCTGCTCTCCGGCGATTCCGCCGCGGAGCCCCTGCTCGTTCCGCGTACCCACGACGACTACGCCTACCAGGCGCGGGCCGCCGCCGAGCTGGTGTCGCTCACCGAGGACGACGTGTATCTCGCGGCGCTGTCCGCCGATTCCCACTTCGCCTTCGGCTGCCCCGGCATCGTCGGCACCCTCTCCGTCGGCGGCACCGTCGTCCTGGCCGAGGGCCCGGGACCCGCCGAATGCCTCGCGGTCATCGAACGCGAGCGCGTCACCGTCACGTCGGTGCCGCCCGCCGTGGCCCGGCTCTGGCTCGACGCACTTCCCACGGTCCAGGCCGACGTGAGCAGTCTGCGTCTCGTGCAGACCGGCGGCGCGCCCTTGGACCGGGCGACCGCCGAACGGATGGGCCCCGAACTGGGCTGTCGCCTCCAGCAGGTCTTCGGGACGGCCGAGGGGCTGCTCACGCTCACCGGGCCCGCCGATCCGGACGAGACCG
Organism: Streptomyces sp. NPDC048255; assembly: GCF_040652415.1. Taxonomy (NCBI): domain Bacteria; kingdom Bacillati; phylum Actinomycetota; class Actinomycetes; order Kitasatosporales; family Streptomycetaceae; genus Streptomyces; species Streptomyces sp. NPDC048255. The sequence continues at coordinate 12,996 of NZ_JBEZMA010000104.1, forward strand.
TGCTGACCACTCAGGGCCGCCCGCTCTCGCCCGACGACGAGGTCCGCATCGTCGACACCGACGGCAAGGACGTGCCCGACGGGGAGACCGGCGAACTCCTCGCCCGCGGTCCGCACACCGTGCGGGGCTACTACCGGGCGCCCGACCACAACGCACGCGCCTTCACCGCCGACGGCTACTTCCGCACCGGCCACCTCGCGCGGCGCACCCCGGACGGCGGCCTGGTGGTGACCGGCCGGCCGACCGGGGCCGTCGGCACTGCCTAGGCCCTGTCCGGGCGATCTTCGCGGGCCCGCGCCGCCCGGCACGGCGCCTCGCCGCGTTGTCGGACCGCGCGAGTACGGCCGAGTACGAGCT
>NZ_JBEZMA010000105.1:0-12730 GCF_040652415.1 Streptomyces sp. NPDC048255
TTCATGGTGGTCCAGGCCGGCCTGACCGCGCTGCTGTCGCGGCTGGGTGCGGGTGAGGACATCGTGCTGGGGACGCCGGTGGCGGGGCGGACCGACGAGGCCCTGGACGATCTGGTGGGCTTCTTCGTCAACACGCTCGTGCTGCGGACGGACGTGTCGGGGGACCCGACGTTCCGTGAACTGGTCGCGCGGGTCCGAGAGGCGGACCTGGCTGCGTACGCGCATCAGGACGTGCCCTTCGAGCGGCTGGTGGAGGTGCTCAACCCCGAGCGCTCCCTGGCCCGCCACCCGCTCTTCCAGGTCATGCTCATCCTCCAGAACAACGCCGAGCCCGAGACCGACCTGCCGGGCGTCACCTCCGCCGAAGAGCCGGTCGCCATCGCGTCCAGCAAGTTCGACCTCTCCTTCGAGCTGGCCGAGCGCTTCGACGGCGACGGCGCCCCCGACGGCATCGAGGGCTACCTCCGTTACAGCTCCGACCTGTTCGACCCCGAGACGGCCGAGGGACTGCTGGCCCGGTTCGTCCGCGTCATGAACTCCGCGGCCTCCGACCCCGAGCAGGCCATCGGCCGCATCGAGGTCCTCGACGACGCGGAGCGCCACCGTGTCCTGGTCGAGTGGAACGACACCGAGCGCGAGGTCCCGCAGCTGCTGATGCCCGAGCTGTTCGAGGCGCAGGCGGCGCGCACGCCCGACAGCACCGCACTGGTGCACGAGCGTGAGTCGCTCACGTACGCCCAGCTCGACGCCCGCGCCAACCGCCTCGCCCGCCACCTCATCGCCCGGGGCGCGGGCCCCGAGCAGCTGGTGGCCATCGCACTGCCCCGGTCCGTGGACCAGATCACCGCGGTGCTCGCGGTGCTCAAGTGCGGCGCCGCTTATGTGCCGATCGACCCGGAGTACCCGGCCGAGCGCATCCAGTTCATGATCGAGGACGCCGGCCCCGCCCTCCTGCTCACCGACGGTGCCACCGCGCCCGGACTTCCGTCCGGCGCGGTACCGCAGCTGGTCCTCGACCAGGAGGACACGGCCGCCGCCGTCGCGGCGCAGTCCGCTGACTCCCCCACGGACGGCGACCGGCGGGTGCCGCTGCGCCCCTCCCACCCGGCCTACGTGATCTACACGTCCGGCTCCACCGGAACGCCCAAGGGCGTCGTGGTCGAGCACCGCTCCGTCGCCGACTACCTGGCGTGGACCGGTGCCTCCTACCCGAGCGCGCAGGGCGCCGCGATCCTGCACTCCACGCTCTCCTTCGACCTCACCGTCACGGCGCTGTTCACGCCGCTGGTGGTCGGCGGCACCGTCCACCTGACGGCGCTGGAGGAGGACGCCGGGACGGCGGTGCTGGACGGTCTGCGGGGTGCGCCCTGCACCTTCCTCAAGGCGACCCCCAGCCACCTGCCGCTCCTGGGCTCCCTGCCTGACGCCTTCTCCCCGGCCGGTGAACTGCTTCTCGGTGGCGAAGCCCTGTTCGGCGACATGGTCACCGAGTGGCGCGCCCAGCACCCCCTGGCCACCGTGCTCAACGTGTACGGGCCCACCGAAGCCACCGTCAACTGCGCCGAGTTCAGGATCGAGCCGGGCGCGGAGGTCCCGTCCGGGCCCGTCCCGATCGGCCGTCCGCAGGGCAACGCCCGGCTGTACGTCCTCGACGCCGGTCTGAGCCCGACCGCCCCCGGTGTCGCGGGCGAGCTGTACATCGCCGGCGCCGGCATCGCCCGCGGGTACCTCAACCGGCGCTCGCTGACCGCCGAACGCTTCGTCGCCGACCCGTACGGGCCGTCCGGCGCGCGGATGTACCGTACGGGCGACCTGGCGCGCTGGCGGGCTGACGGCAACCTCGAGTACCTCGGCCGGGTGGACGACCAGGTCAAGGTGCGGGGCTACCGCATCGAACTCGGTGAGATCGAGTCCGCGCTCGTCAGCCAGGACTCCGTCGCCCAGGCCGCGGTGGTGGTCCGCGAGGACGCTCCCGGCGACCGGAAGATCATCGGTTACGTGGTGGCGGCCAGTGGCGGCAAGCCCGGCCCGGCCGCGCTGCGCAAGAGCCTCGCGGAGCGCCTGCCCGAGTACATGGTGCCGGCGGCCGTGGTGGTCCTGGACGCACTGCCGCTCACCGCGCACGGCAAGCTGGACCGCAAGGCGCTGCCCGCACCCGACTACGGCAGCGAGGGCGCCAAGCGCGCGGCGCGCACACCGGCCGAAGAGATCCTGTGCGGGCTGTTCCAGGAGCTGCTGGGCGTGCCGGAGGTCGGTATCGACGACAGCTTCTTCGATCTCGGCGGCGACAGCATCGTCTCCATCCAGCTCGTCAGCCGCGCCCGCAAGGCGGGTCTGGCCGTCACCCCGCGCGCCGTCTTCCAGCACAAGACCGTCGAGGCGCTGGCCGCCGCGGCGGGCGGCGTGAAGGCTCCCAAGGTGGAGGGCGCGGACACCGGCACCGGCAAGATGCCGCTGCTGCCGGTCATGCACCGTCTGCGGGAGCGGGGCGGTCCGATCGGCCGGTACAGCCAGTCCAAGGTGCTGAGAGTCCCCGCGGACCTCGGCCTGGAGCGGCTGACGGACGCGCTCCAGGCGGTGTTCGACCACCACGACGCGCTGCGCATGTCCCTCAAGCGCGCCGTGAACGGTGGCGAATGGGAGCTGGAGATCCGCGAGCGCGGGGCCGTACGGGCCGCCGACTGCGTCGAGCGGGTCGACGTCAGCGGCCTCGAAGGGGACGCGCTGAACACGGTCCGCAAGCAGCGCTCCGACGCCGCGTGGGACCGCATCTCGCCCGAGCAGGGCGCCATGTTCCAGGCGGTCTGGTACGACGCCGGCCCCGGACGGTCGGGAGAGCTCCTCATGGTGCAGCACCACCTCGTGGTGGACGGCGTGTCCTGGCGGATCCTGGAAACGGACCTCGCCGCGGCCTGGCAGGCTCTGGCCGACGGCAAGCAGCCGGCCCTGGAGCCGGTGGGCACCTCCTTCAAGCGCTGGGCCGAGCACCTTCAGGAAGCCGCGTACACCGCCGAGCGGACCCAGCAGCTCGCCCTGTGGAACGACCTGCTCGACATCCCGGACGAGCTGCTCACCGAGCGGCCGCTGGACCCCACGCAGGACGTGATGGCGACCCTGCGCCTGGTCAGGCAGGAACTCTCGGCGGAGTGCACCACCGCCCTGCTCACCACTGTTCCGGCCGCCTTCAACGCCGGTGTCAACGACGTACTGCTGACCACGCTGGCGCTGGCCGTCGCCGACTGGCGGCGCCGCCGGGGCGGCGGTGAGGACAACGCGGTCCTGGTGGACCTCGAAGGGCACGGCCGCGAGGAGTTCGTCGACGGGGTCGACCTCTCCCGCACGATCGGCTGGTTCACCAACGTCTACCCGGTCCGGCTGGACCCGGGAGAGGTGGACTGGGCACAGGTGTGGGCCGGCGGCCCGGCCATCGGTGCGGCCCTGAGCACCGTCAAGGCACAGCTCGCGGAGCTGCCGGACAACGGCATGGGCTTCGGTCTGCTGCGCTACGTCAACGCGGACACCTCGAGCGCCCTGGCCGAACACCTGCCCCGGCAGATCGGTTTCAACTACCTGGGCCGCTTCGCGCCGGCCGACCTCTCGGTCGCGGGCGACTGGTCCCCGGCCACCGATCAGATCGCCGGTCTGCTGGACGAGGACGCACCGATCGCGCATGCCCTCTCGGTCAACGCGCTCACCGAGGACCACCGGTCGGGCCCGCGCCTCACCGCCGTCTGGTCGTGGCCGAGCGCGCTCTTCACCGAGGGCGAGGTGCGCGAGATCAGCGAGAACTGGGCACGGGCGCTCGACGCGCTGGTGAAGCACGTGGCCCAGGGCGGCGGGGGCGGCACCGTCCCGTCGGACCTCTCCCTGGTCAGCCTCACCCAGGCACAGATAGACGAGCTGGAAGACGAGCTGGACGAGGACGACGAGGAGTGGTCGGAATGAAGCAGTCCCGCATCGAAGACGTCCTGCCGCTGGGCCCGCTCCAGGAAGGCCTGCTCTTCCACGCGCAGTACGACACGCAGGGCCTCGACCTCTACACCGTGCAGAGCGTCTTCCACCTGGGCGCCGACTTCGACCCCGCCGCCATGCGGCTGGCGGCCAAAGCCCTCCAGCAGCGGCACGCCGTGCTGCGCGCCGGATTCCGCCAGCAGGGGGAGCGCCCCGTGCAGGTCATCCGGCGCGAGGTGCCGCTGCGCTGGCAGGAGGAGGACCTCAGCGCGCTGGCCCCCGACGAGCGTGACGCCGCAGTGCAGCGCCTCCTCGACGAGGACCGGGCCCGCAGGTTCGACATGGCCCGCCCGCCCCTGATGCGGTTCATCCACGTCAAGCTCGGCGAGGACCAGCACCAGCTGGTGATGACCCGGCACCACATCCTGACGGACGGCTGGTCCTCACCGATCCTGATCGGTGAACTGTTCGCGCTGTACGCCGGCCGTGGCGACGCTTCGGCGCTGCCGCCGGTCACGCCGTACCGCGAGTACCTGCTGTGGCTCTCCAAGCAGGACCGGCCGGCCGCCGAGCGGGTGTGGCGCACGGTACTGGAAGGGGTGACCGCGCCGACGCTGCTCGTACCGGATGCCCCGAGCCAGGTGAAGGTGGCGCCCGAGAACATCATGGGGTCCCTGTCCGAGGAGCTCACGGCTTCCCTCTCGCGGCTGGCGCGCAGCCGCGACTGGACGATGAACACCCTGGTCCAGGGAGCCTGGGGGCTGTTGCTCGGCGCCCTGACCGGCCGCGGCGACGTCACGTTCGGCACCACGGTCTCGGGCCGGCCCCCGGAGATACCCGGCATCGAGTCGATGGTCGGCCTGTTCATCAACACCCTGCCGGTCCGGGTGCGCCTGGACCCGGCCGAGTCGCTGGGCGGCATCATCTCCCGGCTCCAGGAACAGCAGATCGAGGTGATGGACCACCAGTTCCTGAGTCTCACCGACATACAGAGCGCGGTCGGCCTCGGCAACCTCTTCGACACCGCCACCGTCTTCGAGAACCAGTTCGTGGACACCGAGACCCTGGAGTCCTCCACCACCGGGGCGCAGGTCTCCGGGGGCTCCGGCCGTGACGCCACCCACTATCCGCTGGCGCTCGCCGCCGGCCCGGGCCGCGAGCTCATGCTGAAACTCGCCTACCGGCCCGACCTCATCGACCGCGTGACCGCCGAGGGCTACCTGGCCCAGCTGGTCCGGATCTTCGAGACCATCGCCGCCGACCCCGAACTGCCCGTGGGCCGCGTCGACCTCCTGGACCCCGCGGTACGGCAGCAGGTCCTGGCCGAGTGGAACGACACGGCTCGGGACGTCCCCGCGCAGACGCTGCCGCAGCTGTTCGAAGCGCAGGCCGCCCGGACCCCGGACGCCGTCGCGGTGATCCAGGGCGACGAGCAGCTCTCGTACGCGGAACTCAACGCCCGGGCCAACCGGATGGCCCGCTACCTGATCGGCCACGGGGTCGGCCCCGAGCAGCTGGTGGCGCTGTCGCTGCCGCGCTCGGTGGACTGGATCACTGCCGTGCTGGGTGCGTGGAAGGCGGGGGCCGCCTACCTCCCGGTCGACCGGCAGTACCCGGCCGACCGAGTGGCGTACATGATGGAGGATTCCGCGCCGGCCCTGACGCTTTCCGCGCCGGTGCCGGAAGGGGAACTCGCCGCCTTCACCACGGGGAACGTCACCGACGGGGAACGCGTCGCACCGCTGGACGTCGGTCACCCCGCCTACGTGATCTACACCTCCGGCTCCACCGGACGTCCCAAGGGCGTCGTGATGCCGCACCGGAGCGCGGCGAGCATGGCCGCCACGCACATCGACACGCTCGGCGTCGGTCCGCGCAGCCGCGTCTTCCAGGCGGTCTCCACGAACTTCGACCCGTCCGTGGGAGACGTGCTGATGGCGCTGCTCTCCGGCGCGGCGCTGGTGCTCCCGCCCGGTCAGCTGGTCGGCGACGAACTCGCCGCGGCACTGGAGGAGCAGGCCGCCACCCACGTCATGATGTCCGCCTCGGTGCTGGCCACGCTGCCCGCGGTCGGCCTGCCACTGCTGGAGACCGTCGTCACGGGCGGCGAGGTCTGCCCGCCCGAGGTGATCGCGCGCTGGGATGCCGGGCGTCGCCTGATCAACGCGTACGGACCGACCGAGGCCGCAGTGGTCTCGACGTTCAGCGCACCGCTGACAGCCGACGGCGGTGTTCCGCCGATCGGCGCGCCGGTCGCCAACACCCGCGCCTATGTACTGGACTCCGCGCTGCGGCCGGTGGCCCCCGGCGTTCCCGGCGACCTCTACCTCGCCGGCGGACAACTGGCGCGGGGATACCTGCGTCGTGCCGGCCTGACGGCCGAGCGGTTCGTGGCCGACCCGTTCGGGGAGCCCGGGGCGCGCATGTACGCCACGGGTGACCTGGCTCGATGGCGGGCGGACGGGGTTCTGGAGTTCGTCGGGCGTTCGGACGAGCAGGTCAAGATCCGTGGGTTCCGCATCGAGCTGGGGGAGGTCGAGGCGGTCCTCTCGGCCCTGCCCGGTGTCGCCCAGGCGACCGTCACGGTGCGGGAGGACCGCCCGGGAGACAAGCGGCTGGTGGGCTACGCGGTGCCCGTCGAAGGCCGGCAGCTCAGCGCGGCGCAGCTGCGCAGCGGCGCCGCCCTTCGGCTGCCGGACCACATGGTCCCGGGGGCGTTCGTCCTCCTGGACCGGCTGCCGCTCACCCCCAACGGCAAGCTGGACAAGAAGGCCCTGCCCGCCCCCGACCTGACGGCCCTGACCGCCGGACGCTCCGCGCAGACACCGCAGGAGGAGATCCTGTGCGGACTGTTCGCCGAGGTACTGAAGCTGCCCCGGGTCGGCGCGGAGGGCAACTTCTTCGAACTGGGCGGCCACTCGCTGCTCGCGACCCGGCTGGTGTCGCGGATCCGCTCCACGCTGGGGGCGGAGCTGGAGATCCGGGAACTCTTCGAGCACCCCACCCCCGCCGCCCTCGCCGGCCGGCTCGACACCGCGGCCGCCGCGCGCAAGGCGCTGGTCCCGCAGCCGCGCCCCGACGTGGTACCGCTGTCGTTCGCCCAGCGCCGGCAGTGGATCATCAACCGCTTCGAGGAGCACGCCGCCAGCTACAACATCCCGTTCCTGGTCCGCCTGGCCGGCGACGTGGACCGGGAAGCGCTGCGTGCCGCGCTGACCGATGTGGCCGGCCGTCACGAGACCCTGCGGACGGTGTTCCCCGAAGCGGACGGCAAGCCTCTGCGGACGCCGGTGGACCTGTCGGTCGACGGCGTCGAACTGACGGTGGTGGAGACCGACGAGGCGAGCCTGCCCGCCGCGCTGACGGCTGAGGTCTCCCGCGGGTTCGACCTGCTGACCGACCTGCCGTTCCGTGCCACGCTCTTCGAGCTGGCCGGATCCGGTGAAGTGGTGCTGTCCCTCGTGCTCCACCACGTGGCGGCGGACGGATGGTCGATGGCACCGCTGGCGCGCGACCTGTCGGTGGCCTACGCGGCCCGGCTGCGCGCGGAAGCGCCGCAGTGGACGCCGCTGCCGGTGCAGTACGCCGACTTCGCGTTGTGGCAGCAGGACGTCCTCGGCAGCGAGGACGACCCCGAGAGCGCCATCTCCCGGCAGCTCGCCTTCTGGAAGGAGACGCTCACCGGTCTGCCGGAGGAACTGCAGCTGCCGGTGGACCGCAATCGTCCGGCCATCGCGAGCTTCCGCGGCGACACCCTGGAGATCCGGCTCGACGCCGCGCTCCACCGGGAGCTCACGCTGCTGGCGCGTGGTTCGCGAGCCAGCGTCTTCATGGTCGTCCAGGCCGCGATCACCCTGCTGCTGTCGCGGCTGGGTGCGGGTGAGGACATCGTGCTGGGGACGCCGGTGGCGGGGCGGACCGATGAGGCACTGGACGATCTGGTGGGGTTCTTCGTGAACACGCTGGTGCTGCGGACGGATGTGTCGGGGGATCCGACGTTCCGTGAGCTGGTGGCGCGGGTGCGGGAGGCGGACCTTGCTGCGTACGCGCATCAGGACGTGCCGTTCGAGCGGCTGGTGGAGGTGCTCAACCCCGAGCGCTCGCTGGCCCGCCACCCGCTGTTCCAGGTCATGCTCAGCATGCAGAACAACGTCGAACCCGAAGTCGACCTGCCCGGTCTCGACGTCGTCCTGCAGCCGGTCGACACCGGCACCAGCAAGTTCGACCTCTACTTCGAGCTCGCGGAGCAGTTCGCCGCCGACGGCTCCGCCGACGGCATCGTGGGCGCCATCCGCTACGGCACCGACCTCTTCGACCGGCAGTCGGTGGCACGCCTCGGCACCCTTCTCGGCCAGCTGCTGGCAGCCGTGACCACCACCCCGGACGCGCCCTCCAGCACCATCGAGATCTTGGGCGCCGCCGAGCGCAGCCTGCTGCTGGACGAGTGGAACGACACCGCTGTCCCCGTCACCACGGGCAGCCTTCCGGAGCTCTTCGAGGCCCAGGTGCGGCGGACGCCCGAGCACACCGCCGTGGTGTCCGCCGGCACCGAGGTGACCTACGCGCAGCTCAATGCCCGCGCCAATCGCCTCGCCCGGCTGCTGATCGACGAGGGGGTGGGCCCCGAGCAGTACGTGGCCGTGGCGCTGCCCCGCACGGTGGAGCTGCTCGTCGCCGTACTCGCCGTGCTCAAGGCCGGCGCCGCCTACCTGCCGGTGGACCCGGGCTACCCGGCCGAGCGGATCCGCTTCATGCTCGCGGACGCCGCCCCCGCGGCCGTCCTGACCACCACCGACGGGGTGCCGGAGGAACTCACCGAGGCGATTCCCCGGATCCTCCTCGACGACGCGGCGGTCGGCGCCCGGACGGCAGCCCTGGCGGACACCGACCCGGACCCGTCCGAGCGGCACGCACCCCTGTACGCCGACTGCCCGGCGTACGTCATCTACACCTCCGGTTCGACGGGCACCCCCAAGGGCGTCATCACCACGCACCGCGACGTGGCGCACCTCGCCCTCGATTCGCGATGGCGGGGCGGCAACCACGACCGGGTACTGCTGCACTCGCCGCACACCTTCGACGCCTCGACCTACGAGATGTGGGTCCCGCTGCTCAACGGCGGCCAGTCGGTGATGCTGCCGCCGGGGGAGTTCGACGCCGACGTGCTGCGCGCGGCCCTGGAGGAGGGGAAGGTCAGCGCCCTGTGGCTCACCTCGGGCCTCTTCTCCCTGATGGCCAAGGAAGCGCCCGGCAGCTTCGCCCACGTACGGGAGGTCTGGGCGGGCGGCGACATCGTCTCGCCGGCCGCGGTGCGCGGCCTGCTGACGACGCACCCCCATCTCACCGTGGTCAACGGATACGGGCCGACCGAGACGACCACCTTCGCGACCAGCCACCGGATGTCCGAGCCCCCCGAGGAGGGGCATGTCCTCCCCATCGGGCGGCCCCTGGACAACACCCGGATCTACGTCCTCGACGACGCCCTGCGGCCGGTCCCGGTCGGGGTGGCGGGAGAGCTGTACATCGGGGGCGCCGGACTGGCCCGTGGCTATCTCGACCGCCGTGCCCTGACCAGCGAACGCTTCGTCGCCGACCCCTTCGGCGCGGCGGGCGCGCGGATGTACCGGACCGGGGACCGGGCCCGCTGGAACGCCCAGGGTTCCGTGGAATTCCTGGGCCGCGCCGACGACCAGGTCAAACTGCGCGGCTTCCGCATCGAGCTGGGCGAGATCGAGACCGCGCTGGCCCGGCACGCCGCCGTACACCAGGCCGTGGCGATCGTCCGTGAGGACACCCCCGGGGACCAGCGGCTGGTCGTCTACGTGACCCTGCGGCCGGAGGGCACCGCCGAGGCGGCCGAACTGCGCCAGTACGTCACCGAGTCGCTGCCGGAGTACATGGTGCCGTCCGCCGTGGTCGTCCTGGCGGAGCTGCCGCTGACGGCCAACGGAAAGGTGGACCGCAGGGCCCTGCCGCTGCCGGCGTACGGAGGCGACTCGAACCGGCGCGGGGCGAGCACGCCCCGCGAGGAGACCCTCTGCAAGCTGTTCGCCGAGGCCTTGGGCCTGCCCCAGGTCTGGATGGACGACAACTTCTTCGACCTCGGCGGACACTCGCTGCTCGCCACCGAACTGGCCGCCCGGATCCGGGTCGCGTTCGGAGTGGAGCTGACGATCAGGAGCCTCTTCGAGGCCCCGACGGTGGCCCGCCTGACCGAACGCATGGACCACGGAAGTGACGGCGACCCGCTGGAGGTCATGCTGCCGCTGCGCTCCCGAGGCGATCTGCCGCCGCTGTTCTGCGTCCACTCGGGCATGGGAGCCAGCTGGGACTACTACGGACTGCTCCGCCACATCGAGCCCGACCGTCCGGTCTACGGGCTCCAGGCGCGGGGGCTCACCCAGCGGGACAACCTGCCGCGGACGCTGGAGGAGATGGCGGACGACTACCTCGACCAGATCAAGGCGATCCAGCCCGAGGGCCCCTACCACCTGCTGGGATGGTCCTTCGGCGGCGTGGCCGCGCACGCGATGGCCACCAAGCTCCAGGCAGCGGGCGAGGAAGTCGCCCTGCTCGCCATGCTGGACTCGTACCCCGCCGAGAACGACTACGAGGCGGATCTGCGACGCGGCCTCGGCACGGAGCGCGAGTGGCTGCTCGGGCTCCTCGAGGGCGCGGGCATCACGGCGTACGAGGGGCCGGTCGACGCGGCCACCGTCGCGGTGCTGCTGCGCGAGTCGGGCATGGCCCTCGGTGCTCTCGACAAGGACCAGCTGGAGAGCATGTACGTCGCCTACAACAACATCAACACCATCTTCCGGGAGTACGTCCCCGGGGTGTACCAGGGCTCCGTCCTGTACTTCTTCGCCGCGCTCGACCGCGGCGAGATGCCCCCGGACGTCGCCTCCTGGGACCCGTACGTGACGCAGCCGCTGGACGTCGTCCACATGGACTGCAACCACGGTCAGATGACCCAGCCGGGGCCCATCGGCGAGGTCGGCCGGGCCCTGACCGCGCGCCTGCGCTCACTGCACTGAAACTCGGGCGTTCCGACCGGAACGCGTTCGCACCACACATCGGAAGGTACCCATCATGAGCAACCCGTTCGAGAACCCGGACACCTCCTACTTCGTGCTCGTCAACGACGAGGGCCAGCACTCCCTGTGGCCGGCGTTCGTCGCGATCCCGGGCGGCTGGACCGCCGTGCACGGCGAGGACAACCGGCAGGCCTGCCTGGACTACGTCAACGAGAACTGGACCGACATGCGGCCCAAGAGCCTGGCCGCGGCGATGGACCCCGCCGCTGCCTGATCCCCGGGCCCGCGGGGGGCCGGTGAACACCTCACCGGCCCCCGCTGCCCGCCGAAGTCCGCACCGCTGGATCTGACCGAGGATGAAACACCATGTCTGACCGACAGGAAGTCTGGTTCCCGCTGACGGCCGCCCAGAGCGGCATGTGGTTCGCCCAGCGTCTGGACCCGGACAACCCCATCTACAACGGCGGGCAGTACGTGGAGATCCACGGCCGGTTGGACCCTGACCGGTTCGAGGAATCGGTACGCCGCGTCGTCTCCGAGACCGAGGCGGCACGGATCCGGCTCTCCGAGGACGCGGACGGCCCCCGCCAGAGCGTCGGCCCCGACACCGACTGGGTCTTCTCCCGGCTCGACCTCACGTCCGAGCCCGACCCGGACGGCGCCGCCCAGGCCTGGATGCGTCAGGAGCTGGGCCGTCCCGTGGACCTCCTGGCCGACGTGTTGTTCGCCCACGCGCTGCTGCGCACCGGGACGGACCGGTTCATCTGGTACCACAGGTGCCACCACATCGCGCTCGACGGCTTCAGCAGCGCCCTCGTGGGCCGCCGGGTCGCCGAGGTCTACACCGCGCTCACCTCCGGCGAACCCTGTGGGGACAGCCCCTTCGGCTCCCTGCGGGACCTGGTGGACGCGGACGCCGCCTACCGCGTGTCGGACCAGCACGCGGAGGACAAGGCGCACTGGACCGAGAGCTTCGGCGACCGGCCGGTACCCGTGAGCCTGTCGGGCAGCCGGCCCGTCACCCCGCACGGGCTGCTGCGCCGTACGGCATTCCTCGACGGGTCGACCGAGCAGGCGTTGCGTGCGGCAGCCAGTGACGCGGGGGTGCCGTGGGTCGTGGCGGTGACGGCCGCCTTCGGCGCCTACCACCAGGCGCTGACCAGGGGAACGGAGACCGTCCTCGGACTGCCCGTGACCACCCGGCTCGGCCGGATGGCCCTCAGCACCCCCGGCATGGTCTCCAACGTGCTTCCGCTCCGGCTCGCGGTACGGCCCGACATGACGCTGCCCGAGCTGCTGAGCCACACCTCCCACGAGATGCGCGCCACCATGCGGCACCAGCGCTACCGCTACGAGGAGATCCGCAGGGACCTCGGACTCCTCCAGGACGACCAGCGTCTGGTCGGACCGCAGGTCAACATCATGACGTTCGGGGCCGAGCTGGCCTTCGCCGACTGCACGGCCACCGTGCACAGCCTGAACCTGGGACCGGCGGACGACCTCTCCGTGGTGGTCTATCCCCAGCCCGGGGGCCAAGGCCTCCAGATCGACTTCGAAGGCAATCCCGATCTCTACAGCGAAGAGGAACTCGCCGACCACCAGGAGCGGTTCCTGAGCTTCCTCGCCCGGCTCGTGGACATCGGCGCCGATCTTCCTGTGGGTGGGGTCGATCTGTTGGGTGGGGTGGAGCGGGAGCGGTTGTTGGTGGAGTGGAATGGGGGTGAGGATGTTGGTTTCGGGGA
>NZ_JBEZMA010000106.1:0-12336 GCF_040652415.1 Streptomyces sp. NPDC048255
CTGGTGCCGTGGATTGCAAGGCGGAGGAGGGAGTCGACGCGGAGCGTCGGCGACCGACGACAACGCGGCAAGCCGCGGTGCCAGCCGACCCGGGCTCTCCGACCCTGATCCACCGGACACCCCCTAGCGCACCCCCGGCCCTGTGACCCGGGTCGCGTCCCGGACCCGATCAGTACCGGGCCGTACATCGCGGCGGGGGCGTGACTTAGCATCCGTGGCATGAGCGACGCGATTCCCCCCAGCAACCCGCAGCCCGAGCCCTCCCCGGGGGGCGGCGGTTACGGGTTCCCGCCGGGGCCGCCCGCGTCCGGCGGCTACGGCTCCCCGCCGGGCCCGCCCGCGCAGGGCGGCTACGGCTACCCCTCCGGGCCGATGGCCGGCGGCGGCTACGGCTTCCCGCAGCAGGGGCAGCAGCCGAACCCGTACCAGCAGGAGCCCGCGGCTCCCGGCGCCGCCGGTGGGCAGTGGCCCCCGCAGCAGCCGGCCCAGCCCGAGCAGGGGCAGCTGTTCGCGCCGCCCCCGGCCGCGGAGCAGCCGGACTGGGAGGCGATGGCCGACCGTTCCGCGGCCGAGCGGCGCAAGAAGCGGCTGTGGATGCTGGGCGGCGGGGTGACCGTACTGGCGCTCCTCGCGGGCGGCGGAACGTTCTTCCTGCTCGGCGGCGAGGAAGACAAGCCGAGCGAGGCCGACAGCCAGCCCTCGGTGTCCTCCTCACCCACCCCGGAGGAGTCGGGCGGGTCGAAGGCCCCTGCCTACAGCGCCACCGTCGAGGGGGACGCGACCCTGCTGCGCGACAGCAACGGGAGCACCGGCATCCGGCTGGGGCCCGACATGAAGCTCGGCCCGCTGGGCTCGCGGTTCCAGATCGTGGGCAAGGGGACCCGGAACTCGTTCGCGCAGTCCGCGGAGCCGGTCGTGGACGTGTCCAAGAGCTTCACCGTCACGGCCCGCGTCTACAACTCCGCCGCCAAGGGCTCGCACATCGCGGTGAGCCAGGGCGACGGGGAGTCGTTCTCGTTCGAGCTGGGCGTGAACGAGGTCAACGGCAAGCAGGCCTGGATCTTCCGCGTGCAGACGGGCGACAAGGGCGCCGCCGCGACCACGCGGACCGTCACCGCGGAGGGGCTCAGCATGGTCAAGACCGCGACGATGCTGATGGCGACCTACGACGCCGAGAAGAAGCTCATCGCCCTCTACGTCGACGGGAAGAAGGCCGGCGAGACCCCGGTTCCGCCGATCTGGCAGGCGCAGGGCCCGCTCCAGCTGGGCCGGTCCAAGCACCACAACATATGGACCGGACCCTGGCAGGGCGCCCTGCACAACATCCGGGTCTACGACTCGGCCCTCACGGCGGAGCAGGCGGCCGCGTACAAGGAGGGCAAGCTCGGCGCGACGGTGAAGCCGACGCACTCCTGGCTGCTCACCTGACCGGCGGCCGCGCGCGGCCTGCCGGCCGAGCCGCTGAGCCACTGACCCGCTGAACGGCCGATGCCCGGCCGCTCAGCGGCCGGGCATGCGGGACGGGTCTGCGGGACGGGTCAGATGGTGACGCCGGCGTTGCGCAGGAAGGCGACCGGGTTGACGGCCGAGCCGTAGTTCGGCGTGGTGCGGATCTCGAAGTGCAGGTGCGGGCCGCTGGAGTTGCCGGTGTTGCCCGACAGGGCGATCCGCTGCTTCACGGAGACCTTCTGGCCGATCTTGACCTGGATCTTCGAGAGGTGCGCGTACTGCGAGTACGTGTTGTTCGCGTGCTTGATCACGACGGCGTTGCCGTAGGCGGGGCCGTCGCCGCCACCGTTGGGGCCGGCCTTGACGACGGTGCCGGCGGCCACGGCCTTGACCGGGGTGCCGGTCGGGACGGCGAAGTCCTGGCCGGAGTGCTTGTGGGACCACATGCTGCCGCCCTTGCCGAAGGTCGCGGACAGCGTGTACTTGTCCAGCGGCTTGATCCACAGCGAGGTCTTCGCGGCGGCGGGCTCGGCGGCGGCCTTGGCCTTGGCGGCCTGCGCGGCCTGGGCGGCCGCCTGCTGGGCGACCAGCTCGGCGGTCCCGGTGAGGGCGGTCTGCGTCGTGTCGGCGAAGGCGGCGGTCGTCCCGGCCCCGAGAGAAAGCACGGCACCGAGAGCGGTTACGCCGACGGCAATGCGGGTACGGGGGGTGATGACGCGCTTCGCGGACATGAAGGAGACCTCCGGGGCCGGGGACAAGGGCGGGTTCACGCCCTCTAGAGGCATGAAGTGACCCGGCACGATGCGGCATGTGCCGGGTGGGCTCATCCTTGGTAACCCGCACCCCCGGACTTCCCCAAACGTCCCCTTTACTACCGGGGCTCGTAGGACGGCTCGGGCTCTCAGCCCCGTTGACGGGCTCCCTCCTGCGGCGGAGGTCCGGTTCAAGGCCCCTTTGGATCTACGAATCCGCCTAGTACGTCCGTTTTGCCCTGTGCGGCTTGTCACCGGGGCAGGACCTTCGACTGGCCGATCCAGGACCATCGGCAGGCAACCGCAAGTACGCTCCAGCGTCGTGGACGCATCGGTGGCGGGGATCCGGCTGGCCTCGGGGGTTCTGACCCCCCTCATCAACAAGCTGTTCCAGGGGGAGGGCGCGGGCGCGGGCCTGGTGGACAAGCCCGTGCGGTTCTCCGCCTACTTCGCATGGCGCGAGAAGCGCGACCTCGACGGCGACGACCTGCGCGGGCTCGCCGACGACCTGGTGAAGAAGGCGTTACGGGCCCCCGGCGAGCGCCCCCTGCCGCGCGGCGACGAGGCCGGGGTGGCGGCCGCCCTCACGGCGACCCTGCGCTCACTGGGCAACCTGACCCTCTCGGACGTCGAGGCCGTGGACCTCGGGCCGCAGGCCTTCGCCCGGAAACTGCGGGCCGCCGCCCCGTCCACCGGGCTGTCCCGGGACGCCGAGCTGTTCCACGACCGGCTGCTCGACCTGGCCTGCCTGCACATCCTGCACTTCTTCACCCAGCGCTCGACCTTCGTGGCCGCGACCCTCATGGACCAGAAACAGCGGCTCGCCGAGGCCATCGCCAAGCTCGACATACTTGTGAACCGGGTCCACCTGCCGGACGCGCGGGACGCGGCCTTCGAGGAGCGTTATCTGGCCTATCTGGCCGAGCGCCACAGCGCCCTCACCATCTTCGGCCTGGACCTGGCCCCGGGCTCCTCGCGCTGGCCCCTGGACGCGGCCTACGTGAGCCTGGAGGTCAACGGGCCCACGCCCGAGGCGGAGGCCGGGCCCGTGCCGGAGGCCGGGCCGCTCCAGGAGCCCGCCGAGGCCCCGGAGGGCGCCCACGTGGCGGAGGCGGGGCCGGCATCTGCTGCCGGGGTCGAGGTGGGGCCCGCCCGTTCGCACCTCCCCGCCGACCAGCTCTTCACCGAGCACAAGCGGGTCCTGCTGCGCGGCGAGGCCGGTTCCGGGAAGACCACGCTGTGCCAGTGGCTCGCCGTGCGGGCCGCGAAGGACGGCGAGGACGGCCGGATCCCCTTCGTCCTCCCGCTGCGCAGCCTCACCCGCAACGGTGAGCAGCTGCCCGACCCCCGCGGGTTCCTGACCGGCTCCCCCCTCGCCGGGGAGGTCCCGCAGGGCTGGGAGAACCGGGTGATGGGTCACGGGCGCGCCCTCCTGCTGGTGGACGGGATCGACGAGATCCCGGAAGCCGAGCGCCCGCGGGCCCGGGTCTGGCTGGCGGGCCTGATCGCCGCCTACCCGAACAACCACTGGCTGCTCACCTCCCGCCCCTCGGCGGTGCGCCAGGACTGGCTGGCCGCGGAGGGCTTCGACGAGGTGCTCCTGACCCCCATGACCCCGGCGAACGTCCGGGCCTTCGTCGAGCGCTGGCACACTGCCGCGGTCACGGGCAGCGCGGTCCGGGACGCCGCCCTGCCCGAACTGCGGACACAGCTGCTGCACTCCGTACGCACCAAGCCGGACCTGGCCCGGCTCGCGACCAACCCGCTGCTGTGCGGCATGATCTGCGCCCTGCACCGGGAGCGGCGCGGCTTCCTGCCCTCCGGACGCAAGGAGCTGTACACGGCGGCCCTGTCGATGCTGCTCCACCGGCGCGACAGGGAACGGGACGTCCCCCTGCCGGAGATCGCCGAGGAACCGCAGCTCCAGCTGCTCCAGCGGCTGGCCTACTGGCTGATCCGCAACGGCCGCACCGAAATGGACCGCAGCCAGGCCGAGGACCTCATCGCGGCCGCGCTGCCCGCCGTGGAGGAGGCGGGCCGGGTCCTGGGCACGGCCCCGGCCGTGCTGAAGCACCTCGTGGAGCGGACCGGGCTGCTGCGGGCCCCGACCGAGGAGACCGTCGAGTTCGTCCACCGCACCTTCCAGGACTTCCTCGGCGCGCGGGCCGCCCTGGACGAGGCAGGCTTCGGGGAGCTTGCCTCCCACGCGGAGGCCGACCAGTGGGAGGACGTCATCCGTATGGCGGTCGCCCAGGGCCGCCCCCTCGATCGCGAGGCGGTGATCCGGGGGCTGCTCGCCACGCCCTCGCCCCGCTCCGTGCTGCTCGCGTTCGCCTCCCTGGAGTACGCCACCGAGCTGAACCCGCTGCTGCGCCGCGAGGTGGAGGCCGCCGCCTCGGCCCTGATCCCGCCGCAGAGCCTCCAGGCCGCCTACGCGCTCGGCCGGGTCGGCCCTCTGGTGCTCGACCTCTTGCCCGGCCCCGAGGCGGCCTCGCTGGAGGGCCTCGGGTACTACACGGTCGTGGCGGCCGGCTCGGTCGGCTCGGACCTCGCCATCCCCCTGCTGGCCCGCTACGCCCGCCACGACTCCGCGCTGGTGCAGAGCAGGCTGGCCGAGTTCTGGCCGAGGTTCGACAGCAGGCAGTACGCCGAGGAGGTCATCGCCCGGCTCCCCCGGATACCGGAGACCCTGGCCGTCCACTCGGACGCCGAACTGGAGGCCCTCGGCGAGTTCGCCCCGCAGGAACGCCTGAACGTGGCCGGACCCGTGTCCTACGAGGGCCTGGCGGCCTACCGCCGCCGCACCCCCATCACCGCCCTGCGCATCCGCGGCAACGCACGGCTGACCGGCCTCGGCTTCCTGCGGGGAGAACTCTCCCTGCGGACCGTGACGATCAAGGACTGCCCGGCCCTGACGGACCTGGGCGCACTGGCCGGACTGCCCGTCGAGCGCGCACAGCTCCACCTGGACGGACCCCTGGACGTCGCGGCCGTGACCTCGGGCTGGGAGTCGCTGCGCCAGCTCTCGCTGAGCGGGCCGCACGCTCCCTGGTCCCTCGACGACCTCTCCCCGCGCGCCTCCCTGCGGGCGCTGGCGCTCGGCCAGTCCCCCGGTTCCCTGGCCGGCCTGGCCCGCCACGACGACCTGCGCATCCTGCGGCTCCCCGAGACCTGGGTCCCCGCCGGCCCCTCGGACTGGCAGGCCGTCGCCTCGCTGCGGAAGCTGCGGGAGCTGACCGTCCCGCCGCAGGCCCTCGCGTACCTCCCCGACACGCTCCGGCTGCCGCTGATCCGGACCCTGCGCCTGTACGGGATCCCGGGAGAGGCGGATCCCGACACCGCGCGGCGGCTGAGCCACCACTTCCCCGAGGCCCAGACCACCCCGGTCGGCTAGGCCCTGTCCGGGCGACAGCACTAGGTCCCGTCCGGGCGAGGCGAACGGCAAAAGGGGCGGCCCCGGAACCTTTCGGTCCCGGGGCCGCCCCTTCGTACAGCTACCGCTACGCGGTGCTCACGCGCCCTTCGACAGGTCCGGGCCGGAGCCCGTGGCCTCGATCGGGGGGAGGTCCGGCAGAGCCGTCTTCTCCTCGCCGCGGAAGGTGAACTTGGCTTCCTCGCCCTCACCCTCCTTGCCGACGACCACGATCTGACCGGGACGCAGCTCGCCGAAGAGGATCTTCTCCGACAGCGTGTCCTCGATCTCGCGCTGGATGGTCCGGCGCAGCGGGCGGGCGCCCATGATCGGGTCGTAGCCGCGCTTGGCGAGCAGGAGCTTCGCGTCGCCGCTCAGCTCGATGCCCATGTCGCGGTCCTTCAGGCGCTCGTCGACCTTGGCGATCATCAGGTCGACGATCTGGATGATGTCTTCCTCGGTGAGCTGGTGGAAGACGACCGTGTCGTCGACACGGTTGAGGAACTCGGGCCGGAAGTGCTGCTTGAGCTCTTCGTTGACCTTCGCCTTCATCCGGTCGTAACCGGTCTTGGTGTCGCCCTGCGCCGCGAAGCCCAGGTTGAAGCCCTTCGAGATGTCCCGCGTACCCAGGTTGGTCGTCATGATGATGACCGTGTTCTTGAAGTCCACGACCCGGCCCTGGGAGTCGGTCAGGCGACCGTCTTCCAGGATCTGGAGAAGGGAATTGAAGATATCCGGGTGGGCCTTCTCGACCTCGTCGAAGAGGACGACGGAGAACGGCTTGCGGCGCACCTTCTCGGTGAGCTGGCCGCCCTCTTCGTAGCCCACGTAGCCGGGGGGCGAACCGAAGAGACGGGAAACCGTGTGCTTCTCGCTGAACTCCGACATGTCGAGGGAGATCAGCGCGTCCTCGTCGCCGAAGAGGAATTCGGCGAGCGTCTTGGAGAGCTCGGTCTTACCGACACCGGACGGACCGGCGAAGATGAACGAGCCACCCGGGCGCTTCGGGTCCTTCAGACCCGCACGGGTACGGCGGATCGCCTGGGAGAGCGCCTTGATGGCGTCCTTCTGGCCGATGACCCGCCGGTGGAGCTCGTCCTCCATGCGGAGCAGACGCGAGGACTCCTCCTCGGTGAGCTTGAAGACGGGAATGCCGGTCGCGGTCGCGAGGACTTCGGCGATGAGCTCACCGTCGACCTCGGCGACGACGTCCATGTCGCCGGCCTTCCATTCCTTCTCGCGCTTGGCCTTCGCCGCCAGCAGCTGCTTCTCCTTGTCGCGGAGGGAAGCTGCCTTCTCGAAGTCCTGGGAGTCGATGGCCGACTCCTTGTCGCGGCGCACGCCCGCGATCTTCTCGTCGAACTCGCGGAGGTCCGGCGGTGCGGTCATCCGGCGGATGCGCATCCTGGAGCCGGCCTCGTCGATCAGGTCGATCGCCTTGTCCGGGAGGAAGCGGTCCGAGATGTACCGGTCCGCCAGCGTCGCCGCCTGGACGAGGGCCTCGTCCGTGATGGAGACGCGGTGGTGGGCCTCGTAGCGGTCGCGCAGGCCCTTGAGGATCTCGATCGTGTGGGGGAGGGAAGGCTCCGCCACCTGGATCGGCTGGAAGCGGCGCTCGAGAGCGGCGTCCTTCTCAAGGTGCTTGCGGTACTCGTCGAGCGTCGTGGCACCGATGGTCTGGAGCTCACCACGGGCCAGCATGGGCTTCAGGATGCTGGCGGCGTCGATCGCGCCCTCGGCGGCGCCCGCACCCACCAGGGTGTGGAGCTCGTCGATGAACAGGATGATGTCGCCGCGGGTGCGGATCTCCTTGAGGACCTTCTTCAGGCGCTCCTCGAAGTCACCGCGGTAGCGGGAACCCGCGACCAGGGCACCGAGGTCAAGCGTGTAGAGGTGCTTGTCCTTGAGGGTCTCGGGCACCTCGCCCTTGACGATCGCCTGGGCCAGGCCCTCGACGACGGCGGTCTTGCCGACGCCGGGCTCGCCGATCAGGACGGGGTTGTTCTTGGTCCGGCGGGACAGCACCTGCATGACCCGCTCGATCTCCTTCTCGCGCCCGATGACCGGGTCGAGCTTGGATTCGCGGGCAGCCTGGGTGAGGTTGCGGCCGAACTGGTCCAGGACGAGCGAGGTCGAGGGCGTGCCCTCGGCCGGTCCGCCGGCCGTGGCCGACTCCTTGCCGCCCCCGGAGTAACCGGAGAGCAGCTGGATGACCTGCTGCCGGACCCTGTTGAGATCGGCGCCCAGCTTCACGAGGACCTGGGCGGCGACGCCCTCGCCCTCGCGGATCAGGCCGAGCAGGATGTGCTCGGTGCCGATGTAGTTGTGGCCGAGCTGGAGGGCCTCTCGGAGCGACAGCTCCAGGACCTTCTTCGCCCGCGGGGTGAAGGGGATGTGGCCGGACGGGGCCTGCTGCCCCTGACCGATGATCTCCTCAACCTGCTGGCGAACAGCCTCGAGCGAAATCCCGAGGCTCTCCAGGGCCTTAGCGGCGACACCCTCACCCTCGTGGATCAAACCCAGGAGGATGTGCTCGGTGCCGATGTAGTTGTGGTTGAGCATCCGGGCTTCTTCCTGAGCCAGGACGACAACCCGCCGCGCGCGGTCGGTGAACCTCTCGAACATCGTTTATCGCTCCTCAGAGCGGTCGGGCAGTTCGGGGTCGGTCCCCGCCCTGTCCTTCCGCATGCTAGTCCCGCGGGGCGGGACAGCTCATTCCAACTGCCGACATCCGTCCACGGCTCACCCCCACGTCGGTGAGGAAAACCGGCTTGAAGAGCCGACAACTGCTCCAACCCGATGGTGCGAGACGATGTTCCCGCAGGCCAGGCAGATACCCGTCACACGTGTACGCCGACGGCGAACGGAACCCGGCCAAATCAGCGTGTCGCCCCGATCCACTAGGAATGTCTTACCCGTAAGGACGGACACTCCATGCCGGTAGCGACGGTTCCCTCCGCTACGGGCGAACACGATTGCGTCTCGAATGTAGGACTGCAGCCCCGCGGATGTTTACGTTCCGCATTGCACCGGGTGCGGTGTGTCACACCACCCGTAACCCGGCGCCGTTTCCGGAGTTGCTCAGGGCATGGCCGTCAGCACCGTCAGTGCCGTCAGTGTCCCCGGTTCCCGCGTCTCGCCCGAGGAGGACGCGTACGCCTCCTGGTACGAGCGGGTGCCCGGCTGGACCCTCGTGGACGGTCCGCCCGCCCAGCTCGTCACCGGGACCCGGTTCGACGTACTGGAGCTGCCGTCCGATGCGGGGACGGCGCTGCTGCGCAGGCGGGTCAGGACGGGCCCGGTGGCGGTCTCGGGGCGCCGGATGCGGTTCCTGGTCGCCGCGGGCAGCGCAGAGGAGCTGGACGGACTGCTCGACTGGCTGGAATGGGGCGGGGTCGCCCTGGACCTGACCGCCCTGGGTGCGGGTGGCCGGATCACCGCTCCCGCTCCCCCGGTCTCCGCCCTCGGCGAGAGTCCCCGGGAGGCCGCTGTGTGGCTGCGACCCCCCGAGCGGGGATGCGAGGCGTTTCTGCCGGCCCTGCCCGGTCCTGGGCAGGGCACCGGACCCGCCCACGGGCCCGATCTCGTACGCCTGGTCGCCGCGGCGGCGACGGAATGTCACCGCGCGCGTCTGCGACGCAGGGCCCGGACGCCGGTGCACGGCGCCGTGGGTCAGCCCTTGGCCTTCTCGTAGGCCTCGCGGATGTCCGCCGGGACACGGCCGCGGTCGTTCACGTTGTAACCGTTCTCCTTGGCCCACGCGCGGATCTCGGCGGTGTCCGGGTTTCCGGTCGTCGCGGAGGCACGGCCGCCCTTGGTGCGCGCGGAGGTCGCACGGCCACCGGTGCGGCGGCCGCCCTTGGTGAACGGCTCGAGCAGACCGCGGAGCTTTTCAGCGTTGGCGGTGGTGAGGTCGATCTCGTAGGTCTTGCCGTCCAGAGCGAACGTCACCGTCTCGTCCGCCTCGCCACCGTCGAGGTCGTCGACAAGAAGGACCTGAACCTTCTGTGCCACCGGGATTTCCTTTCATCGAAAAGCAGTACGCGGAAAGGAAACCGCTTTTGCCAGGAAAACACAAACCCCCGGGAGAGGTTCGAGACCGCAACAGGGCGGGAAACGTGCGCGATTCGGACATAGGCCACAGGCCTGCCGAGCGCCGGAATAGCCGGGGTGATCGATCAGAGGTGCAGAAGCATCCGACTGTTGCCCAAGGTGTTCGGCTTCACTCGTTCGAGACCGAGGAACTCGGCGACGCCCTCGTCATAGGAACGCAGGAGCTCCATGTACACATCGGTCTCGACGGGGGTCTCCCCGATCTCGACGAAGCCGTGCTTCGCGAAGAAGTCGACTTCGAAGGTCAGGCAGAAAACCCGGCTGACCCCCAGATCGCGGGCCGTGCGCAACAACTGCTCCAGCACCCGGTGGCCGACTCCGCCGCCCTTCAACTCGCGGTCGACGGCGAGAGTGCGGACTTCGGCGAGGTCTTCCCACATCACGTGGAGGGCTCCGCAGCCCACCACCTGGCCGTCCAAGGCGCGTTCCGCGACCCAGAACTCCTGGATGTCCTCGTAAAGGACGACGGGCGCTTTGTCGAGGAGGATCCGCTGCTGCACGTACTGGTCGAGCAGGCGGCGCAGCGCGGGAACATCACCGGTGCGGGCGCGGCGGATCGTCACTGTTTCTGCGTGTGCAGCGGAAAACTCTCCCATGGCCCCGGACGTTATCGCCCCGGCTCGTCCCGCCGCGCGGCGGAGCCCTCTTCTGCGTCGGGTGCCGCGGGCGCTTGGGCGGACGGTGCTTCGGCGGCGGGTTCGGCGGAGGGTTCAACGGCGGATTCAGCGGAGGACTCGTCGTCGTGCTGGACGACCCGTACGGCATCCCGGAGTGCTTCGCGCTGTTCCGCGGACATCATGCCGAAGAAGGCGACGAGAGCGGCCGCGGGGTTGTCGCTCGTCGACCAGGCTTCGTTCATCAGTGCGGCCGAGTAGGCGGCGCGGGTGGAGACGGCCGTATATCGATAGGCGCGGCCTTCCGCCTCCCGGCGGACCCAGCCCTTCTGATGAAGATTGTCCATAACGGTCATGACCGTGGTGTAGGCGATGGACCGTTCCTGCTGAAGGTCTTCGAGTACTTCCCGAACGGTGACCGGGCGGTTCCACTGCCACACCCGCGTCATGACTGCGTCTTCGAGTTCTCCCAAGGGGCGAGGCACAGCAGCACGATAGTGCGGTATGTGTGGAATTGCCCGGCTATTGGGTCGGCAACGCGCAACAAAATGGGCGAAAAGCCGGTGCGAACGAGGCCGGCCCGATCGGGAAGGAGCGGGAAGAGCGCTCCCTTGTCCGTCGGGCCGGGCGGTACTACTTCCGGGTCTGCTGAGCGGCCTCGGCCCGGGCGATCACGGCGTCGACCGCCGCGTCCTCCTTGGCCTTGTTCGCGCCGCCCTGTGTCTTCACGATCGTCACGACGAGAGCGATGAAGAACGCGGCCATCACGATGGGGGGCACGAGCGCGGAGACGTAGTCCATGCCCCCCAGACTAGCTACCCGGCGGCGCGGTCGGCGGGCGGGGGCGGAGCGGGCTTGCGGCGTGGCGGGAAGACCTCGCCCGGGGTCGGGATCGGCCGCTCCGGGCGCGGCTCCTCCTGGGGCGGCTCGGCCGAGGGACGGGGGCGCGGTGACGGACCCGGGCGCGGGCCCTGCCCGCCGGCCAGCGCCAGCAGCCGGGTGCGGGGCGCGGGCGCGGTCGACAGCCGCCTGCGTACGGAGCGCTCCGCCGCGGCCTGGGCCCGGTCCAGCAGCGCCGCAGCGACCGGGTTGCCGCGCAGCGCGCGCAGCGCGGCCAGATCGTCGGGGACCGGCTCGTACCCCGCGGCGAGGGCGTCCTGGAGCAGCTCCAGGTATCCGGAGAGGCTGCCGGGCAGCGCGGCCCGGTAGCGGCCCAGATCCTCCAGGAGGAAGGCTCTGAGCCGGCCCGCCTCCTGTACCGCGTCGTCCACCGACTGCGCGAGGCGCAGGCAGTCCTGGACCTCCGCGGCCGCCAGGGGGGCCGAGGAGGACTGAAGGGCGTGGGCGAGTGAGCGCCTGAGCACGTGCAGCTCGGCAGCGCTGAACGCCATGCCGCCGCGGGATCCGTAGGGCGTGGGCATGGGCCGAAGATACGCGCTAATCGGACAAAATCCCCCGAGTTCCCGCTCGGCGCGCCGGGACCCCGCCGGGAGGGCCGCCGGGAGTGGGCGCCGGGTCAGGCGGGGTCCTTGACCGCGCGCAGGAACTCGGCCCAGGCCGCCCTGGTCGTGGCGAGGACCAGGTGGGCCGGGTCGGCCCGGTCGGCGACCCGCACCAGGGATCCGGGCGCGGTGGCGACGTAGACGCAGGCGTCTCCCTCACCGCAGAACGAGGACTTCCGCCATACGGGCTGAGCGGTCATGGTGTCTCCTCCGGTCACAGGCCGCCGGTCGTTTCCGTGGAGGGACGGTAGCGCCACGGTGGACCCGCGCTGGTGACTTCCGCGGAATTCGGCGTTTCGTGACCTGCGGCCCGCTAGGTGACTGCCCCTCCCCGCAGACGCCACTTCGGACTCACTCGTCTAGGGGGTGTCCGGTGGATCAGGGCCGGGCCCGGGTCGGCTGGTGCCGTGGATTGCAAGGCGGAGGAGGGAGTCGACGCGGAGCGTCGGCGACCGACGACAACGCGGCAAGCCGCGGTGCCAGCCGACCCGGGC
>NZ_JBEZMA010000107.1:0-12120 GCF_040652415.1 Streptomyces sp. NPDC048255
ACCGCGGTGCTCCCACCACGAGGCTCGGGGACCGAGTCGGCATCAATCTCGCAGCGCGGTCAGGAGGGGGGCTCTGCGAGGTGGACGTTTTGGCTTCCCAGGAGTTCGGCGAGGCCTCGGCGGGTGGCCGCTACTACGACGCGGTCCTGCGGCTTGAGGACATAGCCGGGGTGGAGCTCCCAGACCAGCCCGGGTGGCCGGCTCATGTCGTCGCTGTGGGAGGCGGCCAGGTCAGGGCGGCGTTCTTCGGGGGCCGCGGTGTCGATGGCGATCACCCGCCAGGCGCCGGGGCGGAAGGTTTCGGCGATCGTCCGGCCTTCGAGCTGTCCATGGCCGCCGACGTCGACGGCGGCGAAGAGCAGTACCCGGCGCTCCACCGGTATGGCGCCGAGGATCTGTCGGCCCATCATCGCCCCTGCGAAGGCGGGGGCGGAGAGGTGGGTGACGCTGCGGCTTCGGGTGAGGGCGTCCGGGTGGGCGGCGCGCAATGTGCGGTAGACGGCGGTGGCGAAGTCGTCGTCGTACAGGCGCAGGGTGACGCGCACTTCGGCGCTGACCGAGCGGGCGTAGAGCGAGGCTTCGAGGTTGGTGGTGTCGGAGCTGGTCAGGGCGAGCAGGGCGTGCGCGCGGTGGATGCGGGCCGCCTCCAGTACGCCTTCCTCGGTGACGTCTCCCAGGACTACCGGGACCCGCAGGCGTCGGGCGAGCGCCAGTCCGCGGGCTTCCGGGTCACTCTCGACGCACACCACGGGGATCTCCAGTTCCCGCAGCCGGGCCAATACGCGTGACCCGATCTTGCCCAGCCCGAGCAGCACCACATGCCCGGACAGCCCGCGGGGCGGCCGCCTGAGGGCCGTCGCCGTACGGAACGCGCCCAAGGCCTCCAGGGCAGCCGCCACCAGGACGGGCAGCAGGAGCAGTCCGACGAACCCGGCCAGAATCTGAAGCACTTGCCGCTCGGTAGGCTCCTCCACCGCGGGGTCGTTGATCGCGAAGATGTCGAGCAGGGTCATGTACGCGGCGTGCAGTGGATGGTCTCCCGTGGTCAGCCAGGAGGCCACCGCCAGAGCGGCGACGGCCGCCACGATGCCGGCCAGGGACCAGCGCAGCCGCCGGGAGAACAGCGAGGCCACCGGCAGCCCAGCCGCGCCCACCCGCCGTGCGGCCTGCGAGGGTTTTGTGTAAGAGACCGCTTCCAGGGCCACGATCCCCCGGCCGGACGCGGCCGCAACCGCCCGGTCGTCAGGCAGCAGCTGCGGCCCGTGCTCGCCGCTCAGCTCCGAACCTTCGCTGCCGGCCGGATCGCTGGAGGTCGCGGAGAGCAGTGCCAGCGTGCAAAGGCCCGGGTCGGCCACCTCCCCGCGCTGCGGCGGCGTACGCTCCACCGCCCGCAGCAGCAGGCCGTCGGCCTGCACCACCTTGCCGGTACCGGCCACCGCCGACGCCGCGAGTGCGGGCGCGGCGGTGTCCGCGTCGGACAGCACGGTCGTCGAGGAGTCCAGCTCGCGCAGGTCGATGCCCGGTTCGGCTACGATCGCCGCCTGGTCCAGCAACTCCTCCAAGTGCTGTCCCAGCTTGCGGTTGTAGAGCCGGATCACCAGCCGCAGCCTCGGATTGAGCCGTCGTGCCAGCAGAGCCGCGCGCAGGTTGGTGTCGTCGTCCTCGTACACCAGCGCCAGTGCGGCGGCCTCGGTCACTCCGGCGGCGGTGAGAACGTCCTCGACGGGTGCCGCGGCCTCCACCACGCGCAGCTCACTGACCGCGGAGGACGGCTCGCCGGGCGCCGCCGGGCGTGGCCTGGCTGCCGGGAGTCTGTCCAGCAGCCCGAAGCCCAGCCCGCGAGCGGGACTCCGTACGGAACCGGGCTGACCCGGTACGGCCTCACCGGCCGTGGGCACCACGAGGGTGACGTGCTCGCGGTACACATCGCGCAGCTCGGCCGCGAGCCGGTGGGCGAGCCCGTCGTCACCGCAGACGACCATCTGACCTGGCGTGTCCGCACGGGGGTGGTGCAAGGGATTTGAAGGCACGCCCCAAGGATGCATCGTGAAGCCCTCCGGTCGCGGATATCCAACTGGGCTTCCCAACAGGATGTTTGGGGCCCCTGCTCTCTTGGCCGCGATGCTGTCGTGCCGGTGTCCTTCGAGAGCTCCTGCCTGACCGTGGCGCTGTGGCCCCTGCAAGGATCGTGTCTGGTCGTACCTGAGCTGATCCTGTCCGTGCTGAGATCACCTCTTGGGGTATCGTCCACTACGCCTTCTCCTTTGGACGAGGGAAGCAGGGGGACATGGCGAAGACGGCGAAGGCACTGGTGACAACCGGGGCCACGGCGGCACTTCTGCTCGGCGGACTGGCGGTGGCCCAGCCCGCGGCAGCGGGTGCGCTGGGCGCCTCCTGCCAGACGTGGTCCAAGGACGCCCGAATCGGTTACGCCAAGTGCTGGAACGGCGGATCGTCCAAGCACCGCGTGTGGATCACCTGCAAGGGGATCAGTGTCGGATCCGGCAGCATCAACGTCTCCGGCACCTGGTACAGCAGCCACTACTCACTGAGCGAGGCCAAGACCTCGACGGCGACGTGCCCTTCGGGCAGTTACCTGACGAACGTCTGGGTCGAGAACCTCACCCAGTCTTAGCCCGGCATTTCGAGCCCCGCGCCCCAAGGGTCGGTCGCGCTGGACCGGCTCAGCGTCGGTGAGGCGGCGAACAGCCGGCTGGTGACGGGGGTGAGGCACTGCATCGGCTCCGGACCGGGAAGCTAGCCATCGGTCGGCTCCGCATTTATGACCTAGTACGTCCCTCGCCAAGCGCAAACGGACGAGACCACCCCAACCCGGCGAGGAACCTACTAGGTCATCACTGACTTTTCGCGTACATCAAACACCCACGGAGACCCCGCGCATTGCCGGGTTCCAGCAGTCCTGATGCCGATTGCCGCCTCACCGGACCGGCATGCCACCCTGGTCCGTCATCAAACGCGCGTCAGGGGCGCGTCAGGATCGGGGTGGAGTCATGGCAGGGCTGACGGCTGCGGAGCAGTATCTGACCGGGTATGCGCGAATTCTTCGGGACGCCTGCGCCACCGGCCGGCGGCTGAACCGCAGCGAACTGGACGACCGTCGGTCGCAAGGCGAACGGGCGGCGGAGGAAGGCGCGGGCCTGCGAGAACTCGTACGCGCCCATCTGGCTGAGGCCCAGGCCGTGCAGATCACGCTGACGGCGTCCGCGGCATGGCAATTGCTCGCTGCCGTGGAACAGGCGGTGGACGCCTTCGCCGAAGGCTTCGAGCGGGCCCAGCGCCTCGCCGTGCGCCAAGAGGAGGCCGCGCGAAGGGAGTTCATCGATGACCTGCTGTACGGTCGCAGCGACCTGGGCCGGCTGGCCGAGCGAGCGGAACGCTTCGGGCTGCGCCTTTCGCAGAGCCATGCGGTTGCCGTGGCCATCGGACCCGAGCCCTACGGGGACGGCTATCCCGTAGCCCGCGGCATAGAAGCGGCTGTCCTGGCCCGCTTCGGGAACCGGCACACCCTGCTCACGACGAAGGACGGCCGGCTGATCTGCGTGGCCCCCGGCGATCAGGGTGACGTGCTGGCCTTCTTCGCGAAGCAGGCGTACGCGGCCACGGACGGCGGCCGGGTCGCCATCGGCCGCGCACACCCCGGCCCCGGCGGCGTTGTCCACTCCTATGAGGAGGCGCTCAACGCCCTGGATCTGGCCCGCCGCATGGAACTTGAGGAGCCGGTGCTGCATGCCGCCGATCTGCTCGTCTACCCGGTCCTGACGCGGGACCGGCAGGCCATGGCCGACCTGGTGGACAGCACGCTGGGACCCCTGCGGCAGGCCCGTGGCGGCACGCAGCCGCTGATCGACACCCTCAACGCGTACTTCGACAGCGGCTGCGTCGCGACCGACGCGGCCCGCCGCCTCTCCTTGAGCGTGCGCGCGCTGACGTACCGGCTGGAGCGCATCCACACTCTCACCCAGGCCGACCCCGCCGATCCGCGGCATCGCTACACCCTCCAGACCGCGGTCATCGGCGCCCGGCTGCTGGGCTGGCCCGGTACCTCGGCCTGACCGTCACGGTTCACGGTTCACGGTTCTCGGCGTCGCCTCGTCGACCGGGCTGCGGACCAGCGCCTGCGCAGCCAGTCTCCGACCTCACCGAGACCGGTCAGCAGAGCGGCGCCGGCCATGCATGCAGGGAGGGAAGCGGGTTGGTCAGCCATCGAACTGATCACCCAGAGGACCACGGAGACCATGGCCCACCACGCCGTCAGTGAAATGACCTGGGAACGTGCCTCGTGCCGGTTCACCACTCCCCTCCGCTCCGCTTGCGGTGCTGAACGGGGAGGGCCGCGAGCACGGGGAAGGCCACTGCGGACCGGACGATCGGGTGCAGCCAGTAAGGCCCGTCGAGCCAGAGCAGCACCCACAAGGCGGCGAACGCGTCCGCGACCAGGCCCATGGCGATCCATCCCGAAACCCTCAGTTCCCGGGGGTGGCCCGCCAGACGGTCATCAGTGCGGCGGAGCCACCACCAGGCCGCCATCAGCCCGAGCCCGCCCATCGCAGCGCACGCGAGCCCCGAGGCGATGATGTACAGCGGCGCCCCGCGGGGATCGTCGCCGGTCGCCTGAACCAGTTCCCGGCCGGAAACCGCCGTGATGTCACGGTGCCAGACGTGCGCGGTGACCGGGTCGCCGAGGAACGCCAGCACGCCCTTGGTGTGCAGGCGCCGTCGGCGGCGGGCGCGTGTCCGCTCGTCGCGACTCGTCTTACGGCCCGACACGGCTCGTCTCCCGGCCGGTGGTGACCGGCGGGTGGGAGGGGCGGGGCGAGCTGGCGGCTGGGATGCCGGCGAGGTCGTCGACGTGGAAGAGGCAGGCGATGGGCACGTCGGTGCTGCTGTGGGCGATGATCGAGAAGGCGATGCAGATCGCGATGAGGGTGTACGCCTCCTGGCCCTGCGGGATGCCGGCCTGGAGGACGAGCAGGCCGTAGACGACGGATGCGAAGCCCTTGGGGCCGAACCAGGCGGCGACCAGCTTCTCCCGCCGCTCCAAGCGGGTGCCGAGCAGCGACAGCAGCAGCGAGGCCGGGCGGATCAGCACGATCGCCAGAACCACGGCCACGTAGCCGCCCCACGACAGGTCGCCGAACAACTGCGGCGTGAGCAGGGCACCGAAGACGAGCAGTGCGGCGAACTTCGCCAGCTCCGCCAGCGCCTCGCCGAGCGGCTCGAAGACCGTCTTGGCCTCCGGGGATACAGCGGCCAGGACGGCGCCGGCGGAGAACGCGGCCAGGTAGGGGTTGGCGTGCGTGAGGTGGCACAGCCCGTACAGGATGATCCCCGTCGCCAGCGGCAGCAGAGGCTGGAGCTTCGGCTCCGCTCCCAGCAGCCTCAGACGCACCAGACCGGCGACCGCCAGGGGGAGCACGATCCCGAAGACGAGTCCGAGGCCGAGCTCCATGCCGATCACGGGGATGGATGCCTGCATCTGGCCGGAGGTGGGTCCGGCGACGGCGATGAGGATCAGGACCACCGGAAGGGCGAGACCGTCGTTGATCCCGCTCTCCACGTTCAGCAGCTGGCGCAGCTTCGCCGGCACTTCCTTGCGCCCCACGATGGCCGAGGCGAACACCGGGTCCGTCGGCGCCAGCACCGCGCCGACCAGGAAGGATGTCGTCCAGTCCAGCCCGACGAGGTAGTGGGTGATCAGCGCCATGCCGGCCATGGCCAGCGGCATCCCCAGTCCCAGGGCGCGGGCGGGGTTCTTCCAGTTCTCCCGCAGCTTCGGGAACGAGACGTGCATGCCGTCGGTGAACAGCACCGCGAACAGGGCCAGATCGGCCGTGACCGCCACGATCGGGCTGTCAGCTGTGATGTGGATCAGCCCGAGGAACCCGTCGCTGACCAGCGCCCCGCCCACCAGGAACAGCAGCGAGGTCGAGAGCACGGTGCGGGCGGCGAGCCCGGAGAACAGTACGGCGATCAACAGCGCCACACCGAAGACAGCGACGAGCACCATGGCAGAAGCCCCCGATTCGAGAAGAGATGGGTTCCGTGTTCGCCGACCAGGCGTCCCGGCACTCCACCGGCTACTTTACGTATCCCTTACGTCGTCTTGACGGGGCTCTGACGGCAGTCCGGACGCCCGCACATTGCCGGACTCCGGCATGAACGCGACATATATCGGCCGTTTATCGTGGGCGTACGCATCAGAGAGGTGTCAATGAACGGAAATCCGCTGTACCACGGCATCGCCCTCGTGGTGGGCACGCTGCTCGTGCTCCCCCTGGCGTTGGCGATGCTCAACGGCTGGACGCCACGCGGGCTTCGGGGGCGGCGGCTCGCGATCCGCCCCTACGCCTGGGCCCTCCTCTGCCTGTACGGCCTCATGCCTCTGAATGCGGTCCCGCGCATGCTCGACGCACCGTCGGACGTCGTAACCGCCTGCACGGGTCTCGGCTTCGCCTTCCTCGTCGCGGCCGGAGCATGCTTCCTCCGGGCCGAGCGGGCCTCTCGCCGCCCTCATTCGACAGAGGAAGGCTGACCGCGATGCCCGGCGAAAAACTCCTCTCATGGGCACGGCGCAATCTCACGGAATCTCGTCTCGCGGTCGCCCTGGTGGTCGTGGGTGCCCCCACGACGCTGGTAGGCGCCTTGCTGTACGTACTGCCGGGCCCGGGCTTCCCGGTGCTGGTCATCGGCCTTGCCGCTCTTGTCACCGGCCTGGCGATGCTGGCGTCACGGGCCGGGCGCGGCTGAGCCGGCAGGCCCATCCTCTCGTTGCGCCGGTCATACGCCTGCCTGCTCGACACGGCCCCGGTGGATACAGGCCAGATGGGTGGACTCAGGCCAGTGGGGCCGAAGTCCGCTCGGGGGGCTCGGGGAGGCTTGCCCGCCAGTCGTCGGCGTCACTGTCCCGATCCGGCGAAACTGCCTCGGCGGCTGGTTCTTCCGGCGGCAGCCCGTGCTCCCCGGGCGCAGGCTGCGCCGGGGCCGCGCGTTCCAGGAAGCGCAGCAGTTCGACGGGGAAGGGCAGGACGAGGGCGGAGTTCTTCTCGGCGGCGACCGCGAGAGCGGAACCTCAAGCACGCCGAACACCCTCACCATGGCCCGCGCGAAATGCGCCGACCCCTATACAGGAGTCTGCGGTATCTCGCTCTGCCGAGCGGCATCACGAGTCATGTGGAGCGAGAGCCCGACGGTGACTACAGCGAAGCCGGGCCCGAATGTGCGTATTTCGCCGATCCCATCACGGTGACGGGAACTCCGACCGCGACCAGGGCGATACCGATGCGGGTTTGCGGCATGCGTCTCTCCGCGAAGGGGCGGTTGGCGAGTCGGCTCGCAGGCGCCCCGGATCGACCTGCCGGGGGTGGGCGGTACGCCGGTGGCCGGCACCCCGAGCGGGCGAGTGCCGGCCGGCGTTTCATGAAGGTCAGGCCCCGCCGTCGTGGGCAGCGCCGACGAGCTCTTCGAGGACGTCTTCCATGGTGACGAAGCCGAGGACGGAGCCCTTGCTGCCGGTGACGGCCGCGAGGTGGGTGCCGGCCGCGCGCATGGCGGTCATGGTGTCGTCGAGCGGGGTGTCGAGGGCGACCTTGGTGATCGGGTGCAGTGACGTGCGGGGGAAGGGCTTGGTGCGGTCGGCGGTGCCGAGGGCGTCCTTGATGTGGAGGTAACCCAGGATTTCCTCTCCCGGTCCGGTGACGGGCAGGCGGGAGAAGCCGTGGGCGGCGGCTGCCCGCTCCAGGCCCTGCGGGGTGATGTCGTGGCCTACGGTGACAACTCGGTCGAGGGGGACCATCACCTCACCCACGGGCCGGGTGCCGAGTTCCAGGGCATCCTGGAGGCGTTCGCCGTCCTCGGGCGCGAGGAGGCCTGCGGCGCTGGAGTCCTTGATCAGGCGGGCGAGTTCGTCGTCGGTGAAGACGGAGGCAATCTCGTCCTTGGGCTCGACCTTCAAAAGGCGCAGCAGTGTGTTGGCGACGGCGTTGATGCCGAAGACGAACGGCCGGAGCGCCCGCGTGAGGGCGACCAGGGGCGGGCCGAGGAGCAGCGCGGTCGGCGCGGGGGCGGCGAGTGCGATGTTCTTGGGGACCATCTCGCCGACGAGCATGTGCAGGTAGGTCGCCAGGGTGAGCGCGATGACGAAGGCGATCGGGTGGATCAGTGCCTCGGGTACGCCGATGGCGTGGAAGGGGGGCTCCAGCAGGTGTGCGATGGCGGGCTCCGCGACGGCGCCCAGGACCAGCGAGGACACGGTGATGCCGAGCTGGGCGGTGGCCATCATCGCGGAGAGGTGCTCAAGTCCCCACAGTGTGGTCTTCGCCCGAAGGTTGCCCTTCGTCGCGGCCGGTTCGATCTGGCTTCTGCGTACCGAGATCAGGGCGAACTCGGCGCCGACGAAGAAGGCGTTGGTGATCAGGGTGAGGGCGCCGATCAGCAGTTGGATGGTGGTCATAGGGCCTCCTCCCCGGAGACAGGATCTGTGGAGGTGGTACTCGCGGGTGCGGTGATCGAGACCCGGTCGGCGCGGTGGTGCTCTATGTCCAGGACGGACAGCTCCCAGCCGTTGACGGTGAGGGTGTCGCCCTCGGCGGGGATCCGTTCCAGGCGGGTGGCGATCAGGCCGGCCAGCGTCTCGTACGGGCCTTCGGGCGCCGTCAGGCCGATCGCTTCCAGCTCGTCGAGGCGGACACTTCCGTCGGCCTCCCAGACGCGGTGGCCGTCATGCTCGGGTGCTTCAAGGAGGTCGGGGACCTCCATCGGGTCGTGCTCGTCGCGGACCTCGCCGACGACTTCCTCGACAATGTCCTCGACGGTCGCGACACCTGCCGTGCCGCCGTATTCGTCGATGATCACGGCCATGGTGCGGGCCTTGCGCAGCCGCCCCAGGAGAGTGTCCACGGGCAGGGAGTGCGGCACCAGCAGCGGCTCGGTCATCAGGTCGGTGACTGCGGTCATCGCCCGCTTGTCCTCCCCCAGGGCGAGGACGTCCCGGATGTGGAGGGTGCCGATCACCTCGTCCAGGGTGTCGCGGTAGACCGGGAAGCGCGACATGCCGGTGGCCAGGGTCAGGTTCGCCGCGTCGGCCGCGGAGGCATGGGCCTCCAGGGCCTGAACATCGACGCGCGGGGTCATCACGTTCTCCGCGGTCAGCTCGGCCAGGTGCAGGGTCTTCACGAAGAGCTCTGCCGAGTCCGCCTCGATCGCGCCCTCACGGGCGGAGTGCTGGACGAGCGCGACCAGTTCCTCCGGGGTACGGGCGGAGGCCAGTTCCTCGGCGGGCTCCAGGCCGAGGCGGCGCACCAGTCGGTTCGCGGTGTTGTTCAGGTGCCGGATCAGCGGGCCGAAGGCTGCGGTGAAGCCGCGCTGCGGGCCTGCGACGACCTTGGCGACGGCCAATGGGCGCGAGATCGCCCAGTTCTTCGGTACGAGCTCGCCGACCACCATCAGCACGACGGTGGAGATGGCAACGCCCAGCAGGGTCGCCGTGGTCGACACCGCGCCGGAGGGCAGGCCGACGGCCTCCAGGGGCCCGCGCAGGATGGCGGAGACGGACGGTTCGGCGAGCATGCCGATCACCAGCGAGGTCACCGTGATGCCCAACTGGGCACCGGACAGCTGGAAGGTCAGACGCTTGGCGGCCTTCAAAGCGCCCTCGGCACCGCGCTCACCTGCGGCGACGGCGCGGTCAAGCTCGCTGCGCTCGACGGTGGTGAGGGAGAACTCGGCGGCGACGAACACCGCACACGCCAGCGTCAACGCCAGCGCGAGAAGCAGCAAAAGGACTTCGGTCACCGTGCCACCCCCGCTCCCGGCTCAAGAATCTGCGGGCAAGGCGTGACACGGCCAGGACTGGGAGGTTCACCCATTGCGGGTCTGCTGCTCCTTCTTCACTCGGTGGACCGCGTACGGGTCCAGGTTGCTGGGCGGAACAGTATCCGCGAAACAAGTGTAAAGGATCGGTAAAGACCCTGGCCGGCGACGTCGCGGAAGGCGAAGGGGGAGGTCTTTCGGACTTTCCCGGCCAACCTTGCCCCTCCTCGCCTCGCGGGCGGCCTGTCGCTCCTATGCTTCTACATGCGTGTAGATAATGCCAGGGCGGGGTGGGACGTTCCGTGCTGCCCGGTCGCGGTGCACGCACATCTGTCGCGCATGTTCCAGGAGGGGAAAGACATGGCTTCGATCGATCTGGACAAGGTGCTGGACAAGGCGTGGGCGGACAAGAGCCTGCCCGAGATCCTCGCCGCACCCGTGTCCGCCATCAAGGGCATATCGGAAAAGGAGGGTGAGCACCTTCAGAAGGCGTTCGGCGTCAAGACCGTCGCCGATCTCGCCGATCTGAAGTACGTCCGCTGGGCGCAGGCCCTTGCCGCTCTGGACGGCACAGCGAAGTAGCACCTCGTTGCTCGCGCGGTGCCGCGGGCCCGGAACCCTTGGCCCGCAGCACCGCCGTGCACATGAAACGCAATCACAACGCGACGCACACGAAGGAGAACGCCACGATGGTGTTCAAGCGCCTGCTCGGCTCGATGGGGGTCGGCGGACCCGCCGTGGACACGGTCCTCGACATGGGCTCGGCCGTGCCCGGCGGCAGCCTCACCGGGGAAGTCCGTCTCACCGGCGGCAGGGCCGACTTCGACATCGAGCACATCGCGCTCGAACTCGTCGCCCGAGTCGAAGCCGAGCACGACGGCGGCGAGCACGAGGACGCGGTCGTCTTCGAGCGGTTCAACGTCGGCGGCGGCTTCCGCCTCGCCGAAGGTGAGCAGCGCGCCGTGCCGTTCGCGATCACGCTCCCGTGGGAGACCCCCGTCACCCAGTTGTACGGTCAGCCGCTGGGAATCGTGCTCGGCGTACGCACCGAGCTCGGGGTGGCCGGCGCCAAAGACAAGGGTGACCTCGACCAGCTAGCGGTGGGCCCCCTGCCCGTCCAGGAAGCGATCTTGGAAGCCTTTGGGCAGCTCGGCTTCGGCTTCAAGTCCGCAGACCTTGAGTACGGGCGCATCGGTGGCACCGGGCAACAGCTTCCCTTCTACCAGGAGATCGAACTCGCCCCGCCGCCGCAGTACGCGCACCAGGTGAACGAGATCGAGCTGACCTTCCTCGCAGACCCCGCCGGTACAGAGGTCGTCCTGGAAGCCGACAAGCGCGGCGGACTCTTCACCGGCGGCCACGACGCACTGGGCCGCCACACGGTCAGCCATGAAGGCGCGGCCCGTCGGGACTGGAACGCCGTCGTCGGATCCTGGATCAGCAGGCTCGTCGAGCAGCGCGGTTCCCACGCCGCCCACAGCCAGGACGGGCACGGCGACGTTCACGGCAGCCACGCCCACAAGGACGACCACGGCCATCACGGACATGACAGCCACCACGGCGGCCACCGCTCAGGCCCCGGCATGGGCACCGTCGTCGCCGCAGGCGCCGCGGGCCTCGCAGTCGGCGTCGTGGGCGGCATGGTTGCAGCCGAAGCAGTCGACGAGATCGGCGACTTCTTCGAAGGCGACGGGGACGAGAGTGAGGGGGAGGGTGGGGGCGATGAGGCGTAGTGGCGCCTCCCCCACCCGCTAGCTTCTACACTGACGTAGAAATTAGCTGCTGGGGTTGGGGCCGTCCGTCCCGGCCCCGGCACCCCAACCACGCACCGGAGTTGGCATGGCCCTGTGGGACCGCATCAAGGAATCCGCCCAGTCGATGCAGACGCAGCTGGAAGCGAAGAAGAACGACCTCAAGAGCGGCGCCTTCCGCGACGCCAGCATGGCGATGTGCGCCCTCGTCGCCGCCGCAGACGGCACGATCGACCCTTCCGAACGCCAGCGGGTCGCACAGCTGATCGCCACCAACGAGGTACTGCGGAACTTCGACGCGGCGGACCTGCAGCGGCGTTTCGACGAGAACCTCAACAAGCTGACCGCTGACTTCGCCCTCGGCAAGGTCAGCGTCATGCAGGAGATCGCCAAGGCGAAGAAGAAGCCCGCCGAGGCCCGCGCCGTCATCCAGATCGGCATCGTCATCGGCGGCGCCGACGGCGACTTCGACAAGACCGAACAGGCCGTCGTCCGCGAAGCCTGCTACACCCTCGACCTGCCCCCGCACGAGTTCGACCTC
>NZ_JBEZMA010000108.1:0-11791 GCF_040652415.1 Streptomyces sp. NPDC048255
ACCTGACCGGGCTGCGCCAACTCGACCACGCCTGCCTGACCTCCCAGGAGGGATGGGAGCGCAAGCGGGCGCCGCTGCCCGGCCGCGAAGGCGGCCAGTTCGCGCGCGTCCAGCGGGAAGGCCTGGAGCTGCACGCCGCCCGTGGTCTCCTCGCCGGTGACCTGCCCCTCGACGGTGGCGCCGAGCCCGAGGGGTACGGCGACGAACTGACGCACCGTGCCATCACCCGAGTTGATCCCGTCCAGCCACGGCTGCCGGGGCAGGACCAGGTAGTTCTGCGGGGTGCGGGCCAGCCGGCCCGTCCACCGCTCACCCGAGACGGCGCACACCTTGCCGACGCCGACCTGGAGGGCGGCGGGTTCCCTGGTCCCGGCGAAGCTGAGCCACATGGCCTCGCGCAGGTGCACGGGCAGCATCACACCGCCCTTCGCCAGCCACTCCGGCGGCGCCGTGTCCGGGTAGTCCTCCACCCTGCGCAGCGGGAACTCCCCCAGTCCCGGCGGCAGCGCGTGCGTGCCGGACTCCGGCAGCCGCAGGGTCCGGATGAAGCGGACCTGCACCTCGCCCAGCGACAGCGCGTTCCCGTCGACCCTCACCGAACCTGCCCCCATCGACCGCCCCCTTCTCCCGGTTCCGCCCGATTGCACCGAAAAATCTACGGCCGAACCGGATCGTTATCCTCAAGTTTCGCTCAGATCTAGTGACGCTGCGCCGGTCGAGTTCCTAGCTTCCTCGTACACGTGTATTGACGTCCCCCCACGTTCTCGCGGTTCCACGCGGTGCGGTGATCCCTCGACCAGCCACCGCTGGAAGGTGCCCGCATCACGCCCCGCGGTCCCGAGGAAAGAGTGCAACATGAAGGTTCCCCAGGCCGGTGCGGTCGCCGCAGTGATCGCCCTCGCCCTCACCACCTCCGGGTGCGGCGGCGAGGAGGACAAGGGGACCCTCTCCATCGGCATCAAGTTCGACCAGCCGGGCGTCGGCCTGCGCGAGCCCGGCGGCATCTTCTCCGGTTTCGACGTGGACGTCGCCACGTACATCGCCAAGGAGCTCGGCTACAAGGCCGAGGAGATCGAGTTCAAGCGCGTCGACAGCTCGGACCGGGAGCTGCTGCTCCAGTACAACGAGGTCAAGTTCGTCGCCGCGAGCTACTCGATCAGCGAGAAGCGCAAGGAGAAGGTCGACTTCGCCGGCCCGTACTTCACCGCGCACCAGGACCTGCTCGTCCGCGCCGACGACACCAGCATCACCAAGGCCGAGGACCTCAACACCAAGAGGCTCTGCTCGGTCACCGGCTCCACCTCGGCGGAGAACATCAAGAGCAAGCTGGCCCCCAAGGCGAGCGTGCTTGAGCTGCCGGGCTACTCGGAGTGCGTCGTCGCCCTCCAGGACAACCTGGTCGACGCGATGACCACGGACGATTCCATCCTCGCCGGGTACGTGGCCCAGAAGGGCAACGAGGGCAAGTTCAAGCTGATGGGCCAGAGCCTGAGCAACGAGAGCTACGGAATCGGCCTCAAGAAGGGCGAGAAGGCGCTCCAGGGCAAGATCAACGCCGCGCTCAAGAAGATGGTCCAGGACGGCTCGTGGGAAGCGGCCGTGAAGAAGAACTTCGGCCCGAACTACAAGTTCGACCCGGCCCCCGCGATCGCGACGGGCAGCTGACTCACCGGCTGACGCGGGTGGGGCCGGCCGGATAGTCGGGCAGGGCCACGGTGCTGCTGACCTTCTCCCCCAGCCTGAGCATTCCGTTCAGGAACAAGGGACGGGACAACACGGTGTTGCGGAACCGCATGCCGGCTGCCGTGCCGGGAGCGAGGAACTTCCCGGTGCGGTCGCCGCCTGCCTGACAACCCCTGGCGTACTTCCGGAGCCTGCTCTCGTACCGGGTGAAGGCCATCCGGTGGTCGCCCTGGGCCCGCGCGAGTTCACCGGCCAGCACATAGGCCGCCACCACTGCGGTTCCCGTGCCCATGCCTCCGATCGTGGCCCCGCAGGCGGCGTCCCCGACGAGGCAGACCCGCCCTGTGGACCAGGTGTCCACATCAGCCCGGCTGATCGAGTCGAAGTACAGGTCGGGGGCCTGGCGCAGAGTGCCGAGCAGTCGGGGCACCTCCCAGCCGAGGCCGGAGAACGCGTGGTCGACCAGACGCTTCTGCTGTTCGAGGTCGCGGCGGTCGTACGACAGCTCGGGCGCGGCGAACACGAAGAACGCCCCTGCCCGGGCCGGGTCCCGGTGGTCGGCGCCGACGGAGGCGAACCGACCCGGGACGTTGTAGCCGATCGATTCCCTTCCCAGGCCCAGGTCATTGGGCAGCTGCCAGGTGGCGGCGTAGTAGCCGAGATGGCTCACGTAGTCCTCCTCCGGGCCGAAGGCGAGGCGACGGACGTTGGAGTGCAACCCGTCCGCGCCTACGACCAGGTCGAAGTCGCGCGAGGCTCCGCGCTGGAAGTCGACCCGCACGCCGGAGGCGGTCTCAGTGAGGCCGGTGATCGAGTCTCCGAAGACGTACTCGGTGTGGGGAAGGCTGTGCTCGTACAGCACTCGGGCCAGATCTCCGCGGAGCACCTCCAGCTCACCACCGGTGAACTCGGCCGGGAGACGCAGCAGTGTCCGGCCGAGTTCGTCAACGAAGCGCACCGGGCTGCCGCCGGTCTGGACACCTCGCAGTTCGTGAAGCAGGCCCATGCGCTCCAGCACGGCCAGGTGCGTTTCACCACGGAAGTCGACGGCCTGACCTCCCGGGCGCAGGGCCGGGGCCAGTTCGACGACAGTGGGCTTGAAGCCGTGGCGCCCCAGCCAGTAGGCCAGCGCCGGTCCGGCGATGCTCGCGCCGGAAATGAGGACGTTCCTGTTCACGGGTTCCCTCCTTCAAAAACTGTGTCCGATGGACACTAATACTTACTGTGTACCTTAGACACAGTTGACTCGGCAAGGCCAGGACAGGGAGACGGCAGACATGGATGGCGAGCACGCCGAGCTGGTGCGGCTCCTCTGGGGCCCGCACCCCAAGCCCGCGCGGGGCCCCCGACCGAAACTCGACCTGGACCGCATCGCGCGGGCCGGGATCGAGATCGCCGACCCGGAAGGGCTGGCCGAGGTGTCCATGCAGCGGGTCGCCGCCCAACTGGGCGTGACCAAGATGGCGTTGTACCGGTACGTGCCGGGCAAGGCGGAGCTGGTCGCCCTGATGGTGGACGCCGCGATCGGCCCGTACCCGGCGGCGAGGGTGCGGCGCGAGGGCTGGCGGCAGCAGCTCGAGGCCTGGGCCCGCCAGCTGCTCACCGTCTTCCGCCGGCACCCCTGGGCGCTGGACGCCACCATCGGGCCACGGATCCCGGGGCCCGGAGAGCTGTCCTGGATGGAGCACGCGGTCGCAGCCCTGGACGGTACGGCGCTGAGCGGTGCCGAGCGGATGGACGCAGCCGTCCTGCTGGTCGGTCACGTCCGCGGCATCACCCAGCAAGTCCGTGCAGCAGGCCCCGCGGGCGACCCCGAGGCCCAGCTCGGCGCCGTCCTCGGCGATCTGATGCGGACGCACGGCGAGCGATTCCCCGCGCTCACCGGGGCCCTCGCTTCAGCGGCCCGGTCCGACGAGCAGGATCAGGCATGGGAGTTCGGCCTGCAGCGCATCCTGGACGGCTTGGCCGCACTGATCGACAAGCGTGCACCAGATGTCCCTGCGTGACGGCAGAGGTCGAACGCCGAGCCGGGAGCGCCCCCTGACGGGCCGTAGCTCGCCGCTGCGGAAGGGGCAGGGGCAGGGGCAGGGGCAGGGGCACAGCTGAACGTCTGCGGCTGACCGGCGCTGCGGCAGGGGCGGGATTTCCTTTCAACCGGCTCGGGTGCGGCGTCGGTTCATGCCCCGTCACCTCGGCGCGCCCACACCGTCCCGTCCGTTACGGATTCGGCCACTTCACGGGGGAATGGGGAGCCTCCTCTTCAGCGGGAGGGCAGGACGTTCGCGTTCAGCGAAGGTGAACACCGCAGCTCCGCGCGCCGGACACATGGTTTTTACCTGTAGGGCACATGACAATGTGAGCCTCGCTCTGCCACCTGATATCCCGCCAATTCCCCTGGCGGGAGCGGTGCGTCGTGGAGAGGTACCCCCACGCCATGAGAATCTCCCGCCTGACCCCCTGGGCGGCCGGACTCGCCGCGGCCGCCCTGGTCGCGATACCGGTCACCGCCTCCGCCGGCCAGCAGCGGACGGCGGCTCCCCACGCCGCCCCGGCCGCGACGGTCGACTCGTACTACGCCGCGGCCGAGGGCAAGACCGGGGCGGCGCTGAAGACCGCCCTGCACGGCATCATCAAGACCCAGTCCAAGGTGTCGTACGACGGCGTCTGGAACGCCCTGAAGGTCACCGACCAGGACCCGGCCAACCCGAACAACGTCATCCTGGTCTACTCAGGCCGCTCCCAGTCCAAGGCCACCAACGGCGGCGGGGCCAACGACTGGAACCGCGAGCACGTCTGGGCCAAGAGCCACGGCGACTTCGGTACCGCCACCGGCCCGGGCACCGACCTGCACCACCTGCGCCCCGAGGACGTCACGGTCAACAGCACCCGGGGCAACAAGGACTTCGACAACGGCGGCAGCCCGGTCGGCGAGGCCCCCGGCAGCCTCACCGACTCCGACTCCTTCGAACCGCGCGACGCGGTCAAGGGCGACGTCGCGCGGATGCTGCTCTACATGGCCGTGCGCTACGAAGGGGGCGACGGCTTCGCGAACCTGGAGATGAACGACAAGGTCAACAACGGCTCGGCCCCCGCACACGGCCGGATCAGCCTGCTGAAGCAATGGAACCAGCAGGACCCGCCGGACGCCTTCGAGCAGCGCCGCAACCAGATCATCTTCGACACCTACCAGCACAACCGGAACCCCTTCATCGACCACCCGGAGTGGGTCAACTCCATCTGGTGACCACCCCGGGGAGCCGCGCGTCTCTCCGGGGGTTGGGCCGGGTCAGGCCGGGTATTCGCACGCCAAAGGCTGCGATCCGCGCCCGCCGGCCGCAGCCGACGGAGGTACGTCGTCATGGACGGAGCCGGACTCTCCGATCACGAGCAGCGCGCCCTCTCCGCGATCGAAGCGCAGCTCAAGCGTGACCGTTCCCTGGACCGGATCCTGCGGTCCGCGCACCTGCGTCACCGCACCGGCGTGGCCTGTCTGCTCGGTGCGGTGACCGTCGCGCTCTTCGTCGCGGCCTCGGTGACCGTTTCGACGCCCCTGATCTGGGGCTTCGCCGCCGCCTGGATGCTGACGGTGGTCACGGCCCTGCCGCTGCTCGGCCAATGGGTCCAGCGGCGGTGGCAGCGCCGGGACCGGGCGGCGCCGCGCTAGCCGCCGCTCGTGACCGCTCAGGGGCGGTCGGCTCTCAGGGATCGGCTCAGAGGCGGTCGGCGAGGCCCTTGAACTCCGTCCAGGGCTGCTGCGGCGGGCGGGAGTCCCAGACCTTCTGGGAGAGCGCCGCCAGGGGCAGCTGGATGCCGGCCGCCACCTGGGCCGGGGTCTGGGCACCGGACAGGTCGGACCACACGGCGAGGCGGCCGCCCAGTATCTGGTTCCCGTACTGGGCGGGCACGGGGGTGGTGCCGCGCAGCACCAGCGGGGTCCACTCCTCGTAAATCCGCCGGCCGGTGGGGTAGGTGAACTGGTTCGGCTCGCCCAGCACGTAGTAGAGGTACTCGTCGTTGAGGTTGACTACCTTCCGTCCCTCGCGCAGGTACTCCAGCGGCGGGCGGGCGCCGATCTCCTTGCCGGTCCAGTACTCGGCCTGGATGTCCTTGGCCGCGCTGGTCACCCCGCCGGAGAAGAAGCCGTCGTTCCACGCCTTGAGCGCCTTGCCCGACGGGCGCACCACGTCCGCGCGGTCGTTCAGCCAGCCCGTCGCGAGGTCCTGGACGCGCGCCGAGGGGCCGTACCGCTGCTGGGCGGCGCGGGCGAGCTGGGGGAAGGAGGCCTGCGGGTCGCGGACGACGAGCGCCTGGTACTCGTCGGCGCCCAGGTGCCAGGCCCCGCCGGGGAACAACGGCAGGTACTCGCGGAGGAGTTCGTCGACGAGCTTCGCGGCCGCCGGGTTCGAGATGTCCACGGCGCCCTTCACCGCCCTGCCCTGTACGTCGCGCAGTTGCAGGTCGGGGTGGACGCGCAGCACCGCGCCGAGGTGTCCGGGCGAGTCGATCTCGGGGACGACCGTGATGTGCAGGGACTCGGCGAGCGCCGTGATGCGGCGCACCTCGGCCTTGGTGAGGTGCGGGGTGGAGACGATCTCGGGGTGGCTGGTGGACTCGATCCGGAAGGCCTGGTCGT
Source organism: Streptomyces sp. NPDC048255 (assembly GCF_040652415.1). NCBI lineage: Bacteria > Bacillati > Actinomycetota > Actinomycetes > Kitasatosporales > Streptomycetaceae > Streptomyces > Streptomyces sp. NPDC048255. The sequence continues at coordinate 6,317 of NZ_JBEZMA010000108.1, forward strand.
CGGAGAAGTGCAGGCCGAGCTGGTTGAGTTTCAGGTCGCCCATCTCGCGCAGCCGGTCCTCTATCCAGTCGGCGGAGAAGTGCTTGCGCGCTATGTCCAGGTTGAGGCCGCGCTGCGGCTTGGCCGGGGCGTCGCGCACGGTGCCCTCGGGAGCCGAACCGGCGGACCGCACGGCTTGTTTGAGGGTGCGGGTCCCGTAGAACACGCCGGCCTCGTCGGGGCCGGTGATCTTGACCCGGCCGTCCTTCACGGTGAGGCCGTACGACTCGGCCGGGCCGGATCCCTTGGCCCCCAGGGCGAGTTCGACGTCCCCGCGGCGCGGCGGCTCCGAGTCCGAGAAGCCGAGGCGCAGTTCCCCGGCGAGGAGTTCGGCCTCATCGGACAGGGCCGCCTTGTCCGCCTGCGCGACGACCACGCGGGCGTCGGGGGCGGGCTTCCAGCCGGGGCCGCGGGCCGGTACGTGCTCCCGTACGGCCGGGATGGTGCGCGGGGCCGTGGACAGGGCGTAGGTGGGGCTGGGGGAGGGCGTCGGCTCCTCGGTGACCGCCTGCGAGGCGGCCGGGGCACTGCTGCCGGGGGTGGTCGGGGCGGCGGGGGCCCGGGCCTCGTCGGAGGCCGCCGTGCAGCCCGGAGCGGCGAGACCGACCAGGGCGGCGACCGCCGCCGTCGCTATGACGTGGGCTTTCACGTGCATCCTCGGTTTCCGCATCATGCACCCCTGTCCCCCGTACCAACCTGGCACGGGGGAGGCGGGTGCGCGACCCGGCGGCTGGGAAGTGGCCGCAAAGCGGCGCCGGGCCGCCCGGAGGGCGACCCCACCGAGCAGGCGGGACTTTGCGGGCACGACCTAGTGCTGTGGCCGGAAGGGTTCACCGGGTCGCGCCGCCCGGCAAACCCTTCCGGCCACAGCACTAGATCAGGGCGTCGAGGGCCGCGGCGGCGAAGCCGTGGTCCTGGTCGGGGGCGCCGCCGCCGACGCCGATGGCGCCGATGAGACGGCCGTCGCGGTGGACGGGGAGCCCGCCCGCGATGAACAGCAGCGGCCGGTCCAGGGCGGTGGGCAGGGTGTGGAAGAGCCCGCCGGGCTGGACGGCGTCGACCAGGTCGGCGGTCGGCGCGTTCAGCTGGAGGGCGGTGAAGGCCTTGCGGGTGCTGGTCTCGCCCGAGATCAGCACCGCCCGGTCGTCGCGGCGGAAGGCGAGCAGGTGACCGCCCGCGTCGAGGACGGTGACGCTGACCGGCACCCCGGCGGCTTCGGCGGCGGTGCGGGCGGCGGCGAGGAGCAGCTCGGCGTCCTCGGTGGTCAGGGGGGCGACGGCGGTGCGGGCGGCGGTGGACATGCGGGTTTCTCCTTGAAAGGGGGTGTGCGGGAGGGGACGGGGGTCGGTCAGTGGTGGGCGGGGACCGCGGCGGGGGCCTCGGGGGCTCCGGCCGCCACGATCCGGACGCCGCGCTCCTGCCGGACGCCCGTACGGCGTTCCAGCGCGCCGGAGACGAGGGCCAGCACGAGGGCGGAGGCGGCCAGCGCGGCGCCGACCCAGTTCGGGGCGGTCCAGCCGAGTCCGGCGGCGATCACGATCCCGCCGAGCCAGGCGGCGAGGGCGTTGCCGAGGTTGAAGGCGCCGATGTTGACGGCAGAGGCCAGGGTGGGCGCACCGGCGGCCTGGTCGAGCACCCGCTTCTGGAGCGGCGGCACGGTGGCGAAGCCGAGGGCGCCGATGAGCACGACGGTGACGGCGGCGCCGGCCTTGCTGTGGGCGGTGAGGGTGAAGGCCGCCAGGGTGACGGCGAGCGCGCCCAGGGACACGTACAGCATCGGCATCAGCGCGCGGTCGGCGAACCGGCCGCCGATGAGGTTGCCGCCGACCATGCCGAGGCCGAAGAGGACCAGGAGCCAGGTGACGGAGGTGTCGGCGAAGCCGGCGACGTCGGTCATCATCGGGGTGATGTAGGTGATCGCGGCGAAGACGCCGCCGAAGCCGAGCACGGTCATCGCCATCGCGAGCAGCACCTGCACGTTGCGGAACGCGGCCAGCTCGTGGCGGATCCGGACGCCCTCGGGCCGGGGCAGGTCGGGCACCAGCCGGGCGATGCCGAGCAGGCCGAGGACGCCCAGCGCGGCGACGAGCATGAAGGTGACGCGCCAGCCGAGGGTCTGCCCGACGAGGGTGCCCAGCGGTACGCCGACCACGTTGGCGACGGTCAGGCCGGTGAACATCATGGCGATGGCACCGGCCTTCTGCCCGGGGGCGACGAGCCCGGCCGCGACGACCGAGCCGATCCCGAAGAAGGCGCCGTGGGCGAGGGAGGCCACGACGCGCCCGGTGAGCATGATCTCGAAGGCGGGGGCGAGCGCCGAGAGGGCGTTGCCCGCGATGAACAGGCCCATGAGCAGCATGAGCATGCGCTTGCGGGGGACGCGGGTGCCGAGGACGGTCATCAGCGGGGCGCCGAGGACGACGCCGAGGGCGTAGCCGGTGACCAGGAAGCCCGCGGTGGGGATCGAGACGCCGTAGTCGGCGGCGACCTCGGGGAGCAGGCCCATGATCACGAATTCGGTGGTGCCGATCCCGAAGGCCCCGATGGCGAGGGCGAGGAGTGCGAGAGGCATGGGGGAAGGTGCCCTTCAGGGGAGGGTGCGGTACGGAGGCGGATGCGGGTGGGATGCAAGTGGCACCCGGCCGCCCGGCGCGCGATTGCTGCCGCTGCTTACGTGCGTCCACATTAATTGCAGACGCGGGCTAATTGCAAGCGCGGGCTATTGCGTTCGTGTTCTATCCTGGGGGCACCGCACGCGTCGCATCGCATCGGATCGCATCGAAGGAGGAGCCCATGACGGCAACGGACAGCGCGCTCACCGCCCTCTCCCAGGGCTGGTGCGCCCTCTCCCTCCTGCACGGACGGATCGAGGCGCACATCGAGCGGGCGCTCCAGGCGGGGCACGGGCTCAGCGTCCGCGAGTACTCGCTGCTGGACGTGCTCAGCCGCCAGCACAGCGGGCCCGGCGGACACCTCCGGATGCACCAGGTCGCCGACTCGGTGGTGCTCAGCCAGAGCGCGACCACCCGCCTGGTCAGCCGGCTGGAGGACCGCGGGCTGCTGAGCCGCTACATCTGCGACACCGACCGGCGGGGCATCTACACGGACGTGAGCGAGGCCGGTCTGGCCCTCCTCGCCGCGGCCCGCCCGACGAACGACACGGCTCTGCGCGAGGCGCTGGACGAGGCCGCGCGCAACCCTGAACTGGCCCCGCTCGTCGCCGTGGTGGAGAACACCCGGACACCCTCGTAGCGGGTGCCCGGGTGCGCCCGGGTCATCCCGCGCCGCTGCCCACCACTCCCGGCGGGGTCGGCGAGGCCGACGCGGCCGAAGAGGGGGACGGGGCCGAAGAGGGGGACGAGGCCGAGCGGGCCGACGAGGGCGTTGCCGTGGGCGGCGCCGAGATCGACGGCGAGGTACCCGGCATCCGCGTGGCCGGTGCGCTCGGTGTCAGCGAACGATGCGGAGCGGGCGAAGTGGCCGGGCCCGGAGTCGGAGCCGACGGCGAGGACGGCTGCGGGCCCGGCGACTGGGGCGGCTCCACGGACGGGCCGGGGGCCGTGATCTTCGGTGGGGTCGCGGGGGGCAGCGGACCGGCATCCTGTCCCGGGGCCAGCAGCAGGTAGCCGACCCCCGCGGCGGCCGCCGCGGCCAGGCCCGCCAGCGGCAGCGTGAAGCGCCGCAGCCGTACGGCGGGCAGCCGCCTCAGGTGCGGCCCGGGCGGGTCCGCGGGACGCAGCCGGCGGATGTCGATGCCCTCCGCGCGTGCGCCGAGCGCCTGCCGCAGCCGCTGCTCGACGGGGCGTTCGCCGTCGCGCGTCATATCCGTCCCTCCAGAATCCGTTCCAGCGCGTCCAGGGCGCGGCTCGCGTTCGATTTGACCGCGCCCCGGCTTATGCCGAGGGTCGTCGCGATCTCCGCCTCGCTGAGGTCCGCCCAGTAGCGCAGCACCAACACCTGCCGGCGGCGCGGGGTGAGCCGCCCGAGCGCGGCGAGCACCTCACGATGCGCCTCGTCCAGGACCACGTGGTCCTCGGCGGACGGTACGTCCGCCGGTGCGGGCGGGGTCCAGGCCCGGACGGTGCGTCTGCGGCGCAGGACGGAGCGCGAGGTGTTGACGACCGCCGTGCGCAGGTAGCCCAGGGCGTTGTCGACCTCGCTGATCTGCTCCCCGTGGCGGCGGTACAGCGCCGTGAAGGCGTCCTGGACCACGTCCTCGGCGGTGGCCAGGTCGTCGACGAGCAGCACCGCGAGGCGGACCATCCGCAGCCGGTGCGCGTGGTAGAGCTCGGTCACGGTGGGGGGCGGCGGATCGCCGTGGCCGGAGCCGTGTGCGTGCCCGTACGGGGCCCCGTACGGGCGAGGTGAGGCGGGCGGGGCGGAGCGCTCGCGGCGCAGCAACGACCACAGGCCCCGCCACGCCCGTCTTCGACCGGGCGTGGCGGGGCCGGCGGGCGAGACGAGGTGGAGCACAGGATTCCTCAGCCGTTGGCGCGGCGCCGCACGGTGTACAGGGCGCCGGCGCCGATGACGATCAGGCCTGCGGCTCCTGCCCCCAGGGCCATAGTGGTCGCGGAGGAGCCAGTATGCGCGAGCTCGGCGTCACCGGGCGCGGCGGAGGGGGCGGCGGACGGAACGGCCGAGGGTGCGGTGGCCGTGCCCGGCGTCGACACGGACGGGCTGGGCTTGGCGCTCGCGCCGCCGCCTGCCGGCGTCGACACGGACGGCCTGGGCGCGGCGCTCGTGGCCGGAGCCGGGGCGGCGCTGGTGGCCGGGGCGGGCTTGCCCGGAGCGCTGGCGGCCGGGGTGGGCGTGGCCGAGGCGGGCGTGGCCGAGGCGAAGGCGGGCCCGGCCAGAGCGACGAACACCCCGGCGGCGGCCGCGGTGACGGCCGCGCGGCGGACGGGCTGGGGGACGCGCTTCAGGTTCTTCACGGTGGTTCTCCACGGTCGGGTCGAGGACGCGGAACTACGCCCTTCACCCCCGCACGACGCGCGACCCTCCCCGAGGTTGCCGCCGTTCCCAAAAAACTTTCGGCCGGGTCCCCTGCGGGGGGCTCGGCGGTGTCGGGTCCGGCTGCGCCGGGGCCCTGCGGGCGGCTCGGCGGTGCTGGTTCGGCTGCGCCGCTGCCCTGCGGGCGGCTCGGCGGTGCTGGTTCGGCTGCGCCGCTGCCCTGCGGGCGGCTCGGCGGTGCTGGTTCGGCTGCGCCCGGGCCTCTGGGGCTCCGCCCCGGACCCCGCGCCTCAATCGCCGGCGGGGCTGGATTTGGCTCCGGCGGAGCCTGGTCGGCTGCGCCGGGCCCCGCCGTGTGCGGTTGGTTCCGGCGGGGCCTGGTCGGTTTGGTCGGTCCGCGGTGCCCCTCCGGGCTGTCTCCTCGGCTCGCGCACTGAGCCCCCGCTACGCCCCCTCGGCCCAGGTTGCGCGCTCGTCCTGCGG
>NZ_JBEZMA010000109.1:0-9442 GCF_040652415.1 Streptomyces sp. NPDC048255
GGGCGCCCCGCCGGGGCCCCCCGCGCGGGGGGGCGCGGCCCCCCCCGCCCCCCCCCCCCTCCTGCCGTACCGGTGTCAGCCGGAGGTCACGGCGCGCCGAACGTCAGCGTCAGCTGCGGCGTCCCCTCGCCCGCCTGCGCCTCGGAGGACCATAGCCACAGGGCGTCCGTACCGGTGCTGCTCAGCCCCAGCGCGTAGCTGCCGCCGAGCGCCGCCGCGACGGTCGCGGTGTTCAGCCCGGTGGTGTGCACGGCCGAGCCGTCCGGGATCCCGGCGAAGGTGCCGAGCGCCGGGCCGCCGAGGCCGGGACGGTTGGCGTAGGTCGTGCCGTCCTCCGTCCACGCTCCGGTGACCGGGACCACCGAGACGGTGTCGGCCGTACCGGCGCCGCTCATCGTGCTGGTCTTCACGCGGAGCGTGGCCGACTTCAGCACCGTGCCCGCGGGAGCGGCGGGCAGGCTGAAGCGGAGGTAGCTCGCGTAGAGCGAGGTGCCCCGCACGGCGAGCGAGCCGGAGGTCCCGTAATTGGTGCCGGGCGCCCCGGCGTTGGCGTAGGTGTCCTCGGCCGCGGTGACCTGGACGACCGAGTCGGCCGGGGCGGAGGCGAGGGTGTAGTGGTTCTGCACCTGCGCCGCGCCGAGGACGTTCGGGTAGACGGCCGTCTCGTCGAGCTGGCCCGCCCAGTACTCGCTGGTCGGGCGGTCCGGCCAGCCGCCGAGGCTGTCGCCGCCCGCGTGCCAGTAGCCGGAGAAGTTCTCGTGCGTGGTGACGTTCAGCGTTCCCTTCTGCGCGCCGTCCACGTACAGGGTCATCCCGCCGGGGCCCTGGGTGGCGACGACGTGGTGCCACTTGTTGTCGTTGTAGGCGGTGCCGGTGGTGATGGTGCGGGTGGCACCGGTGTAGACGCCGTAGACGAGACGGCCGTCATTGGTCATGTAGATGTGCTTGTCGTACTGACTGCTGCCGCGCGTCTGGTTGTTCCCGAAGCCGACGAGCTTGCCGCCCCGGGTGGTGTTCGTCCTGAACCAGGTCTCGACGGTGTAGCTGGCGCCCACCGTCTGGCGGCGGTCCGCGTACACCTGGGTGTCAGTGCCGTTGAAGCCGATCGCCGTGCTCGCCCCGGAGACGGCCCCGGGCGACTGGCGCAGGGCGGGGGCGTTCAGGTGCACTCCGCTCTGGTTGCCGCCGTCCGAGGAGTCGGCGGCGAAGGGCAGCGCGGACTCGTCGTAGCGCCAGTACTGCTGGGCGCCGTCCGCGCGGACCGCGTTCGGGTACGCGTCCACCGAGGTCGGGACGGTCACGCTCGCCGTGCCCGACAGCGCGCTGGCGTTGCCCGCGGCGTCGGTCGCCGTCACACGGTACGTGTACGACTGGCCCGGAGTGACGGTGGTGTCGGTCCAGGAGGCCTGCGGGCGCCGGAAGAACAGCGAGTCCGCGGTGACCGTGGCGATCGGGGTCGCCGCGCCGTTGCGGTAGATCCGGTACGTCAGCGCGCTGTCGTCGAGGTCGAGGCTGGTGCGCCAGCGCACCTGGGCCTCTCCGGGCTTGAAGCTGACCGCGCTCGCGACGGGCACGGTGGGTGCGCCGGTGTCCCCGGTGGAGGCGAAGCGGGTCAGGCTCTGCTGCGCCGCGCCGTTGACGGTGGTGAACTCGCCGCCGACCCACAGGTATTGGACGCCGGCCTTGGACCCGACCGTCATCACGCGCGGGCCGATGCCCTCGCCGATGCCGTCGTTGGTGTCGGGGGCCCAGCCCAGCTTGCCGGTTCCGCTGGTCGGCTGGGCGAGCAGGTGGTGGCGCTGACCGTCGGGGAACTCTCCGACACTGGAGCAGTCGTGCGCGTGCGAGGCGCTGTAGAGCACGCTCTGGTACGGGAGCACGGCCTGCGTGGCGCCGAGGCAGGTGTCGCGCCAGCGCTGGCCGAAGTCGCTGAGTTCGAGGCCGATCCGGCCGTCGAAGACCCCGCCGCCCGTACCCTCGTTGGCGGTGTAGAAGCCGGTGGCGTCGGTGGCGATGTCCTTGACGACGGAGTTGGTCTCGATGAAGCCGGGGTAGGACTTGGTGAGCGCGCCGCTCGTCGCGTCGACGACGGCCAGCGCGTGCGTGTTCGTGCCGTTGACGGTGAAGAAGTCGCCGCCGAGGAGCACCTTGCTGCCGTCCGGGGTCACCTCGACGGCGCGGCCGGGCTCGTCGGCGTTGGCGGTGAAGGGCCGCAGGGAGCCGTCGCCGGCGTCGACGGCGGCGAAGCGCTGGCGCTGCTGGCCGGCGACGGTGAGGAAGTCGCCGCCGGCGTAGACGGTGTCCCCGGTGACGGCGAGGGCGCGGACGGTGGCGGCGAAGGCCGGCCGGAAGCCGGGCTTCACCGTGCAGGTGGCCACGTCGACGGCGGCGAGGCTGGAGACCGGAGTGCCGTTGACGGCGCCGAAGTAGCCGCCCGCGTAGAGGGTCTTCTTGTCCGGGGAGAGGGCGAGCGCGCGGACGGTGGCGGTGCCTCCGCCCACCGTGAAGGACAGCTTGCAGGAGGTCGGCGCACCGGTCGCGGCGTCGAGCGCCACGAAGTTCACGGCCGGCTGCTCGCTGCCGCCACCGCCCGCGGGGGGCCGGACGGCGGAGAAGGTGCCGCCGACGAAGACCTGGCCGCCCGCCTCCGCGAGGGCCCATACGACGCCGTTGGGCTGCCAGGTCGACAGCGCGTCGGCGGTGAAGGCGACGGGCGGGGTGACGGCCGCGGCCTGTGGGACGAGGCCGAGGCCGACGACCGCGCCGGTTCCGGCCAGGGACAGGGCGAGAGCGGCCGTCAGCCCTCTGGATCTACGCATGAACCCCCCAGTTCGATGTGCGGTACGGGCGTCTCGCCCGCCGGCTCGCGGCCGATGTCGGGCATGGCCGGAACCAGACGAACAGCCGTCCGCGGTCATCCATACGGGCGCACCTTAGAGCGGTTCACCGTTCCGTTCATCACACTTGACGTATCGGATACCAAATTGGTCCGGCCCGCACACGGCCCCGGGGGGAACCGGAAGTATGCCGTGCACGCGCAGCCCACGGACCCGGTCCTCCGGCGGGCTCGGCCGAGCCCGCCGGGAGCCTGGGGCGACGCCTGATCCGGTCCGTCACGCTCCCGGCAGGGGACGGCAGAGCAGGGCCGCCGGGGAGGGGCGGGACGCGGCGCGGGTGGTGAAGGCGATGCCCGCCGCGTATTCGCCGGACTGGCACTGGCCCTTGTAGTGCCCGGAGGCGAAATCGGCTCCGGGGGCGCCCGGCGGGCGGTTGTCCCCGCGGTCGAACCAGAGGGTGCGGCCCCCCGCCGGGAGGGCGGTGCGGGCGGGGGCGCACAGGGCCGCCGAGAGCCGCTGCCCCCGCAGGCTGTACCCGGTCAGGAACTGGCCCGCCGGGCACTGGAACTTCGTGTAGCCGCCGGCCCAGTCGCCGCCCGGCGGGACGTACCTCTCGTCGCGGACCACGGTGTGCCCGCCCGCCGCGGCGCGCAGGTCGGAGGTGGTGCACAGGCCGCGGCCGCCGGTGTGGCTGAGCCCCGCCAGCCGGGCCCCGTCGGGGCAGACCGCCTTGCGCGCCCCGCTGTCCCAGTCGCCCGCGGCCCGGGTGAGCAGCGAGGCGTTGTGGTCGCGGTGGTCGGTGGTCAGCTGGTACCAGGCGGGGGTGACGGGCACCGGACCGGTGCGTCCGGCGGCGCCGGCGAGCCCGGCCCAGGGCCCCGTACGCCAGTCCCCCGGATCGAGTACGCCCGTCCGGCGGCCGGTGTTGTCGTAGCGCAGCATCGCCCAGCTGTCGCCGCCGGGGGCGCCCTGCGCGGTGGTGCTCCAGCCGACCAGGGGCCAGTACGCGAAGTCCGCGTCGGCGCCGGTCAGGTAGCCGGTGAGGTGCTGGAACCAGGCGCGCGGAGCGGCACCGGTCTCGTCGGCGCCGATGCCGAACTCGCTGATCCAGACGGGGGCGGTGAAGTGCGTGCCGGTTTCGGCGGAGACGTAGAAGGCCTGGTCGTACAGGGTCTGTTCGAGCTGGGACCGGGTCATGTCCTGGTAGCGGAGGTCGCTCGTCTCGCCCATGCCGGTCGCCCCGCTGTGGCGCGGGCCGGTGTATCCGTAGAAGTGGGCCGAGTACACCAGCTTGTTCGAGACGGTGAGGGTGTGGGAGAGGGTGCGTACCGGAGTGAGGGTGGGGCGGCCGTGCGGGAACCCGTCCACGGGCAGGCCGGTCCAGTTGATGCCCTCGACCACGATGAGCAGGTCCGGGTTGGCTTCGGTGAGGATGCGGTCGCCCGCCTCCTGGGCGGCCGCGTGCCAGTCGTGGCGGTCACCGAGGCCCCAGTTCGGGTCGTCGAAGACGTCGCGGCGGACCTCGTTGTAGAGGTCGGCGCCCACCACGCGCGGGTTGTCCCGGTAGCGGCGGGCGAGGAAGACCCAGTCGTCGGCCCACTGGGCGGTGGACTGTCCGGCGCTGTTCCAGCGTTCGTTCCCGTCGAGGCCGCAGCACCAACGGGTGGTGACCGTGTGGTTGTTGAGGATGACGGCGAAGCCTTCGGCGGTGAGGGCGGCGACCACGGCGTCGAAGACCTGGAGCGGGGTGCGCCCGCGCAGGGCCGGGTTGGCGGCGACTGCGGAGTCCGGGACGGGGGTGGTGGTGCGGAGCATCTCGTTGGAGAAGGGCAGCCGGATGCTGTTGAGCCCCAGGGCGCGGAAGTCTGCCAGCAGGGCGGGCAGGGGCACCCGGTCCAGGCCGATCGGGATGCCGTGGGAGGGCTGGCCGCTGTGGTGGGTGGCGGGGTCCTCGCGGTCGCCGGAGCCGTTCCAGGAGCCCTGGGCACCGTCCCAGTTCCCGGAGCGAAGGCGGAAGCGGTTGCCCTGGGCGTCCACGATGTACCGGCCCCGGGTGGACAGCGGCGGGGTCCAGGCCTCCGCGACGGCGGGCGCGGGGGCGGGCGCGGGGGCCGCGGCGGCGACCTGGGCGGGCAGGACGCCGGCCAGGAGCACCAGCGTGGCCAGGACCGCACGTAAGAGGCTCTTCATCTCACTCCTGCCGGGCTCCCGCCGGCCCGGGCGGGCCGGCTGCCGCGCTCAAGTTACCGGCCGGTCCGTGGCGGGGGAAGCCGTGCGCCGCGGGCACTTCGCCGTCCGGCTCCGGCACCCGGGTACGCCCCGCCCGTCCGGTCCGGGCCCACCCGGCCGGCGATCGTATACGGGGGCACGCGCGGGCATCGTGCGGGCGGCACGTCCGGGCATCGTGCGGGCGCACCCTGGCGAAACCGCCCCGCGCGGGCCCGCCCCCCTCTACCGTGCCCTGAGGGGGCGGTAGAGGGGCACGGGAGGGTGGGGCGGATGGACGAGGAAGAAGACATGCGGCTGGCGAGGCTGACGCCGGAGATCTCCCGCCGCACCCTCACGATGCTGCGCGGCCTCGTCGGCCTGGAGCCGCCCGAGCAGGTGCCCGAGGACGCCATGCTCATGGCCGACGCGATCCTGGCCGAGCACGGCACCGACGGGCTCCGCGTGCTGGTGATGACCCTGGCCGCGTGGACGACGGCGCAGATCGAGAACGTCGCCGAGCTGAGCCGGCGCAGCCACGAGGCGGTCCTGGACGCGATGGAACTGGCCTGCCTGGAAGCGAACGCCGAGGAGTAGACGCCCCCTGCGCCCGGTCCCGCGGAATCGGGCGGCTCCCGACCGCCCGGGATCCGGCGCTCGTCGGCGACACTGGGAGGAGCAGGAGCTTCGTGGGGGGGTCCGATCGGAGGCCGTCGTGAGCACACCTTCCCCCATCCGGATCGCCGCAGTCCTGTCCACCGAGCATCGTGGACGGCTCATGTCCCAGGCCCGCGAGGTCAACTTCCCGGAGAACGCGCGGATCTTCGAGGAGGGCAGCGCGGCGGAGTCCTTCTGGATCGTGCGCTCCGGCACGGTGACCCTCCAGATCCCGGTGGCCGGCCGCCGGCCCGCGCCCGTGGAGAACCTCGGTTCCGGTGAGCTGGTGGGCTGGTCCTGGCTGTTCCCGCCGTACGTCTGGCAGCTGAGCGCCGAGGCGATGACGCCGGTGCGCGCGTACGAGTTCGACGGCACGGCCGTACGGATGCTCATGGACGCCGACCCCGTCTTCGGGTCGGCCATCGGGCACTGGGTGGGGCGCGTCCTCGCCCTGCGGCTCCAGCAGACCCGCACCCGGCTGCTCGACCTGTACGCCCCCCGCCTCATGGCGCGCTGACGGGGCCTCCCGAGACCCGCGGAACGCCTTTTCGGAGGCGTTTCCGGAGGGTCTCACGCATGTTTCCTGGGCGGTGTTCGGCCGATTCGCCCGTCCGTTCCCCCACAGGTCAGCCCGCTCGCACCGCTGCGGTCTGCACTCATGCGCACACGATGAGTGACGTGAAATGGGGGTGCGAACGGGCGTTCACGGGCCGCGTGGGCAAGACTCTGTCCGCTATCCGAAACAGCCACTCAAGGGAGTGTTCGAAATGCGGTCCATCGCAAGGGGTCTCGGGCTCGGTTCCGCCGCCATGGCGCTCACCGCGCTCACCGCGCTGGCCTGGCCCGGAGCGGCCGGCGCGGCGCCCTCCGGCACGGCAAGCCTGTACGCTCCGTCCGCGCTCGTACTCGCCGTCGCGGCGGGGGACGACGCCAGGACCGGTACGGTGCTGCGCGCGGTGACGCTGATCTGCGCACCGTCGCCCGCCGGTACGCACCCGGACCCGATCGCCGCCTGCGCCGAACTGCGAGCCAGCTCCGACCAGCTGGACGCCCTCACCGAAGCCGCCCCCGACACCGCGTGTACCAGGGAGTGGAACCCGATGACCGTGACCGCCGACGGGGTGTGGGAGGGACGCCGGTTCAGCTACGACCACACCTTCGGCAACCCCTGCGGGCTGCGCAGCACCAGCGGCATACTGTTCGACTTCTGACCTGGCGTCATACGACGCCTCCCCGGGGGCCGGACAGCGATGTGGGGTCGCTGTCCGGCCCCGCCGGCGTCCGCCCGCGGGACCGTCAGTTTCTCGATCACTCAGCCCAGTTCGAGGCTGGTGACCCCGTACAGGCCGGCCAGGTCGAGGTCCGGAGCCGGGCCCGTGTACATGCGGGCGGCCTCGAAGGTCGGCGCGAGGCCCAGTCCGGCGACCAGGGCCGTGGCCTCCGGATTGGCGTCGGGCACGTCCACCGCCACCAGGCCGCCCGGCGCGTGTCCCGCCAGCCCGCGCAGCAGGGCGGCCGCCACCCGCGGCCCGGCGGCGTACAGGGGGCCGATCCGGGAGGCGCCGCTGCACGGGCGGATCACCCCGAGCCCCTCGATCCGGCCGTCGCGGACGGCGGCCAGGGCGGTCCGCCCGGGCAGACCGGTCCACGCGGCCAGGAAGGCGTCGCGCGGCGCGGGGAAGAACCGCCGGTCGTAGGCGGCGAGTTGCCCGAAGGGCAGCGAGGCCGCGTCCACCACCTCGACCGCACCGTCGGTGCCGTCCGCGCCGGCCGAGGTGGCGGCACCCTCGGGGACGCCTTCGTGACGGACGTTGTTCCAGGCCGAACGGAATCCGGATTTCCGATAGTTGTCCTGCTGGGCGACCACCCCGTCCAGGCCGACCAGCCGCCCGTCGAGCCGTTCCATCCCGGCCCGCCACAGCCGGATCCCGTAGCCCTGGCCGCGGACCTGGGGGCGGGTGATGTAGCAGCCGATGAAACCGAAGCCGGGACCGTAGCGGACGGCGGAGATGCAGCCCACCGGTTCGCCGTCGAGTCTGCCGACGAGGAAGCCCGCCGGATCGGCGACCGCGAAGGCGAATCGGTCCGAGTCCCCCGGATTCCATCCCTCCTCGTCGGCCCACACGCGGATCGTCTCCATGTCGGCGCCGCTCGCGCCGGTGATCTCGAATCCCCTCATGTCCGGTGTTGTACCAGACGCGAAGAGGACGCACAGGGGGCCGGCCCGGCCGTTCCGGAAGCGGCCGGTCCGGAAGTGATCGGTCCGGAAGCGGCCGGTCAGCCCGCGCAGATCACGTCGTCGAGCCGGATGGGCCGGGAGTCCAGGCGCACGTAGGCGGTGAAGGTGTCGGTGGCGTCGGGTCCGGCGGCGGCTTCCGCCTCGGCATCGGCGCCCCAGTGGGTGGTGACCGTGGCCCAGCCGACCCCGGCCGACGGGGCCACCGTGACCGGGCCGATGCCGATGGCTCGCGGTTCGTTCTGCGCGCACAGCAGGACGTCGGCCCCCGGGCTCGCGCCCTGCCTCTCCTTGAGCACCTGCGAGACCCGGTGCTCCCGGTCGTACGGGGTGGGGCCGTGGTCACCGTAGAAGGCGGCGAGGAATCGGCTGATCTCGGCGGCCGAGTGCCGCTGCGAGGCCGCACCCGGGGCCGTCACCGGGTCGGCCGGAGCGGCCGGAGCGGCCGCGGAAGGCGGGGCGAGCAGCGCGAGCAGGGTCAGCGGCAGGACACCGAGGCTGTACGGCATGAGCTTCATGCACCGGTTTGTACCCTCCCGCCGGGCCGGCCGGAGGGACGCGCCCCGGATCTCACTCCAGTGGGGGTCCGGATTCACCGCAGACAGGCCCCTCCGGGCACCGGACGGGGCCCCGGTAATCCGCTCGCGGTCGCACGGGGCGCGTACGTAGGGTCGGATCATGGGGAAGCCGCTCGTCGCAGTGTTCAGTGGGGCCGGGATGTCCACGGATTCCGGTATTCCGGACTATCGGGGTCCGCAAGGGCTGTGGCGGCGGGAGCCCGACGCCGAGAAGCTCGTGACCTACGCGTACTACATGGCCGATCCCGAGATCCGGCGCCGGTCCTGGCTGATGCGGGCCGAGGTCGGGGCCCTCGGGGCGCGGCCCAATGCCGCGCATCTGGCCGTGGCCGAGCTGGAGCGCGGCGGCACCCCGGTGCGGGTGATCACGCAGAACGTGGACGGGCTGCACCAGCTCGCCGGAATGCCCGCGCGCAAGGTGTTCGAGCTGCACGGCACCGCCCGGTCCGTGGTCTGCACCGCCTGCCACGCCCGCTCGGACATGGCTGAGGCGCTTGCCCGGGTCGCCGCCGGGGAGCCGGATCCCGCCTGCTCACTGTGCGGCGGGATCCTCAAGCCGGCGACCGTGATGTTCGGCCAGCGGCTCGACCCGGTCGTCCTGGGGCAGGCGATGGCCGTGGCCAAGGGCTGCCAGGTCTTCATCGCCGTCGGCTCGACCCTCCAGGTGCAGCCCGCGGCCTCGCTGGCCGGAATGGCAGCGGACGCCGGGGCCAGGCTGATCATCGTGAACGCGCAGGAGACTCCGTACGACGCGCTCGCCGACGAGGTCGTGCGCGAGCCGATCGGGACCGCCCTGCCGGCGCTGCTGGCCCGCCTCGCCGGAGACACCCGCTAGTGCTGTGGCCGGAAAGGTTTGCCGGGTCGCGTCGTCCGGTGCGGTGCATCGCAAGGCGGAGGGGCGCGGCTCGTACTGGACGTACCGGCGCGGT
>NZ_JBEZMA010000110.1:0-9373 GCF_040652415.1 Streptomyces sp. NPDC048255
CCTTCACCCCGGCCATCGAGACCCTGCGCGGGCTGCTCCTCGGCAGCGAGATCGGCCACAACGGATGGCTCGCGGTCGCCTGGTGCCTGGGCCTCGCGGTGCTCGGCTACTTCTGGTCGGCCTCGAAGTTCAACAGCGACCCGAAGTAACCGCCATGACAGCGCGGGCCACCTCCCGCAACGCGTCCCGTCCCAGGGCGGCGTACCCCGACACCACGTCGACGTACGCCGCCCCTTCGGCGTTCCCGGCCATCTGCCGGACCCGGTCCGCGGACACCGGCGGCCGCTCAGGCCGGAGTCGGGAGCAGCAGCCGCTACGGCTCCTCGGTTGCCGTGGGCAGGTTGTGCCAGGCGTGTCCGCAGGTGCCCTTGCAGTACGTTTCCCTGCGACGGGTGTCGGCGACGGCGAACACGGACACGAGCACACGGAATGCCTTCACGTGTTCGTCGGCGGGGAGCCCATGGAATCCGTAGCGGGGCGGGTCCATGCAGATCATCACTGAGGGATTGGCCGTGGGCTTCACCCCGGACCGCGCCACCCCCGCGCGGCCGTCCGCGGCCGTGATGTGCGCCTGCATCGCGTATCCGGCGACCTCCCTCAGCACCTCCTGGCGGCCCGTCAGGGAGAGGCCGGAGAACCAGGCCACAGTCTCCTCCAACGTGCGGAGCCCCTGGGCCGTCTCGTTGACGATCCGCTCGGTCTCGCGCCGGAAGTCGTGGCCGTCCGTACTGCTCGTTTCGATCACCTCTTGATCATTCCACGCTGCGGGTCGGCGCGGTCCGAGCTGCATTGAACGCGTTCAAACTCTCTGGCAGTATGGCCGCCGGGGAACCTGCCGAGCAGCGGTGATGTGGATCCGCGTGCCCTTGTGACGGGTTCTGCCGTGCGACCCGGAGGTCAGTGCGACATGGTTATCGCCTTTCTTGTCTTCATATTTGTGGGTGTGGTCGTGGTCGTCACGCCGAGCGCGGCCCTCGGTTACGCCTTCGTCGTGACGAGCAGCAGGTTGTCACTCGGGGCCAGGATCCCGTTGCTGCTGGTCCTGGCAGTGGGTTCGGCAGCGGCGTGGATGGGCTCGGCAGCGGTCACCGGCACCTTGTGGCCGGTCGTCGTGGCGCTGTCGTTCACCGCGACACTCGCCTCGGGAGCCGCCTTCCTCGTACGCGAATCCGGCCCGCGGCGCGCAGCCCAGGTTCCTGCCGTGGTGTGGCCGGGCTGGGGTCCACCAGCCGACCCGAGGTGACTGGGCTCGGCACGGGCCTGGACATCGCGCCCGTTCAGCCGTTCAGCCCTCGTGAGGCGAGCGGGGAACGGCTGCGGCCGCCGGCTTGCCGAGGGTGCAGACGCCGTCCGTACACCGGCGCTCCAGACGGCCGCGGGAGACGGTCTGCGCCAGCCCGACCATCCAGCAGGTGGGGCACCCGCGGAAGGCGATGAGAGCCAACGGGGCCGCCAACAGGCTGGCCGGGCCGGCGACGGGCACCAGGGCGATCGAGCCGATGATCAGCCCGAAGCCGATGGCGCCACGCGCCAGATGGCGAGGGACGGACTTGCTGGCGAAGCCCATCCCGGGCGCGCCGGACGGCGCGGTGGCCCGCCCCTCCACGCCCTGCACGGGCTTCACAGCGTTCACGGTGTCGATGGTGTTCATGGTGTCCACGGTCGTGAGTCCCCTCCAACGGATCGGTCGATGGCTTGACCGGGCGCTCGGCCAGGCGCAGCCAGCGAGAGACGCAGTGCCGCACGCGCCCTGTGCAGCCGCGACTTCATCGCGGCGCTGCTCAGACCGAGCGACTGGGCGACGGTCCTGCCGGGCAGGCCCTGTACGTCCCGCATGATCAGGACCTGCCGCTGGTCACGGGGAAGGGCACTGACCGCAGCCGCGATCCGCTCCACCTCCAGCCTGTGCAGCACCGCGTCCTCGGCGGACGGTTCCGCAGACACCTCCGCCGACGCCTCCGCTTCGACCGACGCCGCGTCGCTCCGCGAGACGAGTAGCAGCCGTACCTGCCGCAGGCATTCGTTGCGCACGATCCGGAACATCCATGAGGCAAGCGCGCCGGTGGCCCGCAAGGTGCCGATCTTCCGGTAGAGGATGATCAGCGCCTCCTGCGCCGCGTCCTCCGCGTCCTGCGGCGAGGCACACAGCGATAGGGCGAACTTGCGCACATGCGGCTGCGATTCCATGACGACGGTGGTGAGCGAACTGACGTCGCCGTTCTGAGCGGCCTTGATCAGCCGCTCGTCCGGCCAGGAGAAGCGTCGGCTCACCTGCTGCTCATTCCCGATCGGCTCTTGTAGCGCCGCATCAGGTGCCAGCTGCAGGCGCCCAAGAGCAGGGCTCCGATCACAACGAGGCCGGTGACCAACATGGGTGTTTCCCCTCCCGGTTCTGCCGGCCCGTTCGACCGGTACACAGACAAGAGGCAGGAAGCTCCGGAAAGGATTCGCCTCCGCCCGAAGTCTTCTTCGAACCCTGCACGGTGAGCGTCGTCCGGGGCTCGGCCCGGCCCGGCTGAGCCAGCGGAGTGGAGCGATTGCGCTGTCCGCAGCGTTCGCGTCCATGCGCCGGTGCGGGGCGGCGGCACGGGTGTAGGGATGGATCATGCTGATCTTGACTCGTGCGCAGGTCGCCGCAGCCCTGGACCGTATCGATCCGGTGGCCGTGCTGGAGGAGGCCCTCGTACTCCACGCCGGCGGCCGCGCCCGTGTCCCCGGGGACGCCCATGTGCACTGGACGAACAGTGCGGGCGCGGCCTGCCGGTCCCTCGTCGAACTCGGTGCGCTGGAGGGCGAGCACGATCCCCGCTACGGCCTCAAAGTGATCAACGCCTCCCTGGAAAACGTCCAGAGCGGTCGGGCGCGAGCCGGCGGCGGCTCCTGGACGCCGCGCACAGCGAAGTCACCGGCACCCTCGGCCAAGTACTCACCGGAGCGCCCCTGCTCGCCGCCCTCCTCCCAGCAGCCCGCGCACAGGGCGCCGGCACCGAACTCGACCTCGGCATGTGAGACGGGCGCGTCCGAGGAGTACGCCGGTGAAACCGCGCCGCGGTACGAAGGGCTCAGCCGCCGGGCCCGTCCGGTGCCGGGCCCGGGCCCGGCACCGGCACCGGCACCGGACGGGCCCGGGCCCGGCACCGGACTCGGAACCAGGCACCCGCCCCCACCGCCCGGGCCGGGCGTCCCGCCCGGATGGCCCGCGCCGGGGGGCGGCTCTTCAGCGGTTCGGCCTGGCACGGCACATGCCGATATCGAGGTGCATACCAGCCGGTAAGGGGGCGGATCGGTTGCAGATTTGATAGTTCTGGCCTGAGCCGGTGCACGAGTCTGAGCCCAGCCGGCGGGGAAGGGTGAGGACCATGCTCGAGGTTGACCGTCCGCGGGTTCTTCTCTGCCCGTATTGCAAGGCCACGGCACACGACGGTGCGGCAAGGACGCTGTCGGCCGCCGGCGGGGTGTTGTCGGTGACCTGGCACGCCCGCACCTGCCCGCACCTCGCGGCCGACCTGATCCTCGCGGCGGACCACTGACAGTTCGACGTGATGGGCGATGTGTGTAGGGCTCGGGGGTTGGGCGTGCCGTGGAGGTCGGCGCCCGGTCGTCTGGCCTGTGCAGCATGCCGTCTACCCAGTGTTTATCTGCATGCAATTTTGAAGCAGGGTAGATGCAACGGCCCAGCGCGCTACGCGGGTACCAGTTCTTGGGGCGAGTGGTTGCCCAAGCATCGGCGTCCTTCTCCCCGGGTCACGACATTGCCTACCGCCTGGCTCAGTAGAACAGCATCAGTAGAACAAGCCATGTGAGCAGCGCCATGACAGCGGCAAAGACGGCGCAGGAACCACCGATGAGCTTCACCGCCCCGATCTCTTCCCGCGGAAGTGGGGGCGGGGGGATGGTGTATCCGGGCGGTGGCGGCGGGCCGGGCGGCGGAACCGGGACGGACATGAAACCCCTTGAATGCAGGCACGAATCCCATAACAGCCAGCGTGGCTAAGGGCGTTGGCGACGGCCACGTCGCCAGTAGGAGCAACGTGTCGACGCCGCAGCTCCTACGCTGGATTGAAGCCTTACAGAAGAATTGAACATGTTCAAGCGTGCCTGCGGAGCGATCGGGGCGCATCGATCTCGAGATCGATGACGATCATGTCGATACCTATGATCTGTCCAAGATCGAAGGAAAGTTGGTAAGGCTTCGCGCACTCCGTGCGCAGGATGCGGGGCATCACGCTCGATGGCGCAACGATTCGGAGGTGGTCCACTGGGCCGCCGGCGGCAACCCGTGCTTCGGCCCAGTCACGGCGGAGGCCGTCGAGCTCGGCTTCGAGACGATGCTGCGGCTGAACCCGAAGGAGTCGGCCGTCTTCACGGTCGAGGATCTGGCCGACGGCACGGTGATCGGCATGGTGGACTACCGCGACCTGGACCCGTTCGCCGGGCTGGCCACCGTCGGCGTCACCATCGGCGAGCGGGACCGCTGGGGCTGCGGCCATGGCTCCGACGCGCTGCGACTGCTGGTGGGACACCTGTTCGGAGTCTTCGGGCTGCACCGGATCGAGCTCGACACCTGGAGCGGTAACGAGCGGGCTGTCCGCGCCTTCACCAAGGCGGGCTTCCGCGAGGAGGGCCGACGCCGATCCACGGTGCTGGTGGCGGGCAAGCGCTACGACACCGTGCTGTTCGGGATGCTGCGTGAGGAATGGCCGGACACTACGCGCTGAATGTCCGTCCGGCACAGGCCCCGTCAGCTATCAAGGGGTGGATTGCCCGCCCAAACCTTGATCAGCAGCAGCGAGAGACCCCTCCCCTGCGACGGCCGATTGAGCCCGAGGAGTGGGTTCGCCTGGCACAGAGGGCGTTACCGAAGAGCAAGGCGACCTGCTGGCCGACGACGGGACCTGCCTCAAGGGATGACACTTCGGACCAGCTGGAGGTCGCGCGGGGGTGGGGTGTCGATGTCGTCACAGGGCCTGGATAGCGTTCTGCCATGACAGACGAGGACCCGATCGCCGATCACGTCGCTGCCTGTCCCGTCACACCCCTCTTGGTGGAACAGATCGTCGGCCTGGCGGAACTGCCGTGGGACGGCCGAACGGTCCCCGAGGCGGCATTGCAGCGTCTGGGCTGGTGCGAAGGCGACGACTTGCCGCTGGAAGACACTCTCGTCACCGCCGAAGGTCATCTCGCCTACCTCGGGGACCACCTCGCCCTGTCGTTTGCCCAGTTCTACTGGGTTGGCGGCGAGGACTGGGCTGAGGACTTCTGGGGGACGTTGCCCGGCTGGTCCAGCCACGAGAACGCCGGACGCGAGGTGTTCGACGCGCAGATCGACGCCGCTATCACCGGATTCACTCAGCGACTCGGTCCCCCGGAGCGCGACCTCAGGTCCGAAGGCGGCACCCTGGCCATGGGACCCGGCGACTGGCGGCACGCCGCCTGGCGCCGCGGGAGCAACCTTCTCGTCATCGGCCCACGCCACGAAGGGCTCTCCTACTTCCAGTTCGAGGAGGCCGTGGTCTACATCGGATCTGTCGAGACGACCGGTCCACTGCCTGCCCTCCACGACTTCATCGCCTGACCACCTGGCGACACCTCTCCTCGGCCCGAACCTCATCCGGAGGGCGGGTGCACGGCATCGGCCTCCACGCCAAGGCTCGCACGGCTCACTTTCAGGCAAATCCCAGGAGTTTGACCTGATTTCACGGAAATCGAGCCAGAACCACAACCCGTGAATAGAGCCAGGTGCCGGTCTGCGGGTGCTAGTGCTTGCGCCACCAGCCGGTTTTGGGGGCAGTCGGGTTGTGTATGTGGCGGGAGGCGATGACCTGGCTTCCGCTGGTCGCTGTTCCCTGGTGGGCGGGGCACTTGGAGAGCAGCTTGAGTACGTGGACGTTTCCGTTGTTGCTGTGCTCGAGGTCCCAGTGGGTGGTGTCGCGCCGGGGGCAGGGGCCGGCGCAGCGGGTGCCAGGTGGGAACGTCTCGGCGTTCATGTGTTCGGTGACGTGGGCGATGAGGTGCTGGGCTCCGGTGCCTCCGGGCAGGTACTTGTCGAGTCTGCACTGGCAGATGACGTGGTCCTCGCTGGCGCCGAAGGGGTTGTTGAAGACCTCGGCGTGGGCGTGGAGCTGGCGGCTTTCCATGTTCGGGTCGAACAGCATTTCGGTGGCCCCCTTCGGGCTCTCAGCTCGTCTTGGTGAGCGTCTCGATGAGTACGGCGGCGAGGAAGACGAAGATGATCCAGCCGAAGCAGCCGGGCCACCGGCGCTTGCGCCGTGGGGGCTTGGACAGCCTGCGGATCGGTTCGGGCTCGTAGTAGCGCTCGGGTTCGGGTTCCGGGCTGGCGACGATCACCTGCCGGTACTCGCCGGTTCTGGCGTCGCGGTAGTAGAGGGTGCCGGGTGGCTCCCTCTTTCGGCTCCTGTCGGCCGCGTTCGGGGTCGTCCCAGTCTGCGAGGGCCCGGGGGCGAAGCTCGAAGAAGCTGTGTATCGCGCGGCTGGTGTTCTGCTGTTGCTCGGCTATGACGGCCGCGACGGCGGCCGCGATGGCCACCGACCGGTCGGTGCGGGCGGCTTCGTCACGGGCGGCCCGGAGCTGCTCGGCGAGCGCGTCCAGGCGGCGGGCGTCGTTGGTGATCTGCCAGCTCTTGGCAGTGCTGGCAGCCTGCGCGACGTCCAGCTCGTCGGAGATCGAGCGCAGCCGGGAGGTCAGCTCGTTCATCTGCCGCTGGAAGTCGGCGCGCTCGGGGTGGGTGATGAGTTCGTCGACGCTGGCCTCGGCCGCATCGAGTTTCCGGGCGGTACGGCTCCGGGCGTCGTTGACAGCCTTGAGCAGCGCCCTGGTGTGCTTCTCGTTCGCCTTCCTGGCTTCGGAGCCTTCCCGGGCCTCCAGCAGCTCGAGGAGTGCGGTCAGCATCTCGGGCGAGATGACGCGTGGGTCGCGGGGGTTCAGGATCCGGGAGAAGTGGCTGCGGCTGGAGTAGACCGCCTTCGCCATGTCCTCCAGGCTGTTCAGGCGCAGGCGGCTGGTGAGGTCCCGCAGGGCAACCACCGGAGCTGCCTTGCCGGGTATCGCTTCGCCCGCCAGCTGCTCCGCATCGTCCTTCACCGCGCTGTCCCCCTGGTGGCCCGACTGTTGCGCGTCAGACTGGCAACGCTGGCTCCCTGATGGCAACACCCCTGCTCACGGCTGACTCGATCACACAGTCACCGACCAAGGAGCAGCAGATGACGCTTCAGGAACATGGCGGCACCCCGGCCCCCGCGCCGGAGCAGAACCCGGTCCCGGCCCGGCGCCTGAGGTCCCGCGGACGGGTGGGGGCGGCAGGGGCCCTGACGGCCGCCGGCCTCCTTTACGGGGTAGCCAAGGGAATCGGGACGGTTCTCGGCGAGCAGGTGATGACCTGGGCCCTGGCCAACCTCCCCCTCGGTCTCACCGGACCGGTAACCGAGTGGATCGTCAGCCACCTATGAGACGGGCCGTCTGAAGCCCGCCTCGGCCCCGGGTCGGCAGAGAGGCCGGCCCGGGGCACTAGCAGGCCCGGCTACCCCTCCGTCGTCGGCACACCGCGACCGGCCCGTCCTGAAGCACTCGATCTCTCCCTGGCTATCGCAAGAAAGAGGCGTCGTCGCGGCTGACAGGCTTGCCCACGGGGTCTGACCTGCGGGCACGGAACTCACCGGTTCTGTAGTGGTGACTACGGATCAGCCGGTGAGTGTCACTTCCGACCCGGCCGACGACGCTGGGCAAGCCTCCCTGTTCCGGGGCCGATCAGGGTTGCACCGGGAGGGGGCTGGACAGTTGCCCGCAGGGGTGCACCCGGGGTTGTCCCGGAGGCAGGACCGGGAGTGGGACCCCCCTGTCAGCGATCATGGGCGTCTGTGCAGGTCAGGGCTGGTGGGCAAGCCTGTCAAGCGCGCCGACACCTCTTTGTACGCGTCAGCCGGACAAAGAGGCCCTGGCAAGTCCCGCCCGGTGGCCCGCCGGTGACGGCCCCAGACCCGCTCACTGTTCCGTTCGTACCGGCCCCGCGCCCAGACGGCGGCGAGCGGACACGGACGCGGGTTCCCCGGCCCCGGGGCTCTGGGGCGGCTGGTCGGCGGCGAGCTCGGCGGCGAGACGGCCACGGGAGCCGGGTACGGCCGGGGTTTCGGCGGCGGGGCCGGTGCCCAGGGGGCGGCGCTGGATCATCGGCTCAGTCTGCCTGGGTGTTCCCAGTGGGAACGCGGGGCCCGGCCCTCCCTCCCGCGGCCGGGCCCATGCATCGTGCAGCCCTATCGGCGCCACAGGTGCCGCAGGGCGGGCACGGCGAGACCCAGAAACAGGGCGCCGGTGGCGATGCCGACCTGTACGGGGTCGGCCCAGGCGGGAGCCCACCGGACAAGAAGTGCTGCTCCGATGGCGAGTACGGCGCCGAGCACTGTCAGGGCGCCGGTGAGGGCCAGGAGGAGCACGAGCCGCTGGTGCCGCAGCCGTGCCAGCTCCTGTGCGCCCGCCTCGGTGGCCTGAGCGCTGGTCTCGGCCGTCTGGGTCGTGGTGGTGGTCATAGTGGTGGTGTTCCTTCGGTTGGGCCGGCACGGTGCCGGGCTGTGGGGTGGATCGGGGGCCACTGTGCGATCGCCGGGCGCCGGGGTCGAGTTCTCGCGAATTTCCGTTCCGCGCCTGGTCAGAGGCCCCTCAAGGTGGCTGGCGGGCGGATTCGCGAACGCTTGACACGGAGTCGTGGCCGGAGCGGCCGGATCGCTGATCTGAGGTTGCGTGACTGGCGTGTAAGGCGCGCAAGTCCCCTATACGGGTAGCTCGGACTTTTTTCTTCGGGAGCAGGTGAACCCGAATCCGAGCGGTATTCAATGTTTTTTGGTGAGGCCTTCTGAATTTGTTGGGGCGACGTTCTGAATTTCTCGAAAGTGTCTGACTATCCGTCAGTTAGGTGTGTTTTCGTGGTGGGTGGGGTGTTGAGGGAGGGCCCGAGGGCGCGTGTGGTCCTGTGCCGGCCGTTCGTCTTCCGGAACGCCCACGGGTGATAAACCCAGTTCAGAGGCCTGAAGACGGTCCGTCAGGGCTGTTCAGGACCATGCTCGTTGGATCCCGGGCCCGCTTCGCGGGCGGCTGGCAGCAGCGGAGGGGCTGGGAGGGGTGGGCACGAGACCGGCCCGGGGCAGGGGAGCGCAGCGACCAAGCCCCCGCGGGCCGCGCAGCGGCCCGCCCAGGGCGAAGCCCACCCGGGAACCCGCGAAGCGGGTTCCCGCAGGTCAGAGAGCGAAGCGAACTGACCAGCCACCGCGAAGCGGTGGCCCTGGCCGGCCCGAAGGGCCGGCCCGCCCGAGCGCAGCGAGGGCGATCACTTCCCAGCCCGAGATCCGTTCCGGCTCCGCCTGG
>NZ_JBEZMA010000111.1:0-8938 GCF_040652415.1 Streptomyces sp. NPDC048255
GCTCGTACTCGGCCGTACTCGCGCGGTCCGACAACGCGGCGAGGCGCCGTACCAGGCGGCGCGGGCCCGCGAAGATCGCCCGGACAGGGCCTAGGTGGTGTCCGCGCCGACGCCCGCGATCCGCAGGGCGGCGTCCGCCGTGGCCTCCGCGAAGGTGGTCACCGGCCGTGCCGGGTCTGCGCGGTGGATCAGCATGACGCCCTCGATGAGCCCGAAGACCAGGTCGTTGCGGAGCGCCAGCCCGGCCCGGTCGCCGGCCAGTTCGGCCCTGGAGCAGGCTCCGTGGAGCAACTCGCGGTAGATGTGCTTCAGTTCGGCGCGCATCCGGCGGAACTGGCCGAAGCGCGCCCCGGCCAGCTCGGGCAGCAGGTACAGCGCGCCCAGGTTGTACGGTCCCCCGCACAGCAGCAGCACGTCGGAGCGGCACAGTTCCCACAGCCGCCGGGCGGCGGGCCGCGCGGAGTCGGCCAGCAGCTTGCGGCCCAGTTGCAGCGAGGGGGCGACCGTGGACTCCAGGAGTTCTGCGAGGAGTTCCTCCTTGCCGCCGAAGTAGTGGTACATCGTGGCCTGCCGCAACCCGGCCCGCTCGGCCACCGCCCGCGTGGTGGTGGCCCCGTAGCCGCGGACGGTGAACAGCTCGGCCGCCGCGCACAGGAGTTCCTCGCGCGGCGGCCGGCCGCTCACCGGTCTCAGCTGGTCGGCACGTGGCCGACCGACCCGTCTCGGTCCTTCGTCTGCTGCCCCACTCATGGGCCGATCGTCGCACAGCACACGACGAACCGATCATGGCAAGAGATGAGATCAAGCCATGCCCACTCTCGGAGGAAGCCCCAAAAGCGCCTAGCCGACCGAGCTGTAGGCCACTACACCCCGAAGCAGTGCGTCCACGGCCTTGCGGGCATTTCGCGCCACCGTGCTCCCGCTGTCGCCGGAAGCCGAAGGAGCCGCCGCGGCGACCTGCCCGAGGACGTCGATGACCTGCTTGCACCAGCGCACGAAGTCACCGGCCGGCATCTCCGCCTCGCGCAGCACCTCGTCCAGGCTCTTGTCGGAGGCCCACTGGTACGCCGCCCAGGCGAAGCCGAGGTCCGGCTCCCGCTGGCCCACGCCCTCCGCCTGGTTGATGCGGTGGTCCTCCTCCAGAGCGTCGAGCCGGCCCCAGATCCGGACCATCTCACCGAGCGCCTCCTTCGCGGCGCCGCCCGGTACCTTCGGCGCCACCGCGTCGTCGGACTGCCGTGCCTCGAAGACCAGCGCCGATACGCAGGCGGCCAGTTCGGCCGGGCTCAGACCCTCCCAGACACCGGCGCGCAGGCATTCCGAAGCCAGCAGGTCGAGCTCCCCGTAGAGCCGGGCGAGCCGCTTGCCGTGCACGGTGACCTCGTCCTCGCGCAGGTAGTCCAGCTCGGTGAGGAGCGCGTGGATCCGGTCGAAGGTGCGGGCGATGGTGTTCGTCCGGCCCTCGATCCGCCGCTCCAGCTGCTGCGTGTCCCGCTTGAGCCGGTGGTAGCGCTCCGCCCAGCGGGCGTGGTCCTCGCGCTCGTCGCAGCCGTGGCACGGGTGCGCCCGCAGCTCGGCCCGCAGCCGGGTGATCTCGCGGTCGTCGGCGGCCGCGGCCCGGCCGCGCCCGCGCTTCTCCACCGTGAGGTGCCCGGCCTTGGTCCGCAGCTGCGAGGCCAGGTCCCGACGGGACTGCGGCGAACGGGCGTTGAAGGTCTTCGGGATCCGCATCCGGTCGAGCGCCTCCACCGGGACCGGGAAGTCGATCGCGGCGAGCCGCTTGACCTGCCGCTCGGCGGTGAGCACCAGCGGGCGCGGGCCCTCGGCGTACTCGTACCCGCGGTGCCCGTTGACCCGCCCGGCCGGCACGCCCGGGTCCAGGACCAGCGCGAGCCCGGCGAACTTGCCGGTGGGCACGTGGATGATGTCGCCCGGCTTGAGCTTCTCCAGCGAACTGGCCGCCTGTACCCGGCGCTGGGCGGCGCCCTGCTTGGCCAGCTCCGTCTCGCGGTCCTTGAGGTCGCGGCGCAGCTGCGCGTACTCCTCGAAGTTGCCCAGGTGGCAGGTCATGCCCTCCAGGTAGCCCTCCAGGCCCTCCTCGTTGCGCTGCACCTGGCGGGAGATCCCGACGACGGACCGGTCGGCCTGGAACTGCGCGAAGGAGGTCTCCAGCAGTTCGCGCGAACGGTGCCGCCCGAACTGGCTGACCAGGTTCACGGCCATGTTGTACGAGGGCTTGAAGCTGGAGCGCAGCGGATAGGTACGGGTACCCGCGAGCCCGGCGAGGGCCGCCGGGTCCATGCCGCGCTGCCAGAGCACCACGGCGTGGCCCTCGACGTCGATGCCGCGCCGCCCGGCCCGGCCGGTGAGCTGCGTGTACTCGCCGGGGGTGATGTCGGCGTGCTGCTCGCCGTTCCACTTGACCAGCTTCTCCAGGATGACCGTGCGCGCGGGCATGTTGATGCCCAGTGCGAGGGTCTCGGTGGCGAAGACGGCCTTGACGAGGCCGCGGACGAACAGCTCCTCCACGACCTCCTTGAAGGTGGGCAGCATGCCCGCGTGGTGCGCGGCGATGCCCCGCTCCAGGCCTTCGAGCCACTCGTAGTACCCGAGGACGTGCAGGTCCTCGGTGGGGATGGAGGCCGTCCGCTCCTCGACGATCTCACGGACCCTCAGGCGGGCCGAGTCGTCGTTGAGCCGCAGGCCCGCGTAGAGGCACTGCTGGACGGCGGCCTCGCAGCCGGCCCGGCTGAAGATGAAGTTGATGGCGGGCAGCAGCCCGTCCCCTTCGAGGCGGGCGATGACCTCGGGGCGGGAAGGGGTCCAGATCCGGCCCCGGGAGCGCCGCTCGCGCTCGCGGTCGGCCTCGCGGACCATCTTGCCGCGGCGCCGGTCCTTGGGG
Source organism: Streptomyces sp. NPDC048255 (assembly GCF_040652415.1). Classification (NCBI taxonomy): domain Bacteria; kingdom Bacillati; phylum Actinomycetota; class Actinomycetes; order Kitasatosporales; family Streptomycetaceae; genus Streptomyces; species Streptomyces sp. NPDC048255. Next base: position 2,903 of record NZ_JBEZMA010000111.1, read on the forward strand.
CTGTAGGTGCGGCTGTTCTCCTCGCGCGCCATGCGCAGCAGGTCCGGATTGACCTCGCGGCGCGCGGAGCCGCGGCCTCCGTGGTCGGACTCCTCCTCGAAGAGGTCGTAGATCCGGCGGCCGGCCATGACGTGCTGCCACAGCGGTACGGGCCGCTCCTCGGAGACGATCACCTCGGTGTCGCCGCGTACGGTGTCCAGCCAGTCGCCGAACTCCTCGGCGTTGGACACGGTGGCCGACAGGGACACCAGGGTCACCGACTCGGGGAGGTGAATGATCACTTCCTCCCAGACGGCTCCGCGGAAGCGGTCGGAGAGGTAGTGCACCTCGTCCATCACGACGTAGCCGAGGCCGCGCAGCGACTGCGAGCCCGCGTACAGCATGTTGCGGAGCACCTCGGTGGTCATCACGACCACGGGCGCCTCGGAGTTGACGCTGTTGTCGCCGGTGAGCAGGCCCACCTTGTCGGCGCCGTAGCGCTTGACGAGGTCGGCGTACTTCTGGTTCGACAGGGCCTTGATGGGCGTCGTGTAGAAGCACTTCCGGCCCTGCTGGAGCGCCAGGTGTACGGCGAACTCGCCGACGATGGTCTTGCCCGAGCCGGTCGGTGCGGCCACGAGGACGCCCTTGCCGGCCTCCAGTGCCTTGCAGGCCTCGATCTGGAAGGGGTCCAGATCGAATGCGTACATCTCGCGGAAGGGGTGCAGCGCGGTGGCCTCTTCGGCTGCGCGGATCCGGGCAGCGGCGTAGCGCTCGGCGGGTGAGAGTTCTTCGGTCATCTTGAGATCGAGCCTACCCGCCCCCTCTGACAACAGTCGCGATCATTTATACGAGTGACCGGACGGTCATACGAGGACCCGGACGGCCGCCGGGACGCACTCCGCGGTCACCGGCAGCGGCCCCAGCGGCTCGCCGTCCGCGTAGGCGGTGATCCCGGCCGCCTCCAGGGTCACCTTCGCGGCCCGGTGGACGGTGACCTTCGGGTGGCTGAGGTGGGTCCCCTTGTAGACCTGCGGAAAGACCTTGAGCAGGGTGGCCCGGCTGCAGTGGCCCACGACCGTGACGTCGAAGAGCCCGTCGTCGGGCACGGCGTCCGCGCAGATCCGCATGCCGCCCCCGTACGAGGACCCGTTGCCGACCGCCACCAGCGTGGCCTCGGTCTCGACGGCCTCGCCGTCGTCCAGGGTGATCCGGTACGGGAAGGGCCGGAAGGCGGCCAGCTCGGCGAGCATCGCCAGGTCGTACTTGAAGCGGCCCGCGGGCAGCCGCATCCGGTTGCCCCGGTCGTTGACCCGCGAGTCGAAGCCGGAGCACAGCACGGTCCCGTACCAGGTGTCACCGCCGGCCCTGCCCACGCGCCCCAGGTCGATCTCCCGGATCCGGCCCTCCTTGAGCGCCCGGGCGGCCAGCCGCCCGGCCCGCGCGGGCTCCCGTACGGGCAGCCCCAGCGCCCGCGCGAAGTCGTTCCCGGTGCCCACCGCGACCACCCCGAGCGGCACCGCCGTGCCGGCCAGGGCCTGGAGCGCCAGGGAGACCATGCCGTCCCCGCCCACCGCGATCACCGCGCCGGTGCCCTCGCGGACGGCGGCGCGCAGCCGGGCCAGCGCGTCGGCGCCGTCGGCGCCGACGACGGTCCGTACCGAGAAGCCCGAGGCCCGCAACGCGGAAGCGGCCGGCTGCGCGGCGTGCGCGCCCCGGCCGCGTCCGGCAGTGGGATTGACGAAGAGGGTGATCTCAGAGCTCACCCACCGGAATGTACCTGTCAGGTCGCGTCGTCGTAACCGTTGATCCGCTGGCGTCCGCCGTCGTCCTGCCCGGGCAGGGCCGCGGGGGACGCGACCGGTTCCATGGTGCCGATCGGCGCCGGGGTGAGGTCCAGCTCGGCGGCCTCGTCGTCGGCCAGCCCGGCGTCGGGGTCGTTGCGCTTGCGGCGGCGGTCGTTGACCAGGCAGACGCCGAGCGCGACGAAGTACAGGGCGACGATCGGCCCGGCCAGGGCCAGCATGGTGAGCGGGTCACCGGTGGGCGTGGCGAACGCGGCGAAGACCGTGATGCCCAGCACCATGGCGCGCCACCAGCCCGCCAGCCGCTTCGCGGTGAGCACCCCGGTGAAGTTGAGCAGGATGAGCAGCAGCGGCAGCTCGAAGGCGAGGCCGAAGACGATGACCATGCGCGTGATCAGGTCGAGGTAGTCGTCGACGGGCAGCAGGTTGCGCGCGTGCTCGGGCGTGAACTCGAGCAGGATGGTCGCGGTCTGCGGCAGGACCTTGTACGCGAGGACGGCGCCGGCGCCGAACAGGGGGGCGCCGACCGCGACGAAGCTCATCGCGTACTTCTTCTCGTGGCTGTGCAGGCCCGGTGCCATGAAGGCCCACAGCTGGTACAGCCACACCGGCGCGGAGATCACCACACCGGCGGTGAGCGAGACCTTCAGGGCGATGGAGAACGGCGCGATGAGGCCGTTGACCGTCATGTCGGCGCAGGGCCGGCCGTTGCGCTGCGAGACCACCCCGTCGGTGCAGCCGACGGAGTCCAGCATCGGCTTCAGCATGAAGTCGATGAGGTCCTTGTAGAAGAAGGCCGCCACGACGGTGATCACGAGGATCGCCAGGACCGACTTCAGCAGGCGGTTTCTCAGTTCGCGCAGGTGCTCGACGAGAGGCATGCGCCCTTCGGCGTCCTTGCCTTGTCGTCCTTGTTTCCCCTGCTTGCGGGCAGACTTGAGCAACCCACGTCCCTTGTCTCGTTGCAGATGACTGGCGTGTCCGGCGGGTCTCAGCCCTGGGTGGTGCGGTTCGGCTCGCTGACGGGCCGCGAGCTGGTGACGTCACCGGGCGCGGCCTGGATGGTGCGGGGGGCGACGGGCTGCTGCGCGGCCTGGTCGGCGGGCGTGGCCGCCGGGGTCCCGTCCTCCGCCTCGCCGTCCTTCTTCATCGCCTTGGCCTCGCTCTTGAGGATGCGGGCCGACTTGCCGAGGGAGCGGGCCATCTCGGGGAGCTTCTTGGCACCGAACAGCAGCACGATCACAGCGATGATCAGGAGGATCTCGAGGGGCTTCAGATTGCCGATCATGTGTGTCTTCCTTCTCACCGAAACGGCTGGTTGTGGTGGCTCCGGGCGGCTCGGACACCCATCCGGTAACCGCCGATGCAAGGATCGTAACCCCCGGGGGTTAACGCCCGGCAATCCCCCGGGGTACCCCTGCTTGCACGCGGGCCTGTCACCGACGCCCCGATCACCCGCATTCGTCCCGCTTTTCCGACCGCCGTACTCGCCGGCGGCGGCGGGCGGGACACCCCTAGGGGCTCACGGCGCGGCCCGCCCGGGCCAGGTCGACGGCCGCCCGCTCCAGGTCACCCGAGGCGTCCGTGATCCGGCGGCTGGCCTGCGCGACCTGGGCGGAGAGCCGGCGTACCTCCACGTGGACCCGTACGGCCAGCACGGCGAGCACGGCGACTCCGAGGAAACCCAGGGCAATTGCGAACATCGGCCACAGCATGGGGCGAGCCTAGAGGAGTGGGCCCCGAGTTGCGCCACCGGCCGGCTCAGATGCTGCGCAGGGTGCTCACCCCGCCCCCGGTCAGGAGTTCCACGATCCGCTCCCCGGCCGGTTTGCGTACGCAGGCCCCGCACTCGGGGCAGGTGAAGGAGTAGAAGGTGGTCCGCCTGCTGCCTCCTATGACCAGCCGCAGGGCGCCCGCGTCCAGCTCGAAGCGGGCCAGGCAGTCGGGACAGGAGGCCTTGAAGGCGACGGATCCGGACGTTGGCGACATCGGCCGACCCTCCCTCAGACCTGTTCCCCGTACCCCGCGAGCGCCTCCCGGGCCGCGCTGCGCGCGCTCTCCGCCAGCTCCGCGGGGGCCACGATCCGCCCCTCGCGGCCCAGCCGCAGCGCCAGCCTGCGCAGCGAGGCCGGGTCCGGGCTGCGCAGTGTGATCCGCAGGCCTCCCCCGTCCAGCTCCTCGGCGCTGTCGTGCGGGTAGTACTCGGCGACCCAGCGGCCGCCAGGCCCCACCTCGACCACCACCTCCGGGTCCTCCGCGGCCGGCTGGACCAGGCCCTCGGACAGGTCCCGCGGCTCGATGGCCGGCGGCTCGGCCCGCTCGTCCAGCAGCCGGATCTCCGCGACCCGGTCGAGGCGGAAGGTGCGGCGGGCCTCCGAGAGGTGGCACCACCCCTCCATGTACGTGTGCCCCACCGCGAAGAGCCGGATCGGGTCCACCTTGCGCTCGGTGAGCTCGTCCCGCGCGGGCGAGTAGTAGCGCAGCCACAGCCGCCTGCGCTCCGCGATGGCCCGGTCGACGTCCGCGAAGACCCCGCCCTCCGACTCGAAGGTCACCGAGAGCCGGGAACTGGCCCCGGCGACCTCGCCCGCCGCCGCCTCCAGCTTGGCGGTGGCCCGCAGCAGGGCGTCCCGGTCGCTCTCGCGCAGCCCGGGCAGGGTCGCCACCGCGCGGGCGGCGACCAGCAGCGCGGTCGCCTCGTCGGCGGCGAGCCGCAGCGGCTCGGCGGTGGACTCCCCCGAGGCGTCGGGGTTGCGCCACCAGATGCGCTCCCCGTCGGTGTCGATGTCGAGCAGGTCCCCGCCCCGGAAGCTGGTCCCGCACATGGGCAGCACGTCGAGGTCCGAGATCAGCTCGTCCTCGGTGATCCCGAAGGCGCGCGCGACGTCGGCCACGTGCGCCCCGGGGCGTTCGCGCAGATAGGTCACCAGGGACAGCATCCGGCGGGTCTGGTCGATGGCGTTGGCAGCCATGCTGGTACGTCTCCCCCTCAGGGCGTGCTCGGCAGATGGTGCGGTGGCGCGACAGCGCGGTGGCGCGGTGACGCGTCGGTGCTTGCGGCGGCCCGGTCAGCCCTTGGCGACGGCCCTCAGCCGGTCCACCACGTCGGCCCGCAGATCGGCGGGCTCCACCACCACGACGTCGGGCCCGAACTCCACCAGCCAGGCGTCGAGACCGTGCCCGTAGGGGATCTCCAGCTCGTCCCAGCCGTCCCCGCCCTCGCGCACGGCGGTGGCCTTGGCCCGCAGCGGGTAGCCCGCCCCTGAGCGCAGCCGGATCAGCGCGGAACGGTCCGCGCTCTCCCCGGCCCAGCTCGCCACGGTCTCCCGTACGGTCACCACGTCGGGCACCTCGGCGGTGTACTTCGCGGCGCGCGAGCGGACCTTGCCGGTGATCCGGGAGAGCCGGAACACCCGCTCCGCCCCGCGGTCGCGGTCGAAGCCGGCCAGGTACCAGTGGCCCCGCCAGCACTCCAGCGCCCACGGCTCCACCTGGCGGGACTCGGGCCGGGCGGCGGTGGACTTGCGGTAGTCGAAGACCACCGGCCGGCGGTCCCGGCAGGCCAGCATCAAGGGCTCGAAGGCCGCCTCGTGGACCGGGATGCGCGGCTCGATGGCGCTGTGCTGGCCCTCGTACGGGTCACCCGCCTCCGGCATCCCGCCCGCGCGCAGCTTCTGCAGGGCGCCGCTCGCGGCTCCGGCGAGGCGCGCCTGCTGCCAGACCTTGGCCGCCAGCCCCAGGGCGGCGGCCTCCTCGGCGTCCAGGGCCACGGGCGGCAGCCGGTTGCTGTCCCGGCGGGCCAGGTAGCCCGTCTCGCCCTCCAGGTTCTCCACCGTCTCGATGACCAGGCCGAGTTCGCGCAGATCGTCCTTGTCGCGCTCGAACATCCGGTTGAAGGACTCGTCGTTGCCGGCCTCCATGTACGCCTCGATGGAGCCGCGCAGCTCGCGCTTGCTCAGCGGCCGACGGGTCCCCAGCAGACACAGCGCCAGATTCATCAGCCGCTCGGCCTTGGCAATCGCCATCGACGCCCTTCCGCCCTTCTCCGCGTACACATCCGTCGCACCGTCACACTCATCGTCACAGGTGCCCATTACCGCGCCGTCACCGCGCGCGGACGGACCCGTGACCGTTGACCGTACCGCCCCGGCGCGTCCGGGCAAAAGCGAGGGGCGCCCCCCCGCCGGCGGGGGGGCCGCCCCCGGGGGCCGGAGTGAGGGGCAGGCGCCCAGCACCACGGCGCCGAAGCCGG
>NZ_JBEZMA010000112.1:0-8827 GCF_040652415.1 Streptomyces sp. NPDC048255
GGCGGGGCCGGTCGCACAACTGTCGGCCATCAGCCGCACCTACCAGGAGGCCCGTTGCTGCCTGGATGCCCGGACGTCGGCCGGCGTCCGGTCAGGGCACCACCGTCACGGGCCACTTGCCCGCCTTGACCAGGCGAACAGCCACCGAACCCACGAAGCGGTGACCCGCCTGCTCCGAGGCGCCGACCACCACCGCGTCCGCCGTCAGCTCCTCCGCCGCGCTGACCAGGCCCGCGTACGGGTCGCCGCGGAAGGTGTGGAACTGCCAGCGCACCTCGTAGATGCCCCGGAGCCGCTCCGCCGACTCGCGGATCTCCGCGACCAGCTCCTGCGCGATCTCCCCGGTGGCATCGCCCACCGGCGCGCCCATCGAGGCCCCGGCCGGCATCACCGGCTGGACGTACACCAGGGCCAGCAGCGCGTTCTGCCGCCGGGCCAGCCCCGCCGCGTAGGCCGCCGCCCGCAGCGATGACTCCGAACCGTCAACCCCGGCGAGGATCACTTTCGGGCCGTCCGTACCGCGCTCGAATCCCGTGTTCACGTGCTCTGTCACCCTTCCGAGGCTATCCGGCTCGGCGCGCGGACCGGCGCCGCCCTCCCTACAGTGCGAACCATGAGTGCCAGCGTGGAGGAGACCCACGGGACCCGGAACCGCTTCCTGAACCGGGTGCCCGACGGATTCGGCGCGTTCTTCGGGGTCATCGGCCTGCTGTGCGCCCTGCTGGCGCTCTCACCCACCCTCCGGCGGCTGCTGCGCCACGTGGTGCGCTTCCTCGACCTCGTCGTGGTGCCGGTCAGCGCGAACCTCGCCTACGCCGTCTTCCTCTTCCTCCTCGCCGCTGCCCTCGGCACCCGCAAGAAGGTCGCCTGGTGGATCGTCGTCATCTATCTGGCCCTGCTGATCCTCGACGACGTGCTGGACATGGCCGTCGGCGACTACTGGATCGGCGTCCCCTCCATGGCCCTGGCTGTGGCAGCCCTCGTCCTCCTCATCGCCGCCCGCCAGGAGTTCTACGCCGCCTCCCGCCCCGGCGCCCTGTGGCGCGCCCTGATGGTCCTCGGCATCGGCCTGTTCGCCGCCGTCCTCGTGGGCTGGGGCCTCGTCGCGCTCTTCCCCGGCACCCTGCCCAAGGGCCAGTGGCTGGACTGGGCCGCCAAACAGGTCTTCGGCGGTCTCTTCTCCGCCCGGCAGTTCGACGGGCGCCCGCCCCGCCCGCTGTACTTCCTGCTCGGCCTCTTCGGCGCCCTCGCCCTGCTGAATGCCGCCGCGACCCTCTTCCGTTCCCAGCGGATGACCGCCGCCCTGCACGGGGACGAGGAGCCCCGCATCCGCGCCCTCCTCGGCGCCTACGGCCGGGGCGACTCCCTCGGCTACTTCGCCACCCGCCGCGACAAGGCCGTCGTCTTCGCCCCCAACGGCATGGCCGCGGTCACCTACCGCGTCGAAGCCGGCGTCTGCCTCGCCAGCGGCGACCCGGTGGGCGACCCCGGAGCCTGGACCCCCGCGATCGACGCCTGGCTGGCCGTGGCCCGCCGCTACGGCTGGCAGCCCGCCGTCATGGGCGCCTCCGAGGACGGCGCCAACGCCTACGCCCGCTCCGGACTCAGCGCCCTCCAGCTCGGGGACGAGGCGATCCTGCACGTCGGCCGCTTCGACCTCGACGGCCGCGACATGCGCGTCACCCGGCAGGCCGTCAACCGCGTCCAGCGCACCGGGGCCACCACCGTCATCCGCCGCCACTCCGCCCTCTCCGAGGACGAGATGCAGATGATCGTGGACCGGGCCGACCGGTGGCGCGACACCGAGACCGAACGCGGCTTCTCCATGGCCCTGGACCGGCTCGGCGACGCCGCCGACGGGGACTGCCTGCTCGTCGAGGCCCTCGACGACGAGGGGGAGCTGATCGCCCTGCTCTCCTTCGTCCCCTGGGGCAAGGACGGCATCTCCCTCGACCTGATGCGCCGCGACCGTACCGCCCCCAACGGGGTCATGGAGTTCATGGTCGCCCAGCTCTGCGCCGCCGCCCCCGGCCTGGGCGTCCGCCGGATCTCCCTCAACTTCGCCGTCTTCCGCTCCGCCTTCGAGGAGGGCGGCCGGATCGGCGCGGGCCCCGTCCTCAAACTGTGGCGCAAGCTGCTGCTGTTCTTCTCCCGCTGGTGGCAGCTGGAGGCGCTGTACCGCTCGAACGTCAAGTACGGCCCCGAGTGGTACCCGCGGTTCCTCTGCTACCAGGACGCCGGCTCGCTCGCCCGGGTCAGCCTCGCCTCCGGCATCGCCGAGGGCTTCGTCTCCGTACCCAGCCTGCGCACCCTGTGGGGCAACGGCCACCCCAAGGGCCTCACCAACCCCGCCACCACCGAGGGGCTCCCGTCCATCGCCTCCCTCAACCTGGACGCCGTAGGACAGGAGGACGGTGCCGTCCGGACCGAGCGGCTGCCCGAGCAGGTCCGGGTGCGCCACGACAAGCTGGAACGCATCCGGGCCGCCGGTACCGACCCGTACCCCGTCGGAATCCGCCGGCGCACCCACACCGTCGCCGAGCTGAAGGCCGTACACCCCGGCTACCCGCCCGCCGCCCGCTCCGGCGAGGAAGCCACCCTCGCAGGCCGCGTGATGGTCGTGCGCGACCTCGGAGGCGTGGTCTTCGCCGTGCTCCGCGACTGGTCGGGCGACCTCCAGCTGATGTTCACCCGCGACGAGGCCGGGGCAGGAGTCCTGGACGCCTTCACCTCCCAGGTCGACTTCGGCGACCACGTCGTCGCGAGCGGCGAGGTCGGCACCAGCCGGAGCGGCGAGCTCTCCCTCGTCGTCCGGTCCTGGCAGCTCACCGGCAAATGCCTGCGCCCCCTGCCCGACAAGCGCAAGGGCCTCGCCGACCCGGAGGCCCGGGTCCGGCGCCGTTACCTCGACCTCGTCGCCAGCCCCGAGGCACGGGACGTGGTACGGGCCCGCTCCAGCGCGGTGCAGGCCCTGCGCCAGGGACTGCTGGACCGCGGCTACCTGGAGGTCGAGACCCCGATGCTCCAGCAGATCCACGGCGGTGCCAACGCCCGGCCCTTCCGCACCCACATCAACGCCTACGACCTGGACCTGTACCTGCGCATCGCGCCCGAGCTGTACCTCAAACGGCTCTGCGTGGGCGGCATGGAGAAGGTCTTCGAGATGGGCCGCACCTTCCGCAACGAAGGCGTCTCCTACAAGCACAACCCCGAGTTCACCATGCTGGAGGCCTACCAGGCCTTCGCCGACTACGACGTGATGCTCGACCTGACGCGCGAACTGATCCAGGGCGCCGCCACGGCCGCCTTCGGCTCGCCGATCGCCCACAAGGCGGACCCCGACGGAAAGCTGGTCGTCCACGACATCTCCGGGCCCTGGCCGGTCAAGACGATGTACGGGGCGATCAGCGAAGCCCTCGGCGAGGAGGTCGACGCCGACACCGAGGAGCACCTGCTGCGCAGGCTGTGCGACCGGGCCCAGGTGCCGCACACCCCCGAGAACACCCGCGGCGACGTGGTCCTGGAGATGTACGAACGGCTGGTGGAGGAGAGGACCGGGCTGCCCACCTTCTACAAGGACTTCCCGACCGACGTCTCCCCGCTCACCCGACAGCACCGCAAGGACCCCCGGCTCGCCGAGCGCTGGGACCTGGTCGCCTTCGGCACCGAACTGGGCACCGCCTATTCGGAACTGACCGACCCGGTCGAGCAGCGGCGCCGGCTCACCGCCCAGTCGCTGCTGGCGGCCGGCGGTGATCCCGAGGCCATGGAGCTCGACAACGACTTCCTGGACGCGCTGGAGTACGCGATGCCGCCGACCGGCGGCCTGGGCATCGGCGTCGACCGCCTGGTGATGTTCCTGACGGGTCTGACGATCCGCGAGACGCTGCCGTTCCCGCTGGTGCGCCGGGGGTAGCGGGCAGGGGGCGTCTTCCCGGCCGGCCGCTGGTCCGAGCGGGTGAGGGGAAGGAGGTGCGTCCGCGCCTCTCGACATCCGGGGCGATGTCGTTGATACGTAGTAATAATGAAAAATGACGAGCCGACAGTAGGGCGACGCGTGCTCCTGCGTACCGCCGTCTTCCTCGGAATCGCCGCCGCCTCCGGACTGCTCAGCGGAGGCGAGAGCGGTACGCCCGGAGCCGGTACGGCGAGCGGACCCGCCGGCCCCGCCCCGGCCGCCGGACCGGGCCCGCACCCCGCCGCGGGGGCGCCCGGGCTGTCCCAGGGCCTGCCCGAGAGGTCGTACCGGCTGCGGCCGATGACGGCCGAGGCGCCCGCCCGGCAGACCGCGGCGAAGCCCGCCGTCCGCACCCGGCCCATCCTGGAACTGCCCTCCGACCCGAGCACGGCCGGCGCCATGGTGCTCACCTTCGACGACGGGCCCGACCCCCGCTACACCCCGGCCATCCTCGACACCCTCGCCCGGTACGGCGTACGCGCGATGTTCTTCGTCTGCGGGGAGATGGCCGCCGAGAACCGCGACCTGCTGCGCCGGATGGCCGACGAGGGCCACGTCATCGGCAACCACACCTGGACGCACCCGCACCTGACCCGGCTCAGCCGCCCCGCGCTGGCCGCCGAGATCGCCCGCACCAGCGAGGTCGTGGAGCAGACCGTCGGCGAACCGCCGCTGTGGTTCCGGGCGCCGTACGGGGAGTGGAACCGCGCCGCCTTCGAGGTCGGGGCCGAACTGGGCATGGAGCCGCTCGCCTGGACCGTGGACACCCTGGACTGGAAGGAGCCCGGCACCGCCACGATCGTCTCCCGGGTCCTGGGCGGCGCCGCGCCCGGCGTGATCGTGCTGTCCCACGACGCGGGCGGCGACCGGACCCAGAGCGTGCGGGCGCTGGACTCGTACCTGCCCCAACTGCTCGCGCGGGGCTACCGGATGACGCTTCCGGTGCTGCCCGCCCGCTGAGGCTCAGCGGGTGGCCACCATCCGGGCGAAGACGACCACGTTGCCGTCGTAGCCCCGGGCCTTGGAGTAGCCGCCGCCACAGGTGATGACCCGGAGTTCCGGGTGCCCGGTGTCCCCGTACACCCGCGCTCCGGGGAAGGTCTCCTTGGAGAACACCTCCACCCCGTACACCTCGAACACCGCGGTGCGCCCGTCGTACCGCTGCACCTCCACCTGGCTGCCCGGCTTGACCGAGCCCAGGCCGTAGAAGACCGCCGGGCCCTGCGCGTTGTCCACGTGGCCGACGATCACCGAGGAGCCCCGCTGGCCCGGCGAGATGCCGTTGAGGTACCAGCCCGCGAGATTGCGGTCCTGCGGCGGCGGGGCGTCGATCCAGCCCTCCGCGTCCAGCCCGACCGTCATCACCGGCGCGTCCACGTTGATCGTGGGGATCCGGATGCGCTGCACCGACGAGTGTTCCAGCTCCTCCAGGCCGGCGGGCGGCTGCGGCGGATTCAGCGGCAGCTGGCCGGACGTCACCGCGACGGCCGAGGCCGCGGTGGGCTGCGGCGGCCCGTCGTCGATGTTCACGCCGTTCCGCACCATGGCGAGGCCGCTGAGCATGACCAGGGCGAGTACGCCCCACGGTGAGCGTTTGCGTGACTGCCCGGTCTCGTCCTCGCCCATCGTTCTCCCTTCCCGACGCGGGGGTCCCGTCCCGCGTTCCTGTCCCGCCCCTGTACGCCCTACTTCACGCACGTTAAGGCTGGGTCGGCGGGACGGCGATCGGTGAGGGGCGAACGGGTGGCGAGCGGGCGGCGGGGTGCGCAAGGGGCCGGAAGGGGTGCGCCCATACAGGTAATCGTCACATAAATGCCTGACGGGTCGTGACCTGCGGATCCGTCAGCCGAAGTGTCCGCGCTTCGGCGTGTCGCTCAACCGAGCGGACCAAAGCCGGACATGCGGAGCTTGCGGGCCGACCTGAGGGTTCGTCGTGGGAGGCGTTCTCGTCGATCATCCGGGGCCGACGCTCCGGGGCGCTTCCCGCTGGAGGTTCCACCATGCGTGCTTTCCGCGCTCTCACCATGACGGCGGCCGTCTGCGCCGCGATCGGCCTCAGTGCTCCACTCGCCTCCGCGGATCCCCCGAACGGCGGGGTCGGGGGCAACGGGGGCAACGGCCCCAGCAACATCTCGGTCAACCCGTACGCCGTCCACCAGGGATCCACGATGCAGGTGAGCGCCTCAGGCTGCGGTCACGGAGGCACCGTCTCGTCGCACGGCAACTTTCCGCCGGCCAACCTGTCCGCCGGGTCGATCGGATTCGCCACCGTCCGGATCTTCAACCACGCCTCGCCGGGCAACCACACCCTGTCGGTCAGGTGCAACGACAACAGCCTGGTCGCCACGCACCGGTTCAGGATCCTCGACGGCAGGGGCGCTCAGGGCGGCATCGGAGGGTCCATCGGCCCGTCCACCGCCGAGACCGCCATCGGCGCGAGCCTCGTGGGCTTCGCGGCACTCGGAGCGGGCGTCCACGTGATGCGCCGTCGCCGCCCGCTGCGCGGCCAGGCCTGACCGGTCACGCCGGTCGGCCCCCGGAAGCCCCGACCGCGCTCGCCCCGGGTCCTGACCAGGACCCGGGGCGACCGGCGGTCCCGGGGCAGGACGGGAGGGCGGCCGCGCTGCGGGGCCGGAGCCGGCCGGGCAGGACGGGTGGTACGCGACGGGAGGAGGCAGGACCGGGGGCGGGACCCCGGCCGTGCGTGCCCGGACGGACGGCACTGCCTCAGTGCCCGCGGCCGGCGGCCCGTCGTCGCAGGGCGTACGCCGTACCGCCCACGGCGGTGAGGAAGAGGGCCGAGCCGGCGCCGAGTTCCAGGGGGTCCAGCCCGGACACGCTGCCGCCGAGGCCGCCGCGCACACCGCGCGCGGAGGGGGTGACCACGGAGGTGGCGGCCCTGGGGGCCACGGGCGCGGCGCTGGCAGCGGAGGTGGCGGCGGAGGTGGCGGCGGAGGTGGCCGCCCGGGTGGAGCTGGTGGTGGGTGTGCTCGTGCCGCCGGCGATCGTCAGATCGGCGGAGCCGGTCTCCCCGTTGCAGGTGAAGGAGACGGAGTACTGGGCTCCACGCCGGGCGTCGCGGTCGATGGTGACCCGCGCGGTCTTGCCGCGCTCGATGCTCACGGTGTCGAAGACACCGGAGGAGGAAGTGGCGAAGGCGGCGTCACAGCCGCTGACCGCGAGCACCACCTGGCCGCCCGGGGCGACCGTCGAGGGGGTGAGGGTGAAGCCGAACGAGGTGACCTGCCGGGTGCCGGTCCCGACCGCGGTCGCGGCGGGGGCGGCGAGGGAACCGAGCACGAGTACGGCGCCCGTGGCGCCGGCGCTCAGCAGGGCTGTGGCGGAGGTACGTATCGCACCCATGGTTGATTCTCCGGATCCCCGAGGAGCAGCCGCGGAACGGTTTCCGCACGTGGGGGGTCGTGCGCCTCGATGTCCGCCACGCTAGGCGCGGCGGCGGTGACCCGCGATCAGGAACGGGCGAATGGGGCATGGCCCTGGGCCGAACCGGGGACGGGAGCCCCGCCCCCGGTTTGGCGGGCCGCCGGGCCGGGTGGTCCTCAGCCGCCGAGATCCAGATGTGGGAACTGGGCGAGGAACGGCTCGGCGGTGGCCGAGATGCCCCGGCCGAACGGCGCGTCGAAGTCCCAGATCAGGAACAGCAGGAAGGCGATGAGCGCGCTGAAGAGGCCGGCCAGCAGCAATTCGCGGAACGACCGCCGGATCTGCAGGGTGAAGATCAGACCCACCGTCACCAGGGCCCCGGCGATCAGTCCGAACCACACCACCCCCGGCATGGTGGCCCCGGCACCGAGGCCGCGTGCGCTGCGGGAGTCGTCCACGGCCGCGACCTGGTCGACCAGCGGCTGGTACGCCTGCCCCTCGTGGTCGGTCTGCGGCTCGTAGTCGGTGACGTCCCGGCGGATACGTTCCAGCAGCTCCCCGCCGCGGTCGGTGAGTCGGCCGTGGTCCGCCATCTGCTTCCACTCGGTGTCCACCACGTGCGTCACGTACGCGTCGACGTCGGAGCGGATCTTCTGCCGCACCTCGGCCGGGTAGACCTCGGCGCGGACGCTGATCTCGTGCAGGGCCTGGGCCTCCTGGCGTACGGACTCCTGGGCGGCCCCGCGGCCCTCCCAGACGCCCGCGATCGCCAGGCCCAGGACGATCGCGTAGATCACCCCGATCATCATCGTCATGTACTCGATGACGTCGGGGGTTTCGTTCGGATCGTCGTCCTCGCCGATCCGGCGGTGGTTGAAGAAGGCGATGGACAGCACCACGGCACAGGCGGCGGCCATCGCGATGGACAGAACGAGCCATTCCGACAAGATGACTCCCAATCGGTTACATCGGTTGCACTGGTTGCATCGGTTGTGAAGCCGGCGCCGTGGCTACCGGGGGCGCAGCGCGACGATCGCGAGCACCGCGGGCGCGGCGGTCAGCAGGGTGAAGGTGACGGGTGAGATCCGGTGCTCGACCGGTTTGCGGGCGGGCGTGCGGTAGGCGGGACGGGCCACCGGCTTCATCGAGGGTGCCGGGGTCGCCGCGGGGGCGGGCGCCGGTGGGGGTGGGGTGGGCGCCTTGGACAGGCGGGGCGGCGCGGGCGCGGGCGCCGGCTTCGGCGGGGCCGGCTCGGGCCGGACGGGCCGCGGGGCCGGTTTCGGCGGGGCCGGTGGTGGCGGGGGTGGAGGCGGTGGTGTGGGCTTCGGGGGAGGCGGTGTGGGGACCGGGGGCGGCGGGGTGGGCTTCGGCGTCGGGGTCGGCGTGGGGGTCGGCTCCGGTGTCGGCTTCGGGGGGCACGGAGGGGGCGGCGGGGGGGCGGGGTGGCCCCCCGGATTGGCCCCACCCAGGTGGCCCCCACCAAGG
>NZ_JBEZMA010000113.1:0-8076 GCF_040652415.1 Streptomyces sp. NPDC048255
AACCCGGCTCCGCCGGGCACCGGGCTCTGCCCGGACCCGCGCATCAAACGCCGGCGGGGCTGAACATGCCTGGCGGAGCCGGGGCTGCGGAGGGAACCGCTAGCCGCGCAGCGCCTCGGCGCCCCACGGCGTCTTGCGGATCGCCCGGCGGAGCCTGCGCGCGCGCAGCCCCGTCACGCGGTCCGCGTACACCGTCCCGTCGAGGTGGTCGCACTCGTGCTGGAGGCAGCGGGCGAAGAAGCCGGTCCCGGTGATCCGGACGGCGGCCCCGTCGGAAGTGACCCCTTCGACGACCGCCTGGTCGAAGCGGGCCGTGCCCGC
This sequence comes from Streptomyces sp. NPDC048255, assembly GCF_040652415.1. Classification (NCBI taxonomy): domain Bacteria; kingdom Bacillati; phylum Actinomycetota; class Actinomycetes; order Kitasatosporales; family Streptomycetaceae; genus Streptomyces; species Streptomyces sp. NPDC048255. Next base: position 322 of record NZ_JBEZMA010000113.1, read on the forward strand.
CTCCAGGCCCGGCAGCGAGAGGCAGCCCTCGGGGCCGAGGTACTCGTCCCCGTCGGCCGTCACCAGGCGGGGGTTGACGACGTGCCCGACGTGGCGGACGTCCTCGTCGTCGGGGCAGTCGTAGACGAACACCCGCTGCCCGACCCCGATCTGGTTCGCGGCGAGGCCGACGCCCTGGTGGGCGTACATCGTCGCGAACATGTCCTCGATGAGCCGGTCGAGGGCCGGGCCGAACTCGGTGACCTCCGCGCAGGCGGAGTGGAGCACCGGATCGCCCAGCAGGCTCATGGTGCGGACGGTGCCGGACGTACCGGGGATGGGGCGCTGTCGCATGGCGGTAAGGGTACGACGGGCGAATATATGAGGAGATCTGCGGCGGCCCGGGGGCGCCGCGGTCAAGGCCCCGGCCGGTACTGGATAGGCTGGGGCCGACCGACGCAAGGAGGACAAGGGACGATGGCAGGCAACACGGAGCCGCTTTCGCCGCGGGCCAAGCTGGCCGTGACGGCGGGCAAGGCCGCGGCGGCGGTGTCGCGGGCCGCGGGACGCGGAAGCGGATCGGTGATCGGTGGCAAGGTCGCACTCAGGCTCGACCCCGATCTCCTCGGAGCGCTGGCGCAGCATCTCGATGTCGTCCTCGTCTCCGCGACGAACGGCAAGACCACGACGACCCGGCTGATCGCGGAGGCCCTGCGGGCCAGCGGTCCGGTCGTCTCCAACGCCCTGGGCGCGAACATGCCGGCCGGCATCACCTCGGCGCTGGCGGGCGGCTCGGACGCCAAGTACGGCGTCATCGAGGTCGACGAGAAGTACCTGGCCGGAGTGGCCCGGGACGTCACCCCCAAGGTGATCGCCCTGCTGAACCTCTCGCGCGACCAGCTGGACCGCGCCGCCGAGACCCGCATGCTCGCGGAGAAGTGGCGCGAGGGGCTCCAGGGCTCCAAGGCCGTGATCGTCGCGAACTGCGACGATCCGCTGATCGTCTGGTCGGCCTCCTCCTCGCAGAACGTGGTGTGGGTCGCGGCCGGCCAGGAGTGGAAGGACGACGCCTGGTCGTGCCCCTCCTGCGGCGGCGTCATGCAGCGCCCGGGCGACGACTGGTTCTGCGGCGAGTGCGGTTTCCGCCGCCCCACCCCCAGCTGGGTGCTCTCCGGCGACCACGTGCTCGACCCGCACGGCAGCGCCTGGCCGATCCACCTCCAGCTGCCCGGACGCGCCAACAAGGCGAACGCGGCCACCTCGGCCGCCGTGGCCGCGGTCTTCGGCGTCCCGCCGCAGGTCGCACTGGAGCGGATGTACCAGGTGCAGGCCGTGGCCGGCCGCTACGACGTGGTGAGCTTCCAGGGCCGCGAACTGCGGCTGCTGCTCGCGAAGAACCCGGCCGGCTGGCTGGAGACGTTCTCGCTGATCGACCCGCCGCCGACCCCGGTGATCCTCTCGGTGAACGCGCGCGGCGCCGACGGCACCGACACCTCCTGGCTGTGGGACGTGGACTACCCGCGCCTGGCGGGCCACCCGATCTTCGTGATCGGCGACCGCAAGCTGGACCTGGCGGTCCGCCTGGAGGTCGCGGGCCTGGACTTCCGGGTGTGCGAGACCCTCGACGAGGCCGTGCAGCTGGCGCCGCCCGGACAGATCGAGCTGATCGCCAACTACACCGCCTTCCAGGACGTGCGCCGCCGCGTCGGCAACTAGACCCGTCAGAAACGCAGAGGACAAGAGCATGAGCGACAACAGCCTGCGTCTGGTGTGGGTCTACCCCGACCTGCTCAGCACGTACGGAGACCAGGGCAACGCCCTCGTGGTGGAGCGCCGGGCGCGTCAGCGCGGCCTGGACGTGCAGCGCGTGGACGTGCGCAGCGACCAGCCGATCCCCACCTCGGGCGACATCTACCTGATCGGCGGCGGTGAGGACCGGCCGCAGCGGCTGGCCGCGGAGCGGCTGCTGCGCGACGGCGGTCTGGAGCGGGCCGTCTCGAACGGGGCGATCGTCTTCTCCGTCTGCGCCGGGTACCAGATCCTCGGCAACGAGTTCGTGAACGACATGGGCGAGCGCCAGCAGGGCCTCGGCCTGCTCGACGTCGTCACCGTGCGCGGCGAGGGCGAGCGGTGCGTCGGCGACGTGCTGGCGGACATCGACCCGCGGCTGGGCCTGCCGCAGCTGACGGGCTTCGAGAACCACCAGGGCGTCACCCACCTCGGTCCGACGGCCCGGCCGTTCGCCCGGGTGAGCATGGGCCGCGGCAACGGGACCGGCGACGGCACCGAAGGCGCGTACAACGACACGGTGTTCGGCACCTACATGCACGGCCCCGTGATGGCGCGCAACCCGCACATCGCGGACCTGCTGCTGAAGCTGGCCCTCGACGTGAACGCGCTGCCGGCCATAGACGACCGGTGGTACGAGGCGCTGCGCGCCGAGCGCATCGCGGCGGCGACGCAGCCCGCGTAGGGCCCGGCGGACCGCTCATCGGGGCGGCCCCGTCATCATCTGTTCGGCCCGGTTTTCCCTAGGGGGAACCGGGCCGACGTGCTTTCGTACGACGAGTGCGACCAGCATGTGGAGGATGGTTCAGCCCACCGCTCCACCGCTTGTAGGGTGGCCGTAGTTCCAACCGGACGACGTGGTCCGGTCGCCGGCCCACGTTGCAAAGGTCTCTTCCTGCCATGCGCATTGGTGTGCTCACTTCCGGTGGCGACTGCCCCGGCCTGAATGCCGTCATCCGCTCCGTCGTGCACCGAGCCGTCGTCGACCACGGCGACGAGGTGATCGGCTTCCACGACGGCTGGAAGGGCCTTCTGGAGGCGGACTACCGCAAGCTCGACCTCGACGCCGTCGGCGGCATCCTGGCCCGCGGCGGCACGATCCTCGGCTCCTCCCGGGTCCAGCCCGCGCACCTGCGCGACGGCGTGGAGCGCGCCCGCGGCCACGTCGCCGACCTGGGTCTGGACGCCATCATCCCGATCGGCGGCGAGGGCACCCTGAAGGCCGCCCACCTGCTCTCGCAGGCCGGCCTGCCGATCGTCGGCGTCCCCAAGACCATCGACAACGACATCGCGTCCACCGACGTCACCTTCGGCTTCGACACCGCCGTCGGGGTCGCCACCGAGGCGCTGGACCGGCTGAAGACCACCGCCGAGTCCCACCAGCGCGTGATGGTGGTGGAGGTCATGGGCCGCCACACCGGGTGGATCGCCCTGCACTCCGGCATGGCGGCCGGCGCGCACGCGATCGTCGTCCCGGAGCGCCCCTTCGACATCGACGAGCTGACGGCGATCGTCGGCGAGCGCTTCTCCGCGGGCAAGCGCTTCGCGATCGTCGTGGTCGCCGAGGGCGCCAAGCCGCGTCCCGGCTCGATGCGCTTCGAGGAGGGCGGCACGGACATGTACGGGCACGAGCGGTTCGCCGGCATCGGCAACCTGCTCGCCGTCGAGCTGGAGGACCGCCTCGGCAAGGAGGCCCGGCCGGTGATCCTGGGCCACGTCCAGCGCGGCGGCACGCCCACCGCGTACGACCGGGTGCTCGCCACCCGCTTCGGCTGGCACGCCGTGGAGGCCGCGCACCGGGGCGAGTTCGGCATGCTGACGGCGCTGCGCGGCACGGACATCGTCATGGTTCCGCTGGCCGAGGCGGTGCAGACGCTCAAGACGGTCCCGTCGGACCGGTACGCCGAGGCGCAGAACGTCCTGTGACTCCCGCGCGGTGAGTGGCGGCCCCGGGCGCGGATGCGTCCGGGGGCGGCATTACTGTGGTGGGGCGCCACAGTCAAGGGAGTGAACAGATGGATCACAGCGGGCACGGCATGGACATGGACATGGACCTGCCGCCCTTCACTCTCGGACGTGGTCTGGAGTTCTCCTTCGACGGCTTCTTCCTGATCGCCTCGCTGCTGGGGCTCGCCCTGTACGGGTGGGGCGTGCTGCGGCTGCTCCGGCGCGGGGACTCCTGGCCGGTGGGCCGGACCGTCGCGTTCACGCTCGGTGTGCTGAGCGTGATCCTGGTGATGTGCACGAAGCTGAACGACTACGGCATGGTCATGTTCAGCGTGCACATGGTCCAGCACATGGTGATCAGCATGATCACCCCGATCCTGCTGCTGCTCGGCGCGCCGATGACGCTGGCGCTGCGCGCGCTGCCGCCGGCCCCGCGCGGCACCAAGGGGCCGCGCGAGCTGCTCCTGATGCTGCTGCACAGCCGGTACATGCGGATCGTCACGCACCCGGCCTTCACCATCCCGATGTTCATCGCCAGCCTCTACGCCCTGTACTTCACCCCGCTCTTCGACTTCCTGATGGAGAGCCGGACCGGGCACATCGCGATGATGGTGCACTTCCTCGCCGTCGGCCTGATCTTCTTCTGGCCGATCATGGGCATCGACCCCGGCCCGCACCGGCCGGGATACGTGATGCGCATGCTGGAGCTCTTCGCCGGGATGCCCTTCCACGCCTTCTTCGGCATCGCGCTGATGATGGCGAGCGAGCCGATGATCAAGACGTACGCGAACCCGCCCGCCTCCCTCCGCATCGATCCGCTGCTCGACCAGCAGTGGGGCGGCGGCATCGCGTGGGCCTTCAGCGAGATCCCCTCGGTGCTGGTGCTGATCGCGCTGGTCTACCAGTGGTACCACTCCGAGCAGCGGGCGGCGAAGCGTTCCGACCGCGCCGCGGACCGCGACGGGGACCAGGAGCTGGAGGCGTACAACGCGTATCTGGCCTCGCTCCAGGCGCGTCGCCAGTAGCGGTTACCGCCTTCGCGCGCGACCATGGGGCATGACCGGATCTGTTAAGGCGATGGCTGTCATGACCTTCGCCGCTCTGGTGGCCGTGGCCACGTATTCCGTGGCCCTCGGCAGCAACGGCTGGCTGTGGTTCGGCTGGGTGGTGCTGGGCCTGCTGACCGCCGGGATGGCCGCCTCCCGCAGCGTGTGATCAAGACAGTGTGCGATCAAGGCTGCCCCTGACCTGCCGGACCGGGGCTGACTGTCCGTACGATGGCCGTGACAACGGGACATCGACGGGAGCGGCCTGGTGTTCTACCACTTGCTCAAGCACGTGTTGCTCGGTCCGCTGCTGAGGCTGCTGTTCCGCCCGCGGATCGAGGGGCTGGAGAACATCCCGACGGAGGGGGCCGCGATCATCGCGGGCAACCACCTGTCGTTCTCCGACCATTTCCTGATGCCGGCGATCCTCAAGCGGCGGATCACCTTCCTCGCGAAGGCCGAGTACTTCACCGGCCCCGGGGTCAAGGGCCGGCTCACCGCCGCGTTCTTCCGCAGCGCCGGGCAGATCCCCGTGGACCGCTCCGGGAAGGACGCCGGACAGGCGGCCCTGCGCGAGGGGCTCGGGGTGCTGGCCAAGGAGGAGCTCCTGGGCATCTACCCGGAGGGCACGCGCTCGCACGACGGGCGGCTGTACAAGGGCAAGGTGGGCGTGGCCGCGATGGCGCTGGGCGCCGGGGTGCCCGTCGTACCGTGCGCGATGGTCGGGACCTTCGAGATCCAGCCGCCCGGGCAGAAGCTCCCGAAGATCCGGCGGGTGACGATCCGCTTCGGCGAGCCGCTGGACTTCTCCCGGTACGCGGGGCTGGAGGGCGAGCGGGCGGTCCTGCGGGCCGTCACCGACGAGATCATGTACGCGATCCTCGGACTGTCCGGGCAGGAGTACGTCGACCGGTACGCGGCCGAGGTCAAGGCCGAGGAGGAGGCCGAACGGAAGAAGGCCCGGCGCACCTCGCGCTGAGCCTCCTCCCGGGACGGACCGGCCCGGGTCCGGCGACGGGCCGGTCGTACGGGCCGGTCCGGCGGTCTAGCGGACGGCCGGGAGCTCCTCGTGCGCCGGGAGGTCCGAGGCCTCGGCCTGGCCGAGGGACTTCGCGGCGGCCGGGGCCGGGGCGACCGGGGTGGCGTGCGGGTCGCACGTCACGTTCTTGGCGTCGACCTTGCCCGTCAGCAGGTAGGCGTCCACCCGGGTGTTGACGCAGGGGTTGACCAGGCTGGTGACCCCGTGCGAGCCCGCGTCCCGCTCGGTGATCAGGCGCGAGCCGGCCAGCCGCTTGTGCAGCGAGACGGCGCCCTTGTACGGCGTGGCCGCGTCCCGCTCGGACTGGACGATCAGCACCGGCGGCAGACCGCGCTTGGCACCGACTTCGATCGGGGTGCTCTGCTTGGACTTCCAGGTCGCGCAGGGCAGGTTCATCCAGGCGTTCGACCAGGTCAGGAACGGGTACTTGGCGTGCAGCGCGGTGTTGTCCCGGTCCCACTTCGCCCAGCTGGTGGGCCACTTCGCGTCGGCGCACTCGACCGCGGTGTAGACGGCGTTGCTGTTCTCGGCCGCCGCGTTGCCCTTGAGGTCGGACATGTCCGGGGCGATCGCGTCGACCAGCGCCTGGGTGTCCCCGGCGAGGTACTTGCTCCAGGTCTGGGCGACGGGCACCCAGGAGGAGTCGTAGTACGGGGCGCCCTGGAAGAAGCCGATGAGCTCGGCCGGGCCGACGACCCCGCCGATCGGGTTGGCCTTGGCGGTGGCGCGCAGCTCCTGGTACTTCGCCTCGACCTCGGCGCGGGTGGCACCGATGTGGAAGACCGCGTCGTTCTTGGCGACCCAGTCCTGCCAGTCGTTCCAGCGCATCTGGAAGGCGACGTCCTGGCCGAGGTTGGCCTCGTACCAGATGTTGTCCTGGTCCGGGTCGACCACGCTGTCGACGATCATGCGGCGCACGTGGGTCGGGAACAGGGTCGCGTAGACCCCGCCGATGTAGGTGCCGTAGGAGACGCCGAGGAAGTTCAGCTTCTGCTCGCCGAGGGCGGCCCGGATGACGTCCAGGTCGCGCGCGGTGTTCGGGGTGGTCATGTGCGGCAGCATCTCGCCGCTGCGCTCCTTGCAGCCGTCCGCGTACTCGGCCGCGAGCTTGCGCTGGGCGCGCTTGTCGGCCTCGCCGGACGGGACCGGGTCGGCCTTGGGGGCCTTCACGAACTCCTGCGGGTCGATGCAGGAGATCGGCGCCGAGTGGCCGACACCGCGCGGGTCGAAGCCCACGAAGTCGTAGGCCTTCGCGGTGTTCACCCACAGCGGGCTCTTGGTGGTGACCCGGCGCGGGAAGCGCATGCCGGAGCCGCCGGGGCCGCCCGGGTTGTAGATGAGCGCGCCCTGGCGCTCCTCCTTGGTGCCGGTGCTGCCGATCCGGTCGACCGCGATGTCGATGGTCTTGCCGAACGGCTTGCTGTAGTCGAGCGGGACCTTCACCCAGCCGCACTGGATCGGCTTCTCGAAGCCCCAGTCGGCGGGACAGTCCTTCCAGTCGATCCCGGTGTGCGCGGCGCGGGCGGCGGCGATCTTCACGCCCACGGCCTCCGCGGCTCCGTTGTCACGTCCGGCCGGGGCCGCTCCGGCGGGCGGTGCGAGCAACAGGCCCGCCGCGAGTGCGCCGGTGATGAGAGTGGCGGCGCTCCCCAGCGTCGCGGTGCGTATCACGTGGTGGTTCCCCCTGCGTCAAATGCCGCCATGGGCGGCCTGGTTCGGTCGGTCTGGTCATCGGCGTGCAAGGGGATCCTTGTCGCTCACCCGTACCGGGCGACAGAGCGCGGCCGGGTTCTTTGCCAAGCCGATAACCGGGGAGGCGTGTACCGCTGAGCGGTGTCCGATGCGCCCCGGGTGCGGGAGGCCTAAAGGGTGTTGCAGAAGGTCTGTCTTGGGCAGGCCGCAGTGGTGTTTGATCTGCTTGTTCACCGTGTCAGGGCGAGGTTGTGCATGGTGGCG
>NZ_JBEZMA010000114.1:0-7902 GCF_040652415.1 Streptomyces sp. NPDC048255
AGTACGGCCGAGTACGAGCTGCGATCCTCCGCCTTGCGATGCACCGCACCAGACGACGCGGGCTGATCCACGAAGATCGCCCGGACAGGACCTAGCCGCGGCGGCCGGGCGGGTCTCGGGCCTCCCCGGGCGGCGGCCTCGGCGCTGCCCAGGCCCCGGCAGGCGCCGCCCCGGCACCTCCCGGACTCGCCCGTATCCGGTCGCGCCGCTGGTCAGGGGCCCGTACGGGGTCCCCCGGGGGCGTACCTGGCCAAGCCACGGCGGGGCCACAGCGTGCGCCGGTAGACTTTGTGCTGGTCCGCCCGGCCGTACGCACGTCTTCGTGCCCGCGGCGCTGGGCGACACAACCCGCGACCGGAGGAGTGCAGTGGCAGCCAAGGACGGGGCAGCAGCATCCGGCAAGTCGGGCGCGAGCTCCAAGCAGGAGGCCATGATGCGGGCCTCGCTGAGCGCGGTCGCACCTGGTCAGCCGTTGCGTGACGGCCTGGAACGGATCGTCCGCGGCAACACCGGCGGCCTCATCGTCCTCGGCATGGACAAGAGCGTCGAGGCGATGTGCACCGGCGGCTTCGTCCTGGACGTGGAGTTCACCGCGACCCGGCTGCGCGAGCTGTGCAAGCTCGACGGCGCGCTCATCCTCGACAAGGACATCACCAAGATCCTGCGGGCCGGTGTGCAGCTGGTGCCGGACGCGTCGATCCCGACCGAGGAGACCGGCACCCGGCACCGCACCGCCGACCGGGTCTCCAAGCAGTGCGGTTTCCCCGTCGTGTCCGTGTCGCAGTCGATGCGGCTGATCGCGCTGTACGTGGACGGCGAGCGCCGTGTCCTGGAGGAGTCCGGGGCGATCCTGTCGCGGGCGAACCAGGCGCTGGCCACGCTGGAGCGGTACAAGCTGCGCCTCGACGAGGTCGCGGGCACGCTGTCGGCGCTGGAGATCGAGGACCTGGTCACGGTCCGCGATGTGACCGCGGTCGCGCAGCGGCTTGAAATGGTCCGCCGGATCGCGACCGAGATCGCCGAGTACGTGGTCGAACTGGGCACGGACGGGCGACTGCTGTCGCTCCAGCTGGACGAGCTGACGGTCGGGATCGAGCAGGAGCGGGAGCTCGTGATCCGGGACTACGTTCCGGAGCCGACGGCGAAGCGTTCCCGCACGGTGGACGAGGCCCTGGCCGAGCTGGACGCGCTGACGCACCCGGAGCTGCTGGAACTGGCCATCGTCGCGAAGGCGCTGGGGTACACGGGCTCGCCGGAGACCCTGGACTCGGCGGTGTCGCCGCGCGGCTACCGGCTGCTGGCGAAGGTGCCGAGGCTGCCGGGCGCGATCATCGAGCGCCTCGTGGAGCACTTCGGCGGCCTGCAGAAGCTGCTCGCTGCCAGCGTGGACGACCTGCAGACCGTGGACGGCGTGGGCGAGGCCCGTGCGCGCAGCGTCCGCGAGGGGCTGTCCCGGCTCGCGGAGTCCTCGATCCTCGAGCGCTACGTCTAGGCCGATGCCGGCAGGGCAATGTCAGCCCCGCCGGCGTTTGAGGCGCGGGGTCCGGGGCGGAGCCCCAGCAGCCGGCCGACTGCCCGGATTCGGCGTCAGTCCTGCTTCAGGACGAACGAGGTCCGGGCGACCGGCATGCCCGGGGCCTTGACCTCGACCACGTACGTGTCCGCAGCCGCCGACCCCGCCGGAGGCGACTGGCACTGGCCCGCCGCGCTGAACTTGCGGTCCCAGTCGAGCGACTGCTTCGACTCGCCCTGCGCGGGGATGCGGAAGAAGACGTTGCCCGCGCCCGTCGGGCAGTCCGCCGAGGACCACACGGCCTTGCTGCTCGTGGCCTGAAGGATGGTCAGGACGGCCTGCTTGGGGCCGAGGTCGGCCTTGCAGGTGGTGCCGGAGATGTTGCGGGCGATCAGTTCGAGGCGGGGCTTCTCGTTCGCCTCGTACTCGTTCTTCGCGCTCTTGACCTCCCACTGCAGCGCACTCGGCGCGCAGGTGGGGAGGGCCGAGTCCGCCGGGACCTGGTCCGGGCCGCCGCCCGCGCCGGCCGCCGCGCCGCCGGAGGACGAGCCGGATCCGGATCCGGAGCCCGTACCGCTGCCCGGTTCGCCGTTCTTGCCGGGGCCGGTGGAGCCGCCGCCCTCGGACCCCGTGCTGCCACCGCCCGACTCAGCGCGTCCGCCCGGGGCCTGACTGATCGCCGGCCCCGTCCCGGCGGGGCCGGGGGTGATCGAGGTGACGGGATCGGGGTGGCCCTGGCCCTTTCCGTTCGTACTCGTCTTCCCCCCACCGGATGTGACGACCCACAGGGCGAGGACGGCGAGGAGCGCGACAACGGACGCCAGCACAGCCCTCCGTCGCCAGTAGATGGAGGAGGGGAGCGGCCCGACCGGATTGCGCAGAGATCCCACGGACGGAACTTTACGAGAGTCCGGGACGCGATCAGTGCCCCACATGCCGCGCAACGGCCTGGATTTGCCGATGATCATCCTGCGGGCGCAATCCGGAACGCCCAGATCCGGCCACCGGTCTGACGCGGAGGAGATTCCGTTTTGAGTACGGTCGGTGACCATGAACAGCTCCGGCCTCTACCGCGACATCACCGACTTCGCCCATACGACACCCTCCTGGGTGCGGTCGGCCTTCGAAGTGTGGACGGAGTACGGACTCCTGCTCTTCGGCGCGCTCTTCATAGCCGTCTGGTGGCGGGCCCGCTTCAGACGCGGCAACCGCGCGGTGGCGCTCGCCGTCCTCGCGCCGCCCGCCACCGCCGTCGCGTACGTCGCCTCGGAGTCGCTGAAGTCCGTCGTGGACGAGGAGCGGCCCTGCCGCGCCGTGGCCGGGGCGGCGGCCTCGCTGATCGCGTGCCCGGCCCCCGGCGACTGGTCCTTCCCCAGCAACCACTCGGCGATCGCGGGGGCCGCCGCCGTCGCGCTGGCCCTGGCGGTACGCCGTCTCGCGCTGCTGACCGTGCCGCTCGCGCTGCTCATGGCCTTCTCCCGGGTCTTCGTCGGCGTGCACTACCCGCACGACGTGGCGCTGGGCCTGCTGCTGGGCGGCGCGGTGGCCGCGCTCGTCGTCCTGGCGTTCACCGGTCCGATCAGTACGATCACTGCCGCCATGCGGGCGAGCGGGATCCGAGCCGCTGTCTGGTTCACCGGTCCGGGCCCGGCACGTCAGGTGTGAAACGTGCCAGGATGCCGATTGCCATGACTGCATCCCCCACTTCTTCCGCCGAGATCCCCGAGGTCCCCGAAATCCACGGGATCTCCGACGTTCCTGACACCGAGACCGACACGGCCCCCGTCACCGACGTCTCCCACGCCCTGCACTCCCCCGTCATCGCGTGGTTCGACGAGCACGCCCGCGACCTGCCCTGGCGCCGTCCCGAGGCCGGCCCCTGGGGGGTCATGGTCAGCGAGTTCATGCTCCAGCAGACCCCCGTCAGCCGGGTCCTGCCGGTCTACGAGCAGTGGCTCGCCCGCTGGCCCCGGCCCGCCGACCTGGCCGCCGAGGCCCCCGGCGAGGCCGTACGGGCCTGGGGGCGGCTCGGCTACCCGCGCAGGGCGCTGCGGCTGCACGGCGCGGCGCTGGCGATAACGGAGCGGCACGGGGGCGACGTACCGAGGGAGCACGCGCAGCTGCTCGCGCTGCCCGGCATCGGCGAGTACACGGCCGCCGCCGTGGCCTCGTTCGCGTACGGGCAGCGGCACGCCGTCCTCGACACCAACGTCCGGCGGGTCTTCGCCCGGACCACCACCGGGGTCGAGTACCCGCCGAACGCCACCACCGCCGCCGAGCGGCGCCTGGCGCGGGCCCTGCTGCCCGAGGACGAGGGCGTCGCGGCGCGGTGGGCGGCGGCGTCGATGGAGCTGGGCGCGCTGGTGTGCACGGCCAAGAGCCCGGACTGCGCCCGCTGCCCGGTGGCCGGGCTGTGCGCGTGGCGCCTCGCCGGGAAGCCGGCGCACGAGGGACCGCCGCGGCGCGGGCAGACGTACGCGGGGACGGACCGGCAGGTGCGCGGCAGGCTGCTCGCGGTGCTCCGGGAGGCGGTGGGTGCGGTTCCGCAAGCCGTGCTGGACACGGTCTGGGACGAGCCGGTGCAGCGCGCCCGGGCCTTGGACGGGCTGGTCTCCGACGGTCTGGTGGAACCCCTGGCGGGAGGGATGTACCGGCTTCCGCAGACGGTCGCGGGGCCCGGTCCGGGCGTCGGCGGAGCGTGACGCGGGGGCGTCACGGAGTCACTCGAAACTGACTCGAAGATTCCACTTCCCGCCGGGAAACCGCAGCTCAAGGGCGCTGTTACACAACCTATGGGTGTCCGTGCGTCCACCGAAGGCTGGCCCGCACAGGCCCGTGACAACCCCTCCGTACCTTCAGATCCGTAAGCCAGCGGACGAGCGGTTGAACGGAACGGAGGCGGTCTGAGATGGCGCACGGCGAGGTACTCGAATTCGAGGAGTACGTACGCACTCGGCAGGACGCGCTGCTGCGCAGTGCCCGGCGCCTGGTCCCGGACCCCACCGACGCGCAGGACCTCCTGCAGACCGCCCTCGTACGCACCTACGGCCGCTGGGACGGCATCGCCGACAAGTCCCTGGCCGACGCCTACCTCCGCCGCGTCATGATCAACACCCGTACCGAGTGGTGGCGTGCCCGCAAGCTCGAAGAGGTCCCCACCGAGCAGCTCCCCGACGCCTCCGTCGAGGACGGCTCGGACCAGCGCGCCGACCGCGCCCTGCTGATGGACATCCTCAAGGTCCTCGCGCCCAAGCAGCGCAGCGTCGTGGTGCTGCGACACTGGGAGCAGATGAGCACCGAGGAGACGGCCGCGGCGCTCGGAATGTCGGCGGGAACCGTGAAGAGCACCCTGCACCGCGCACTGGCCCGCCTCCGGCAGGAGTTGGAGAGCCGGGACCTGGACATGCGCGCGCTGGAACGCGGGGACCACACCATCCGGTACGAGGGGCGTGAGCGGTGCGCGGCCTGAATGGCCAAGGCCTGACTGACAGGAGTTCACTGGCGCTGATGTCGGCGGGGACGGTCGTCCTCGTCGGCTCAGCGCTGTTGGCCGTCGGCTGCTCCACGGGCGGCACCGGCCTGCGCGACGGCGGTCCCGCCCGTACGGACGCCATGTCCAAGGCCGTCCAGTCCGCGGCCTCCGAGCACGCCGAGCCCTCCGCCTCCGACGCGCCCGGCGCCTCCTCCGAGGCCTCCGCCGCCTCCGGCCGGCCCGCGAAGAAGGTGGACCCGGTCGCGCTGCTCAGGGCGGACCCCAAGGTCAGCGCCGACGTCAAACGGGAACTCAAGCCCTGCACGGGCAAGGACTACCCGGTGGACGTGAGCTACGGGCGGGTCACCGGGAGCGCCGTCGTCGACATCGTGGTGAACGTGCTGTCCTGCGCGGACGCGCTGGGCCGGGGCTCGTACGTGTATCGCGCGGACGGCGGATCGTACGAGAATGTGTTCTCGGACGAACAGCCACCCGTCTACGCGGAGATCGACCGGGGCGACCTGGTGGTCACGAAGCCGGTCTACGGAAAGAGCGAGCCGCTCGCCTATCCGTCGGGCGAGGACGTGATCACGTACCGCTGGAACGGGGAGAAGTTCACCGAGCAGGACCGGGTGCACTCGGAGTACAGCAACGTGGTCGACGGCGGGCAGCCCGCCCCGGCCACGAGTCAGAAGAACTGAACTCCGGCAGCAGGACCGGACCCGGCGGAACCGCACACCGGGAACCGAACACCGAAGAACCGAGTACTACCGAGTACCGAAGAACCGAGGCGAGTCTTCCGTATGGCCGAGACCCATGTCCTGTTCGTGGAGGACGACGACGTCATCCGTGAGGCCACGACCCTGGCGCTGGAGCGCGACGGGTTCGTGGTCACCGCCATGCCCGACGGCCTGTCCGGCCTGGAGTCCTTCCGGGCCGACCGCCCCGACATCGCGCTGCTCGACGTGATGGTCCCCGGCATGGACGGCGTGAGCCTGTGCCGGCGCATCCGTGACGAGTCCACCGTCCCCGTGATCATGCTGTCGGCGCGCGCCGACTCCATCGACGTGGTGCTGGGCCTGGAGGCGGGCGCCGACGACTACGTCACCAAGCCCTTCGACGGTTCGGTGCTCGTCGCCCGGATCCGCGCGGTGCTGCGCCGCTTCGGCCACGCCGGCGGCCCGCAGAACGGCGCGGCGGGCGGCGCCGAGGGGCCGGCCGGGGAGCGCGGGGTGCTCAGCTTCGGCGACCTCCAGGTGGACACGGAGGGCATGGAGGTGCGCAAGGCGGGTGCGGCCGTGGCCCTGACCCCGACGGAGATGCGGCTGCTGCTGGAGTTCTCCTCCGCGCCCGGCACCGTCCTGTCCCGCGACCGGCTGCTGGAGCGGGTCTGGGACTACGACTGGGGCGGCGACACCCGAGTCGTCGACGTCCACGTCCAGCGGCTGCGCACGAAGATCGGACAGGACCGGATCGAGACGGTCCGGGGCTTCGGATACAAGCTCAAGGCATGAGGCGCTTCACCCTCCGTACCGGGATCCGCTGGAAGATCACACTCGCCATCGCCGCCGTGGGCGCACTCACCGCGGTCGCGCTGAGTCTGGTGGTGCACAGCGCTGCCCGGGTGTCGATGCTGGAGAGCGCCCGCGAGGTGCAGCTGGACCGCGTCCAGTTCATGTCCCGCAATGTCGACGCCGGGCGCAAGCCGCCCCCCGGCTTCAAGATCAACGACCCCGACCTGCCCGCCCAGCTGCGGCAGAAGGTGCAGTCGGGACGACGCGGGACCTACGTCCAGGAGAACCCGGGCGCGCCCCAGGAGGTCTGGGCCGCCGTGCCGCTCGGCAACGGGCAGGCGCTGTCGCTGCGCACCCAGTTCCGGGAGAGCGCCAACATGGTGCGCGACCTGGACCGGGCCCTGGTCGTCGGCTCCCTCGCAGTGGTGATCGGCGGCTCGGCCCTCGGCGTGCTCATCGGCGGGCAGATCTCGCGCCGGCTGCGCAAGGCGGCCGCCGCCGCGCAGCGGGTGGCCCACGGGGATCCCGAGGTACGGGTCCGGGACGCGGTGGGTGGCGTCGTACGGGACGAGACCGACGACCTGGCGCGGGCGGTGGATGCCATGGCCGACGCCCTCCAGCAGCGGCTGGAGGCCGAGCGGCGGGTGACCGCGGACATCGCGCACGAGCTGCGGACCCCGGTGACAGGCCTGCTGACCGCGGCGGAACTGCTGCCTCCGGGGCGGCCGACCGAGCTGGTGCGGGACCGGGCGCAGGCGATGCGCGCCCTGGTCGAGGACGTACTGGAGGTGGCCCGGCTGGACAGTGCGTCCGAGCGGGCCGAGCTCCAGGAAGTGGCGCTGGGCGAGTTCGTGAGCCGCCGGGTGACCGCGCTGATGCCGGAGGCCTCCGTACGGATCGTCGCGGACGAGATCGTCAGCACCGACCCGCGGCGCCTGGAGCGGATCCTGGGCAACCTGCTGGCCAACGCCGCCCGGTACGGGCAGCCGCCGGTCCAGGTCGACGTCGAGGGCCGGGTCGTACGGGTCCGGGACCACGGTCCGGGCTTCCCGGAGGCGCTGCTGCGCGAGGGGCCGAGCCGCTTCCGCACCGGGTCGACGGACCGCGCGGGCGTGGGGCACGGGCTGGGGCTGACCATCGCGGAGGGCCAGGCACGGGTCCTGGGGGCCCGGCTGACCTTCCGCAACGTGGCCGCTCCGGGCGGGGCGGACCGCGAGGGCGCGGCGGCCGGTGCTGTGGCGGTGCTGTGGCTGCCGGAGCACGCGCCCACGGCGACGGGGAGCTTCCCCGTGATCCAGCTGCCCCAGGGCTAGGGGGTGTCCGGTGGATCAGGGTCGGAGAGCCCGGGTCGGCTGGTGCCGTGGATTGCAAGGCGGAGGAGGGAGTCGACGCGGAGCGTCGGC
>NZ_JBEZMA010000115.1:0-7635 GCF_040652415.1 Streptomyces sp. NPDC048255
CGCCACCATGCACAACCTCGCCCTGACACGGTGAACAAGCAGATCAAACACCACTGCGGCCTGCCCAAGACAGACCTTCTGCAACACCCTTTAGGGACTGTCTCTGAGATCTGGCTGTGAGATCGCACGGAGTGGACGTACCCAGTCTGTGGCCGGGGGGCAACTGGCCCGGCAGGTATCGACAGGCCATGGCCCCTGGCACGGGGCCAGGCCAAGGACCGGCCCCGCGCGTGATGGTGCGGTCGCACCAGTCGCACAGCACGGCCGCGTGGGCGCCCACGCCCTCGAGGAGACTGGCCGCCTCATGCACGGCTTCGAGCCAGCCAGGTTCCGTGACTGCTACGGGCGCGCCCCGGATACTCGCACCCCAGCACCCGCGAGTCCGGCAGACGAGCGTACAGGGGCGCCCCTCCCTGGCTGGCACTGGCGGGACCGTCAGGGGCGCCACCACGGTGGAGATGACCGGCGGCCAAGGTGGTCAGCACGCGGCCGGCGGTACCGGCAACGCGGGCAAGGTTACCGGCGTCACCCGGGCCACCATTACCGGTGGCCGCTGGGGATGCTGGCCACGGCGGCATCGGCAATACCGGTGAGGTCAGCACCGCCGGCCCGCTCGCCATCACCGGTGGCGCGGGAGGAGCTGGCGCAATGGCGCCGACAGCGTCTCGGCTGCCCAGGAGAACACCGAGGTCGTCGGCGGCGCCGGAGGCAAGGGCGGCAACGGCGGTGCCGGATCCTCCGGAACCGGGACCCTCAGCGCCAATGCAACCACCGTGCCCGTCATAGGGCTCCACCGACTTGAGCGCCGTACTTGGCCAGACGGGCCAAGTACGGGGTTCTGACCGCGCTTCCGTGAAGGCTCCGCCTGCCGCCGGCTCCGAGTCCCTCCCGCGACAGAGCCCCGCGCTGCACAGGCGGTAGCGCGGCGGCTGCCGGGCCTGGACGAGGATCGTCCCTCGAGCGTAGTCATCACGGAAGCGCGGTCAGAACCAAGTACGGCGCTCAGTCACAGGTCTGGTGGCACAGAGAAGCGATGGCGGGACCGGCTGCTGGACATCGCGGCGGGCTGTGGTGGTACGGAGGTGGAGTTCACGCCTGCTCCGTTGTGATCTGACGCGATCAGACCGGCTCGTGCCTCTGGGAGGTGGAGAGGTTCGTTGCCCCGCCCGGCGGGGCCGCGAACCGGACGCGTCCCTTCGGGTGATGACGTTGTGTCACGGAGGCGGGTGGGCCGGGACGGGGGCGGGCGTGTGGGACGTTGGCTGCGGGCCGGATCCGGAGCGGAGGTGGTGGTGCCGTGATGCGCGCAGTCGTCCGTGGTCTCGTCGCGGCAGTGGTGGCCGGGGTGCTGGCCGCGGCCGCAGGATGCCAGAGCGGGGGGTCGGGCGGCGGGTCCGAGTCGTCGCCGCCCCCGACGACGGCCGGGATCGAGGAGCCCACGCCCGCCGCCTCGGCCTCGGTGTTCCTGGGGAAGGGAGGCGACGAATCCGCGCCGATCAACGTGCCGAGGGCGCGGGTCGGCGAGCCCACCGGCGAGCCCGTCACGGTGGTCAACCCGAGCACCGGCGAGGCCGTCACCGTCCAGAACATCGCCGCCACCGTCGACAGGGGCGAGATCTCGATCGTCAATGACAGGTGCCAGGGCGTCGAGCTGCCGCCGGGCGGCACCTGCCGGATCTGGGTGCGGCACATCGCCACGGAGGCCGGCCCCTTCTCCGGGCAGCTGATCGCGACGACCTCCGACGGCAACGTCCTGACCGTCGGCATCTCCGGCGAGGCACTGGGCGAGGCCACCCCCACCGACGAGGCCACCCCCACCGACGAGGCCACCACCGTCACCGAGACGCCGTCGCCGTCACCGACCGCCGAGACGGGGTCCGAGCCCCCCGAGCCCAGTCCCACCGACGGCTATCTCCCCGCCCTCACGGGCGGATCTCGATCCTGACGGTGTCGTCGTCGGGCAGGACCACCAGCGTGCGCTCCCGCTGCAGCGGCAGGTAGGAGACGAGGTAGAAGCGGGCTGGCGTCTTCGCGAGGATGCGGAAGCCGCGGTACTGGTAGCGGTACGGGCCCTTGCCGCTGCCCAGGTCGTCGAAGACGATGCCCGGCGCGTGGTGGGTCACGGGCACCCGGGAGTAGACCACGACCCTCGGGCTGGAGAGGTAGCCTCCCGCGGCGTCGTGCATCCCCTCGATGCGGCCGGCCGCCGCCACGTACCGCGCCATGCCGAAGAAGAGGCTCATCGTCAGCACCCCGAGGAGCATGGCGCCGGCGCCCAGCCACAGCCGGTCGGCCGTGCGGTTCTCCCGGTCCGGCCCGTCGGAGCCGCCGCCCAGGCGCAGGTGGACGGCGAAGAACGCCAGCGTGGCACCCAGGGCCACCGCCAGGCAGGGCACGAACTCGCGAAGCCAGCCCCGGGGGAGCCGCGGCAGCCGGTCCTCCCAGAAGAAGACCGGGAAGCCCGTCAGCATCAGGAACAGCCCGGCCGCGAGCAGCCAGGCGGTCACCGTCCCGTGCCGGGCCTCCTGCCCCGGCCGGGCCAGCAGCCTGCCCGCCCACCCCAGCGCCAGCAGCACGGCCAGCCCGCAGAACAGCAGGAACCCGAGCGGGAAGAAGATCGCATTCGGGCTCTTGACCAGATAGGCCTGGACGGAGAACTGGAGGTCGGCAGTCGGCACGCCGAAGGTGGAGTAGTACGCCTCGGTGTAGGTGCTGCCGAAGTAGTAGAGGAGGCCGAGGACGATGGTCCCCGGCGCCGCGATGTACGCCACCTTCTCCAGGAACACCTTCGACGGGCCCGCCGTCTCTGGTCCGGGTGCCGACGACTGCTGCTGCGGGCCGGGCGGCGGCTGCTCCTGCGGCTCGGACATGCTCCCAGTCTGTGCGTCGGCCTCCGGACCCGCACCCGGGGCCGCGCCGTCCGGCTGACCCGGCCCCGCCGACGGGACCTGGGAGAAGGTCTTCACCGCGCTGCTCGCCCAGGCCGACATCGAAGGCGACCTCGACTGGGTCGTCGCGGTCGACTCCACCATCGTCCGTGCCCACCAGCGCGCCGCCGGGGCCCGTCAAAAGGGGCTTCGGCCGGCGAGCCTACCGACATGCCCTCGGACGGTCCCGCGGCGGACTGACCACAAAGATCCACCTGGCCGCCGACAGCCGTTGCCGACCGCTGGCCTTCGTCATCACACCCGGCCAGGCCGGTGACGCACCCGCGTTCCCGCAGGTCATGGCCCGCTTACGGGTTCCGCGGCCGGTCGGCAGACCGAGGGTGGCTCCGGACGTGGTCCTGGCCGACAAGGCGTACTCGTCCCGCGCGCCAGGATTCGGCGAACCCGCGCGCTTCGCGGAGGCCGGCGCGGAAGCGCCCGGCGCGCAAGTCGTCGACGAAGGCCGCCACGGTCTGTCGGAAGCGGCGCCGCTGTTCTGGGGTGAGGCGGTCCAGGTCGGCGGTGAAGCGGGGCAGGGCCTCGTACGTGGGCACGGTGAACTCCTCCAGGAAGCACGAAGCCCCCGGCCGGTGGCCGGGGCCGAGGGTGGCTGTTCGTGTTGAAGGGCGTCGGTGACGCGGTGTGCTCAGCGGCGGTGGGTGGTTGGGGTTGTCGTGCGCTGGTGGGTGTTCGATGACGGTGGAGTCGGTTGGAGTGGGATTCCGGGGCGGTTGGGGCCCGGGTGGTCGGGGCGCAGCATTCGCACGGTCCGAGTCAGTTCTCGAAGAGGGCGCGCATCACGTCCGCGAACTGCTGGGGCCGGGTGGCCTCGCAGCTGTCGCAGCGGTACCGCTGGAACCAGACGCGGGCCGGGCCGTCGTGCTGGCCGGACTCTCGGGTGCGGCCGAACTGGGGTCGGAGCGGGCGCGAGCACAGCGGGCAGGGGTCTGCGTAGATCACTTGGGTCGTCATGCGGCGGACCGTGCACACACTCGCGGCTTACCGTCTCGGGCTGCCGCGGCAGCCCGCCTGGCGGGCGCTTCGGCAAAGACTTGGTGACGGCTTCCCGCCCGGCGGGAAGCACTTCGGATCACGCTTTCGCACAGGTCACGGGCGGGGTTCCATTGCCCGGTGATCAGTAGAGCGGATGTTCGTCCGGGTGATGGGTGGCGCTATCTGTTCCGCGGCGTGATGGTCGGGGACGGCCAACGCCCTGCGGATAGGCCGCTGCGCGCCGCCCAAGACGAGGCCGGTGTCCCGCACGGCGTCTGGAAGGGCCGGGGCCTGGCCGCGGTCGGCCTCACGGCCGGGGACGTGGTGACCGAGCGGCAGGCCGAACTCCTCCTCGGTGAGGGCCGGCGCCCGGACACCGACCGGATCGAGCGTGAGCACCTGGCACGGGGCAAGAGCCCGGCGAAGGCCCGGCGGGCGACCGTGCTGGGCAGGCCCATCGAGCACAACCAGTCACCTGAGACCGAGACCGCCAAGGAGCGGACGCCTTGGCTGGCGATGGACCTGGTGTTCCGGGCCCCGTCGACGGCGCACATCGCCTGGGCGCTCGGGGATGACGAGACCCGCATGATGCTGGAGCTGTGCCAGGACATCGCCCGGGACAAGACGCTGGCGTGGCTCGAGGACGGGGTCGCACAGATCCGTTGGCGGAGCGGCGGCAAGCAGCACAAGCCGATCCGGGACGGGCTGATCGTCGCGTTGTTCCGGCACTACGAGTCCCGAGCCCGGGAATCACGGCCGCTCCTTTTCTTGGGGCGTTTCAGATCTGTCTCATTACCCATCCCTCGGGACAGTGAAGATCACCTCCGCGGAAGGCCAGCGCCTGGTACATCTCGTCACTCATCTCTTCTGAGCGGAGTGGCGGGTGCAGCTGTTCTCGGTTGATCGGGCACTGGTGGAGCGGTACCTGCAGAGCGACGTCCTGTCTGGCGCCGAGATGGCTGCGCTTCTGGAGCATCGGGGTATCTCGGATGGCAACTTCCGGAGAGCGCTCATCGGTATCCGGACACATCGTCGGGAATAACACGTTGACAGTGATGAATTCGGAGACCGGTCGGAGGCAGCGGACAGGCCGCCGGCCGCCGGAGGGATTTCCG
Source organism: Streptomyces sp. NPDC048255 (assembly GCF_040652415.1). Taxonomy (NCBI): domain Bacteria; kingdom Bacillati; phylum Actinomycetota; class Actinomycetes; order Kitasatosporales; family Streptomycetaceae; genus Streptomyces; species Streptomyces sp. NPDC048255. The sequence continues at coordinate 5,036 of NZ_JBEZMA010000115.1, forward strand.
GCGGCCGGCGGCCCGTTGAAGGGCTGGGGAACGGTGTCCTCGGCGCGGGTCCCTGTCACTCGCAGGGATAGCTGGTGATGCGGACGAGGTACGTCGCGGAGACCCAGCGGTTGGTGCCCACGTTGCGGAAGCCGTTGGTGGTGGACGCCGACGCGAGGACCGTGGCGCCGTTGGGGTAGGACCCGACGCGCGTGTAGCTGGTGCCGGGACCGCTGCGGATCACCAGACCGCCGGTGGCGTTGACCCTGTAGTAGCACCGGGTGGCGAGCACAGTGGCTGGCGCGAGCTCCACGACCGCGCCCGTCGTGCGGGCGGGTGCGGCGGCCTGGGCCGTGAGACCGCCGCCGAGGAGCGCGGCGGCGGACAGGGCCGCCACGGCCGCCGTGCGGGCGGCGGAGCGACGCGGTGACATGATGCGGCGTGCTGCTGTGACGGTCATGGAATCGATTCCCCTTGCGTCGTCGGTTCTGGGTGCGGAACACGTACGTAGGAGCAGGCCCGGGCCGGCCGAGCGGTGTCACCGCTCAAAGACACCGGAGCCGCGCACGACGTTAGCGCCATCGGGGCAATCAGCCGCCTGGCACACGAGAACTCCCCAACCGGAACGGGGGAAGTGGCCCGTTCCGGTTGGGGAGTCCGTAAGACGCTGAAGCCCCGGGACGCCCCCTTTCAGGAGGCCCGGACGGCGTCAGCGCTTGGCGCGCGAGCTGGTGCGGCCGCGCTCCTTCTGGTCCAGGACGACCTTGCGGATACGCACGGTCTCCGGGGTCACCTCGATGCACTCGTCGTCGCGGCAGAACTCCAGCGACTGCTCGAGCGACAGCGTGCGGGCCGGCACCACGTTCTCGGTGTTGTCGGCGGCCGCCGCACGCATGTTGGTGAGCTTCTTCTCCTTGGTGATGTTCAGGTCCAAGTCGTCGGCACGCGAGTTCTCATCGACGATCATGCCCTCGTAGACCTCGGTGCCGGCCTCCAGGAAGATGACACCGCGCTCCTGCAGGTTGACCATCGCGAACGGTGTCACCGAACCGGAGCGGTCCGCGACCAGCGAACCGTTGTGGCGGGTGCGCAGCTCGCCGAACCACGGCTCGTGACCCTCGAAGAGGGAGTGCGCGATGCCGGTGCCGCGGGTCTGCGTCAGGAACTCCGTACGGAAGCCAGCCCGGCCTGACGACAATTCCGGCTGTAACGGGCGCTTCAGGGGCGCGGTCATCCCAGAAGGCTGCGCGGTCAGCGCCGGCCGCCGCCGATGCGGCGGTCGTCGGCCAGTGCGGTAAGCGGGCCGAACTCGCGGGCAAGCTGGTTCCACGTCAGAACCTCGCCACAGCGGGCCGGGAACTCCTTCGGGTTGAACTCGGGCATGGTCCAGGTGCCAGTGCCCCGGTCCCGCAGCCACAGGTCCCCGTCACCGTCAACCACAGTCGGCGGGACCGGTACGGGCTCGGCCTGATCGGTGGGCTCCCAGGTGACCCGGCCCGGGTGGGAAACGCGGCGCAGCTCGGTGGTGGCCAGCCGCGCGGCCAAGTCACGGGTGGACTCTTCGGCGTCCTTGACCGACGCGAGTCGGAATGCGTCGTCAAGTACGGGCAGGGCTGGATTCTTGCTGCGCTTTGAACTCATACGCTGACTACCTCCGGTGGGGGGCGTCACATCCGTTATGGCACCCCGTAGAGGAACACGGTATCCGAGGCGGGAGCCGGGCCGGCTACGACCACTGTCCAGGTGGACGCGCTGGCACACCGGGCGGTGGGGCTAGGTGGTGAGCTGGTCCTGGGCGTGGCGCAACCCGTGGTGGTAGCGCTCAGAATTCCAGCACGTCGCCGGGGCCGAAGGCACGGCCGAGGATCTGACCGTCGCAGCGCACGCGTCGCCGCCCTCTTCGTCGGGCGGGTAGACGATCACACGCAGGCCAGGGCTCATCTCTCCGCGGTGGTGCCAGCCGCTCACTCCAGCACCCCGAGGGCGGTGTCGGAACGGCAGTGGGTGCACGCGGGTATCCCCGAGGCCAGCAGGCCGCGGATCTGCTCGGGGGTGGCGGGAGCGCAGCGCTTGCCGGTGTCCCAGCAGCCCCCGGCACGGACACGGACCGGGGGCCGCCCGGTGCCTATCCCGCGCTCCACGAGCCATGCGGGCGGCTCAAGGGGAGGCCGCCTGCGCGCGGCGGCGGCCTCGGCCTCCTCGGCCGCACTCAGAGCGCGCTCTGCGCGGCCGAGCAGGTAAGTGACAGTGTCCGCAGCCGGGGCAGGTCAGGGGGCAGGACGGACACCGTTCTCAGCTTCCGTACTGCGCCTGCCGCAGTGCCTTGCACGCTGCGCAGAGCGGGTTCTCTGGGGGAGACGGTGTGGCGCGAGGCAGACGAAGGTCGGCTTGTGCAGCTCAGCGCGCGGACCGCCAACGCTAGTCGCTGCAACAGGTGTGGTGCCATCGCCGGTTCGAGTGACTCGAAGAACGGTGGGGTGGGGTGCGGGGCGGGCACGGCGCCGTGGGGGGGGGGGCGGGCCCCCCCCCCCCCCCCGGCCCCCCCCCGGGGGGGGGCGCGGCGCCGCCGGGGCCGCCCGGGGGGGCGCCGGGGGGCGGGGGGGGGGGGCGCCCCCCCCCCC
>NZ_JBEZMA010000116.1:0-6918 GCF_040652415.1 Streptomyces sp. NPDC048255
GACCAACCCCGCCACCCAGATCAAGTGGGGCCTGGACTACATGAACGAGCGCTACGGCAGCCCCGTCGGCGCCTGGAACTTCTGGCAGAACAACCGCTGGTACTAAACCACCAGCGGCAACACACACACACGAAAACGCCCGGCCGGGAATCCCCGGCCGGGCGTCTTTGCGTACACGGCCGCCGAGCTCACCTCTGCTGCGAACCCATGTCTGCCGGCGACGACCTCGAGGCACAGCTGCACGACCGCTGCCACCACACCGCGCACTCACATGCGGGAAGGGGTGGGGGGTACGGGCCCGCCCGCCGGGCCCGTAGGTTGCCGATATCGGATGTACGCACCGCCGTGTCGCGTCCTACGCTCGGCGCGTGGACCCCGTCGAACTCGCCTGCGTCGTACTGCCCGTCACAGCTCTGCTGTCCGGGGTGCTCGGCATGCGGACCCTTCAGGAACGGAAGTGGTGGCGGGTCGTCCGCGAGCGCAGTGCCGCGCTGCTGGTCGACCCCTACCACGCCGCCACCGGCCGCTGGTGGGCCGGGGACGACGTCCAGGCCGCCGCCGCCCGGCTGTTGCTCGACGGGCTGGTCACGGTGAACCACCGCGGCAACCTCGCCCTCAATGCCGCTGGTGCCGACCCGCAGGCGGACGCCGGGCACCCCCTGCCGAACGCGCTGCTCGCCGCCCTGCGCCGACGCACCGCACCGGCCTCCCTCGGCAACATCGCCCTGCGCGACCGCGCGTTCGCCACCGCCCAGGAAGAGTTCCACGCCGCCTGCCGCAAGCGTCTGCGGTCCCGGCTTCCGACGATGCCCGGCGGCTCCGGCCGTCTGGCCACGCTGGCGGTGTGGGCCGGGCTGGCGGTGATCGTGGGGACGGCCATCACCATGATCGGGACCGACCCCCACGGGCCGGTGGAAGGAACGGCGGCCACCGCGACCTGGTTCGCGCTGGTCGTGCAGATCGTCTGCCTCGTGAAGTACGGCAGGCTGCGCGACGACGCCCGCCGGGAGGCTCACCTGAACGAAGGGCTGATTTGGGAGAAGCCGCACCCAACCCTCACCGAGCTGGCCGCGCTGGACCCCGAAGCCGCGGCCCGACTCCGGATCAGCCGCCTGCGGACCCGCCGCCGCCGCAACCGCGGCCCCCGCCGCGCCCGCCGCCCCGCCATCGCCTCCACGGGGACCGCAGACGGCCGACCGGCCACCGACGAGACCTGAGGACGCGGGCCGTGAAAGAGCGTTTCATCCGGGCTGCAACAGCCTGCGCCTGGAACGCTCGTCCGTGGCAGTCCACCCATCCGCTCCCGCCGAGGCCCGCGCCGCCGGTGCCCGTCGAAACCGGACGCCGACAAGGGCTACGACGACCCTCGGCGGGGGGTCTGCGGGGTCCAGCCCGGATCACGCCCGCTCAGCCCGACTGCCCGGTCCAGCAGGGGGGCGTCGTCCGGTACGGGCACGACGGGTCCGAAGATGTCCCCGCGGTCCTCGTCTTCGACGGACGCCAGCAGGAACGCGTGCGAGGCGCGCAGCGCGGCCTGATCGGGTGCGTACTCCTGGCCGGTGGCCCGGGCCAGGTCCCAGCCGTGCACCACCAGTTCGTCGACGGTCACCGCAGCCGCGATCTCGCCGGGCAGGTCCACGCCGCCCGCGCGGGTCATGCCGGTCCACGCGGCGGGATCCTTCCAGGCTTCGGCCAGTTCACCGAGGACCTGGGGCAGTTCCTCGCGCCAGCCGGCGGGCAGGGAGATCGCGGCTGGGTCGGGGGCCGTGTCCGTCGTGGGGCCCAGGTCCTTGCGGGCGGCGTCGCGGAAGGCAACGGCGAGGCCCAGGAGGTGACCCAGCAGGTCGCTGACCGCGTACTCGGGGCAGGGCGTCCGGTCGGCGAGCCGGGCCTCCGGGACGCCGGCCGCGAGACGGGCCACGATCCGGGCTTGTGGTCCGAGGTCGAGAGTCGTCGTATCGGTCATCTGCCGCTCCTCCGGGAAGGTGGGGTCTGGGGACCGGCTCGGCCGGTACGCGTCGCTGCCGGCAGCACGCTCGCCATCCGGGGCCGTGACATCACGGGGACGTCAGGACCACGCTCGGGTCAGCCGATGCTGTGCTGCTCCTGGACGTCGCAGTCGGTGTAGACCGTCGGCCTGTCCATCAGCGCCGAGAGCTGCTGAGCCAGCTCGTTGGTCTCGGGCGCGTCGCTGTTGGCCATGGCCACCTCGTAGGAATCAAACTCGACCACGGCGAGGTAGCGGTTGGGGTTGGCCCGGTCCTTGAGCAGGGTGCGGGCGACGGGGGTACCGGTCCGGCCCTCCGAGAGGGCCCGTTCCTCGTAGGCGCCCAGGAGGTCGCGTACCTCGTCGATGCGCCCGGTCTCGAAATCAATGATCTGCGCGAACTTCATGGTTCCAGTTCCTCCTGGCGCACGTCGGGCCCGCGGATGGGGCCCTCCCTGCGCACAGCAAACACCGCCGCACGCGGCACCCCCGCCTCACACGCTCGCCGGCGCGGCGATTCCACGAGTTTGGCGGTGGGGAGCAGCAACGGGCTACGACGGTCTGCTCGGCCATCTCCTGATCGTCGAGGCCGCGGATGAGGCACTGTCGGGCGATGCCGCGGGAATTACCGGGGGCGGGGGTCCCAACGCGACTCGCCCGGGCTGGTCGCCGGCCGCTCTGTGGGCCGGCTCGTGGCCTGGCCGAGCCCGCGATGGATCACGAGGGCCCAGGTGAGGCAGCCGAACCCGATCGTTGCCGCGACGGCCCGCACGGTGTTCCAGGCCGTCCACATCGTTTCATCGAGCTGGGCGCGGAGCGCCGCGAAATCGGCATTGCTGCCGGGCCCCGTGGCCGTCCGGACCTTCTCGTTGAGGGGCTCATGGACACCGAACGTGATCGCGTACACCACCAGGCAGCACACCAGCGCCGCCCCGGCCCACACCAGTACCGGGCGCTGTCCCGCGCGGAGATGGAGAACCACGGCCAGACCCGTGAACAGCAGCGCGCCCATGTACCCCACACCGAGGAACAACGGATTGGTGATCGCCTCATCGAGCGCCTGGAAGGCCACGACGAAGGTGCGGTCGTCGACGTTGCCCAGACCGGGCATGACCACGTTCGACCAGTTCACGAAGAAGCCTGCCAACAGTCCGGTCGTCATCGTGGCCAGCATCAGGACGACGGTCCTGAAGACGCCGTTCCCGGTGCTCTGCTGCCCGGTCATGACGACACTTCCTTCGGGAATTCCTCAAGGCTCCGGAGGCTCGATACGTCGCACGGGCGGACGGATACTGCGAACTCGGCTGTGTTCGGTGCAGTGGTCATGCGTTCAGAAAAGCAGGAGATGGCGAGCCCATCCTTGATTGAAAGCCGCGATCCATGTGGATTCGTCTACGGTGAAATTCATGGATCCGCTGACCCTCCTGGGCCGGGCGGTGCAGGACGGAAGCAGTTCACCGCGTCCAACTCGCGCGCTCACGGGTTGTGGAGCGGGGGCCGGGACCAGGGCGCGTCGACATCGCCGGACTCCGGCCGCAGCCCGAGCTCGCGGAGCTGGTTGACCGCCATCATGGCGGCGAACATCGCGTTCGGGTTGGCGCCGCCGACCCCCAGTTCGGCAGCGGCTTCCGCGTAGCGGGTGGTGAACGCGCTCGGCCGCACCTGCCCGCTCTCCCCCGTCAGGCCGAGTGCGGCCTCCTGCAGGGCGGTGGCCTGTTCCAGCAGCCCCTCCAGGTAGGGCACCACCTCGGCGCCACGGCGCACGGCGAAGGTGTGCCCGTCGGTGAGGAGCGTGGCTTCTCCCTCCTCGAAGAGGAGAGCGACGGCCCCGAGCACGGTCTGGATCTTGAGCTGGTCGGCGTCGGCCATCGCACCGCAGGGCCCGTTGCCCTCGTCGGACAGGTGCAGGACTCCGCAGTCGCTCAGGTGCACGATCACGTGCCCGGCGCAGTGGCCCTGGCTGCGCAGTACGCGGACCGCTCCGTCGGCGAAGGTCCAGCCGGTGAATCGGAGCGAGCCGATCCGGATTCCTTCCAGCGGTCGTTCCTCGTAGGTCCGGGTCGTCGCGCCGAAGGGCCGCATCGGCTGGAAGAGCGACACCACCTGGCCAGCCAGGACGGGCGGCGCGGGCAGCGGCGCCAGCCCGGCGATGCGCTCGAAGGACCGTACCCAGTACGACGCCGGGTCCCGCATCTGGTCGAGGTCGAGGGCGGGGACGTAGTGCTCGACCGGCACACCCAGCTCGTCGGCCAGGTCGTTGTTGCCCACGTGGTCGAGATGGCCGTGCGTGGTCAGCACCAATGCCCGGGACCAGTGCCCGACCCGCTCGGTCGCCTCCCGCAGGGCCGCGCGGAAGGCCGCGGTGACGCCGGTGTCGACGAGTACCAGGGTGTCGCCGACCCGGTGCACGAGGGCGTTGGCGACGTCCGGCTGACCGCGCCCGACATCCAGTTCCTGCCCGCACACCAGCACGGTCCCGTCGTCGATCTGGATCAGGTCACCGAGCGCGGCCATGGTTCCTCCCGCTGTCTCGTCCGGTTCCGACCGTGAAGCCGCGCAAGGCGAGGGCACTTGTTCCCCGCCCCTCGAGGACTGCCTTGAACCCGGCACAGGGGGGCGGGACCTCGTTCTTCCAATGTGCACGACGGCGGCAGGTCGTGCACATCTGCCCCGGCGCCCGTCCGCCCCGCCGAGGCTGTCCCCGGCGGACGCTCAGCCGTCCGCTCGCGGACCGCCAGGACTGGTGACACGCTGGTTCAGGGGCGTGGACCCGCTGACAGCGTTGACGCACCGTCATACCAACCGTGCGCGGCCTGCCGGACCGGGGTCGCGCCGGGCACGGCTGCTGACCCTGACCACCTTCGCACCCTCCCTGACGATCCGTCGGGCTGCGCGCTCCCCGCGCTGCCGGCCTTCCCCGGCAGAGCCTTTGCCCTGCTCAGGACTTCCGGACGAGTTCGCGTACGGTCGCCATGTCACTGAAGGGGAGCAGCTCCTCGCCCACGATCTGGTGCGGCTCGCTGCCCTTTCCGGCGATCAGGACGACGTCGTCGGGCCGCGCGGCGGCCAGTGCGAGCCCGATGGCCCGCCGCCGGTCGGCGGAGCGCTCGAACGGCGTGCCGGTGGCCTCGATGCCGGGGGCGATCTGGTCCAGGATCAGCTCGGGGTCCTCGGTACGGGGATTGTCCGAGGTCAGGACGCACAGGTCGGAGTGGGTCCCGGCGATCCGGCCCATCTCGGCCCGCTTCGTGGTGTCCCGGTCCCCGCCGCAGCCGAAGACGGTGATGACCCGGCCCCGGGCGAAGCCCCGGATGGCCGTGAGGACCTTGTCTAGGGAGTCGGGCGAGTGGGCGTAGTCCACGATCACCGAGGTGCCGGCGGGGGTCACAAAGCGCTCGAACCGGCCCGGTACGGGCGGCATCTGGGCGAGTGCGGCAACCAGTCCGTCCAGGTCGTGCCCCAGTACGTGGCAGGCCGCGACGGCCGCCAGTGCGTTGGACACGGAGAAGCGGCCCGGGACCGGGATCGCCGCCGGGTACTCCCGGCCGGCGTGGTGCAGCGTGAACCGCGTGCCCGAGGCGTCCGCGACGAGGTCCGCGGCCCGGAAGTCGGCCTCCGTGTCGAGGCCGTAGGTCGTCACCGCTCCCGGCATCATGGCCCGGATCCCGGCGCCCACGACATCGTCCATGTTGACCACCGCGTGCCGGCACAGTCCCTGGAACAGCCGCAGTTTGGCGTCCGTGTAGTGGGCCATGGTGCCGTGGTCGTCCAGGTGGTCCTGGGTCAGGTTGGTGAAGATGCCGACGTCGATGAACGTGCTGTCCACCCGGTACGTCTGCAGGGCCATCGAGGTGGCCTCCAGCACCACGCTGCCGGCGCCCTGGTCCCGCATGCGGCCCAGGAGGTACTGCAGGTCGGGCGACTCCGGTGTGGTCAGCACCGAGGGCGGCATCGGGATCATCTCGTCGCCGATCCGGCTGCCCGCCGTCCCGATCACGCCCACCGAGGCGCCCTCGGAGATCCTCAGCAGCGACTCGACCATGTAGGAGATGGAGGTCTTCCCGTTGGTCCCGGTGACCGCCACCATGTCCATCTGCCGGCCCGGCTCGCCGAAGTAGCGCGAGGAGGCGACCGCGGCCGCCTTGCGGGTGTCGGACACCCGTACGACGCACACCGCGGGAAGCGGCTCCCCCCGGAGGGGCGTGGCGGCGGCTCCCGCCGCGTCGACGAGTACCGCCACCGCCCCGCGCGCGAGCGCCGCCCCGATGGAGGCGGGACCGCCGCCGCGGTGGCCGGGTACGGCGATGAAGAGCGAGCCCGGCACCACCCGGTCGACGTCGAACGTGGTGCCCGCGGTGATCCCCGTGGATTCGGCGTCGCCCTGGATGACGTGGTGCTCGTGGCCGGTCAGCAAGCCGCTCAGTTTCACGGTGGTCCCTTCGGAGGCGGCTACGGCCCGGCGTGCGGCCCTCGCCTGGCGGCAGCGCCGACGGAGCGTCGGGACTGCGGTGATGATGTGGGGGGCGATGCGTCGCCCCCGTGCGACGGGGCCGGGCCGGGCCGTTCCGGGCGCGGTGGTCATGGCCGGGGTGCCGGGGCAGGGCCCGTCGCGGGAGATGGTGTGGGAGGGGCCGGGCCCGGGCGCGGCGGGAAGCGCTAGCCGTGGCCGTGCAGGGCGCCTCGGCCGACCGTGGGGGCCTGGCCGCCGGCTGCGGTGCGGGGGCTGACGCCGCTCCGGCCCGCGGAGGCCGCGCGCGCGACAGGAGCGGCCTGCAGCGGCAGGCACTTCCCCGTAACGCGTGTGCGGTTCATGGGCCGAGTGTACGTGCGCCCGCGCGACCCGTACGCCGCGTCGGCGGCGGGGGCGGGGGCGGGGCCCCCCCCGGGGGGGGGGGGGGGGGGGGCGCGCGGGGGGGGGGGGGCCCCCCCCC
>NZ_JBEZMA010000117.1:0-6714 GCF_040652415.1 Streptomyces sp. NPDC048255
TGAACGTCTCCACCCACAACGGCTCAGTCCGCAACACCCCACCCATACAAGCAAAATGCCCAAGACTGAGCCTTCTGCAACAACCTTTAGGGCCTCGAACGGCCGAGCCCACGGTGGCCGGTCACCCGGGTGGCGGATGGGCCGGGCTGCCCCGTTGAGCCCCCGTCCGCCGGGCCCGGCGGACGCGGTCGCGACCGTCCGTCACTTTCCGGGTCGCGTGCGGGGAGGGTTGCGGCGCAGGCTGTGGTGCGTGGTTCCGTGTCGTAGCCCGGAGAGGTGGTCGCCGTGGTGGGTCGCAGAGCCTGCGCGGGCATCGTGATGGTGCTCTCGCTGGCCTTCGTGGCGGGCTGCTCGGCCGAGGGCCCCGGCGCAGGCCGTGCGGAACCCGGCGCGCAGGTCACCGGCCGCCCCTCGCGCGCCTCCTCACCCCCGCCGCCGGCCGTGAAGGGCGAGGGGAAGCTGGTCGCCACCTACGAGCGGGGCACCACGATCGGCGACACGCACGCACAGGGCTTCCTGGAGGACCACAAAGTGCTGCAAGAGGTCGCCGATTACGCGAACTCGCTGATCAAGCTGGCCTACGACGTGCCGTTGAAGGCCGCGACCTGCGAGGACGGCAGCGCCTCCTGGAACGCCGACTCCAAGGACATCACCTACTGCTACGACTTCGTCAACCAGATGCGCGGCATCTACGAGGGCCAGGAAACCCAAGGACCGGCCGAGCAGCGGGACAGGGCGGTCGACGAGGACCTGATCGGGCTGACGAACGGTGTCCTCTTCCACGAGCTGGCCCACGGCCTGATCGACATGTACGACCTGCCGATCACCGGCCGGGAGGAGGACGCCGCCGACCAGCTGTCCGTGCTCCTGCTGGCCGGCGGCGACGAGAAGCACAAGGCGTACGCGATGAGCACCGTCAACGCCTGGGGCGGCCTCTGGGACTTCGACGGGGTCGAGGGGGACGAACCGGGCTCGTACGCGGACGGGCACTCCCTGAACGCCCAGCGCTTCTTCAACTGGTCCTGCTGGCTCTACGGCTCAGACCCCCGGACCTACTCCTACGTCGTCCAGAGCGAGACGAACCCCGACGGAGTGCTGCCCCAGGACCGAGCGGAACGGTGCCCGGCCGAGTTCGACAAGCTCGACCAGGCCTGGGGCACCCTCCTGCACCCCTACCTCAGGAACCCCGACAGCTCCTGAACACGCCGCCCCACCCGCCCGGCTCCGGTCCCTGCGGAACGCGAGGAGGCAGGATCACCGCATGACCAAGGAGGCGACCCGCGCCAGGCGCCTGCGCCGCACGGCCGACACCCCCTGGCTCGGCGCGGAACTGCCCTGGCGGACCCTCGCGGTGGCCCTGATCGCGGTCCTGCTGGTGGCCGCGGCGGGCATCGCCCTGTACTTCGACGAACGCGACACCCGCCGTCGGCCGATGCTCGTCGGCCCCGCCCAGAACGCCGACCGGGTGGACATCGAGGCGGCCGTGCAGCGCACGGACCCGGCCGATCACAGGATGATCCTGCGGGTGCGCGTGACTCCCCAGGGCCGCCTCCTCGATCCGTCGGGCTTCCCGGTCACCGACGTCACCCTGCACGCCGCGGCCTCGCAGGAGGAACTGAGGTTCACCACCGCCAGCGGAGTGTGGATCAAGGACATCGAGGTGCCGCTGCTGGACGGCACCTCCTCGGACTACCCCTTCGACCGGTACGCCGCCGACTTCGGCTTCGCCGCGACCACGGGCCAGGGCAAGACCGCGGCGCAGGTGCCGGTGCGCCTGGCCTTCCACGACGAGGACCCGTACTTCACGTACCGGACGCGGGAGAGCGCCTACGAGGGGCAGTTCGCCTACTTGAACAGCGAGGTGGTGAGGTCCCGCAGCACCTTCATCCTGGCCTGGTTCATGATCGCGGCCATGTGGGCGGTCGCCCTCGCCGTGGTGGTGGCCTGCTGGCTCGTGGTCGGACAGCACCGCGGCCTGCTCTGGCCCGCCCTCGGCTGGATGGCGGCCAGCCTCTTCGCCCTCGTCGGCCTGCGCACCGCCGCCCCGGGCTCACCTCCCAACGGCTGCCTCCTGGACTACCTCGCCTTCTACTGGGCCGAAGCCCTGATCGTCCTCAGCCTCACCGTGCTGGTCTTCCACGGCATCCTCATCGAACACCGCATCGGCGGCCCCGTACCCGCCACGGAAGCGCATGCGCCGGCCCGCCGGGGCCGTCTGCGCCTGCGCCGCACGCGCTTGCGTGGCGGATCCGTACGGGGCCGGCGGCGGAGCGTTCACAGGTTCCGGGGATGAGGGCCACAGGGGTCGTACTGCCCGACGCGAAAGCCTGGCCCTCCGGGGATGGTCAGCCGGATGCCGCGGCCAGGAGCACGTCCACGAGCCTGTCCGCGGCGTCCGGCCGCCCGTACGCCCGGGCCCGGTCCGCCATCGCCGCCCGCCGGGCGGGGTCGGTCAGGAGCGGGCCCACGGCGTTCTGCAAGGTCTGCGGGGTGACTTCGCCGATCAGGGCGACCGCGGCCCCCGCCTCGGCCAGGTGCCGGGCGTTGTGGGCCTGTTCGTTGCCGGCCGAGGTGGCGAGCGGCACGAACACGGCGGGCTTCCCCAGAGCCGTCAGCTCCGCGAGGGTGCCCGCCCCGCTCCGCGACACCACGACGTCGGCCAGCGCCAGGACGTCGGGCAGCTCCGCTCCGACGAACCCGGTCAGGTGGTACCGGCCGGCGAGGACCGGGTCCAGACCCGCGGCGGCGTTCCGCAGCTCGTCCACGTTCGCCGGGCCGCACTGGTGGATCACGTTCGCGTAGCTCAGCAGCCAGGGGAGCACGTCCCGGACGACGCCGTTGATCTGCTGGGCGCCCTGCGCCCCGCCGGTGACGTAGACCGTCGGCAGACGCCGGTCGAACCCGGTGAGGTTCAGCGTGTGCACCGCCTTGTCGGCGTGGCCGGTGAGGACCTCCGGGCGGACCGGGTTGCCGGTGACGACGGCGCGGTCCCGCACCTCGGCGGGCAGCAGCGGCAGCGAGGACTCCGAGGACACCGCGATCCGCGTGGCCGAGCCCGCCAGCTTCCGGTTCGCCAGGCCCAGGCGGACGGTCTGCTCGTGCAGGACCAGCGGGCGCCGGCACAGACGCGCGGCGAGACCGGCCGGAACGGCGACGTACCCGCCGGTCGCGAGGACGACGTCCGGCTGGAACTCGGAGACGATGGTCCGGGCCTGGGCCACCCCGAGGGGTACTCGGGCCATGTCCTTCACGTTCGCCGCGGACAGCATCTTGAGCGGGTTCGCCGAGCGGCGGATCTTCCCGGTGGCCACCGTCCTGAACGCGATTCCCTCCGCCGGGGCGACGCGAGCCTCGAGGCCGTCGGCGGTACCGATCCACAGGACGTCCAGAGTGCCGCCGGAGGCGGCGAGGCGGCCCTGCAGGGTACGGATGGCCGTGAGGGCCGGGTAGGTGTGACCGCCGGTCCCTCCACCCGTCACGAGCAGCCGGAAGGAACGCGGGAGCGAGGAGGAAGTGTTCACCCGGGCAACCCTACTGTCCGCGGTCCGCGGGGTACGAAGCCCCCTTGCCCTCGCGCGTGAAACCGGCCGTGCTCGCCACCGCAGGCTCAGCGTCCCGACTCCGCGTAGAGCTCGGGCTCCTCGAACGCCGCGAAGTGCCCGCCGCGTGCGGGCTCGGTCACGCGTACGACGTTCGCCCGGGCGTGCTGCGCGGGCGGGATCGCCGCGTTCGCCCGGTACATGCGCATCGACGAGCCGATCGTGCCCGGTGCACGGCGGCGTACGCGCCCTCCTGCCCGCCCCAGGCAGCGGCGCCCTCCAGCCAGGCGCGCTCCTCGGGGGCGAGGTCGGCCGGGTCCCCGGTGAAGACGGGCAGGCCCGCGTCGGTGCGGTGGACGGCCACGACCCGGTCGGGGTGGTCGAGTGCGAGGTAGCGGCTCACGTGGCTGCCGACGTCCCCTCCCGCGGCGCCGAATCGCGGGTAGCCGAGGACGCCCATGAGCGGGGGAGCCGGGCGAGCGCCGCCTCCTGCGCCGGCCAGTCGAACCCGTCCGCCCAGTAGGAGACGAGCTCGCGAAGGTAGTCCAGATCGGTTCCGAGGGACCCACCGGCGTCCTCGGGGGCGTCCGGCCAGCGCGTCGCGCGCAGCCGGGCCCGGAGGTCCGCGAGCGCTTCGGGGGAGGCCTGCGGGGCGTACGGCTCGGGGCGGGGAGGGGCGTCCGGCATGGGCCGCATGCTAGGTCCTGTCCGGGCGATCTGCGTGGATCAGCCCGCGTCGTCTGCTGCGGTGCATCGCAAGGCGGAGGATCGCAGCTCGTACTCGGCCGTACTCGCGCGGTCCGACAACGCGGCGAGGTGCCGTGCCAGGCGGCGCGGGCCCGCGAAGGTCGCCCGGACAGGGCCTGGTGCTGTGGGGCGGAGAGGTTCATTCGGCGGGGCCGGGAGGGAGGGTCGGAGGCCGATCGCGAGGGTCTGCCGCCGAGAGGTGCGGCGGGAGTGTGCCGGTGGCGGCGCCGTCGGCCTCCGCGGCGTCGGCGAGGGCCTCCGCGGCGGCTTCCGCCGCCTTCGCCGCGTCGTTCGCGGCCTGAACGGCCAGGTCGTCCGAGGACGCCTCGCGGGTGGCCGCGGACTGGGGGAGGACTTCGCTGAAGGCGCGGGTGACGTTCTGGAGGGCGGAGGTGACCTCGCCGGGTATCACCCAGAACGTGTTGCCCGGGCCTTGCGCGAGTTGGGGGAGCATCTGGAGGTACTGGTAGGCGAGCAGCTTGGGGTCGGGGTCGTTGCGGTGGACGGCCTGGAACACCTCGTCGATGGCGCGCGACTGGCCCTCCGCCTTGAGGATCTCGGCGGTCCGGTTGCCTTCCGCGCGCAGGACGGCGGACTGCTTGTCGCCTTCGGCGGTGAGGATCTGTGACTGGCGCTGTCCTTCGGCCCCGAGGATGGCGGCCCGCTTGTCGCGCTCGGCCCGCATCTGCTTCTCCATCGCGTCCTTGATGGACTGCGGCGGGTCGATGGCCTTGATCTCCACCCGGTTGACCCGGAGCCCCCACTTGCCGGTCGCCTCGTCGAGCACACCGCGGAGCTGGTTGTTGATGGTGTCCCGCGAGGTCAGGGTCTTCTCCAGGTCCATGGACCCGACGACGTTGCGCAGCGTGGTGACGGTCAGCTGTTCCACCGCCTGCAGGAAGTTGGCGATCTCGTAGGCGGCCGCGCGCGGGTCGGTGACCTGGAAGTACAGGACGGTGTCGATCTCGACGACCAGGTTGTCCTCCGTGATGACCGGCTGAGGTCTGAAGGAGACGACCTGCTCGCGCAGGTCGATCACCGGGTAGACGCGGTCGATGTAGGGGATGACGACGTTGAGTCCGGGCTTCAGGGTGCGGTGGTAGCGGCCGAGCCGTTCGACGTTGCGGGCGCGGGCCTGGGGGACGATGCGTACCGCGCGCAGCACGGTGAATACCGCGAAGACCGCGACGAGCAGGCCGGCGATGAGGAACGCCGATGCTTCCATGGTTCACTCCCGGGGGTAGACGAGCGCCGTGGTGCCTTTGATCTCGATGACGTCAACGGTCGTGCCGGGAGGGATCACCAGCGTCTCGTCGTAGGCGCAGGCCGTCCATTCCTCACCGCCGATACGGACCCTGCCGCCCAGGCCCGTCACCTCGGAGGTGACGTAGGCGGCTCCGCCGACCAGGGCGTCCACTCCGAAGCGTTCTTCCTGCGGTGGGGTCAGGCGGCGCAGGGCGACCGGACGTACGAAGACCACCGCGACCGTCGACACCACCGCGAACACCAGGAACTGCCACGGCAGGGGAAGCCCGAGCGCCGCGAATCCGGCGGTGATCAGCGCGGCGCCCCCGAGCAGCCCGAGCGCGGCGGTGAGGGTGAAGATCTCCGCCGCACCGAAGAGCAGCGCCGTGATCAGCCAGATCAGCCAGGGGTCCATCGCGTACGCCTCCTGACGTGGGAAGGAGGAGATTGCGGCTTATATCACTTTTCCAGCACTTTACCCGTTTCTCCTGGGGTGGAATCGGAATCCAGCTCCCGGGCCGTGGGGGCGGGCGTGCCTGCCGGTCCTCGTGGAACCCGCCGGCCGGTGACCGCCGCCCAGGCCTCATCAGGCGCGGCCGGCCGGATCCTGCACCTGGTCCGGTGCGTCTTCCGGGGATCCCGGCTGGGAGGGTACGGCGGCCAGCGCGGGCCCCGTGGGCGTTCGGCGGCGGCCGAACCAGGCCGCGGCGGGTTCCGTGTAGCGGGCCGTGAGCGGGCCGATCACCACGAGGATCAGGACGTACGCGGTGGCGAGCGGTCCCAGGGCCGGTTCGATGCCGGCGGTGACGGCCAGACCGGCGATGACGATGGAGAACTCGCCGCGGGCCACGAGGGTTCCGCCCGCCCGCCAGCGTCCCTTGACCCCGATCCCGGCCCGCCTCGCGGCCCAGTACCCGGTCGCGATCTTCGTACCGGCGGTGACGACGGCAAGGGCCAGCGCGGGCAGCAGGACGGGCGGGATGCTCGCCGGGTCGGTGTGCAGCCCGAAGAAGACGAAGAAGACGGCCGCGAACAGGTCCCGCAGCGGGCTGAGCAGGGTGTGCGTCCCCTCGGCGACCTCGCCGGACAGGGCGATGCCGACGAGGAACGCGCCGACGGCGGCGGAGACCTGGAGCTGCTGGGCGATGCCCGCGACGAGGAGGGTCAGGCCGAGGACCACGAG
>NZ_JBEZMA010000118.1:0-6645 GCF_040652415.1 Streptomyces sp. NPDC048255
GCCCTCCAGCGTGGCCGCGCCGGCGTGCAGGTTGCTGGAGGCGTAGCCCGGGTGGGCCGCGGCGGCGGCTTCGGGTGCGCTTCACCTTGAGTTCCTCGAAGCGCGGTACGTCGCCCTCGCGGACCCGCTGCCAGGCCCGGCGGTAGAGCTCCGCGGCCGGTTCCCCGGGGACCAGCAGGCCGTGCGGGGCGGGACCGTACATCGGGAGCTTCCACCGCTCGACCGGCAGCGTCGGCGAGGCCATCTCGGCCCATCCGCCCGGCAGGAACAGGGTCCGTCCGGCCCGGCTGCGGCTGGCCGTGACCACCAGGTCGGTGGCGGCCAGTTCCGCGCGGGCGGTCTTGAGGCGGGCCGGCTTCCAGCCGGTCCAGCGCGCGGTGTTGCGGTCGGTGGGGTCGGGCATGGCGAGCAGCGCGAGGTACAGGGCGGCCGCGTCGGCGCCGAGGCCGTACGCGCCGCTGACCTCCGCCACCAGCTCGGGTACGGAGCGGCTCGGGTCCTGCGGCCACCAGGTGCCGTCCTTGTCGACGGTTCCGGCCGCCGGGGCGCCCGGGTCGGCGAGCAGCGCGGCGAAGCGCGGGTCGTGGGCGAGCCGCAGGGCGGTCTCGGTCCCGTGGGGCTGCTGGTCGTCACCGCGCAGGACCGGCAGGTAGGGGTCGGATCCGGTGGAGTCGAGCAGGGCCGTGCGCACGGCGGGCCGGGGCTGGCCGTCGTGCGTGGCCATGATCACCGCGCCGTACCGCTCGTAGCCCTCGCCGGTCTCGGTCGGGGTGCCCGCCGTCTTGCGGAAGTCGGACAGGCTGGTGA
Source organism: Streptomyces sp. NPDC048255 (assembly GCF_040652415.1). NCBI lineage: Bacteria > Bacillati > Actinomycetota > Actinomycetes > Kitasatosporales > Streptomycetaceae > Streptomyces > Streptomyces sp. NPDC048255. The sequence continues at coordinate 808 of NZ_JBEZMA010000118.1, forward strand.
AGTGCCCGATGCTGAGCATCAGTCCGGGTGCGGCCAGGCGCTGCCGTACGGCCGTCAGCGCGGGCGGCAGAGCGGCGCGTACGGGGTCGCCCGCGGGCAGCCGGTGCGCGAGCCAGGCCGTGAGGGCCATGGTTCCGGTCAGCACCGACTCGGTGAAGGGCTCGGTGGCCGGCTCGGCCGGTTCCACGTGGTCGCCCCGGACCGTCCAGCCGACGTCGACGGAGAGCGCCCGGGAGGCCGCCGGGTCGAGGACGGCGGGCAGGGCACGGTGGGCGGACCAGGCGCCGCGCACGGCCCGGGTGGCCTCGGCCAGCAGCCAGTCGGGGACCGGCGTACGGCGGCCCACGCGCCGGTTCCACTCCTCCGCGGCGGCGGCCACGTCGGGCCCGCGCGTCCACAGCTGTGCGGGGTCGGCGGGGAGCAGCGCGGCGACCACGGCCCGCCGTACGGCGGCGTCCAGGCCCTTGAGCTCGTCGCGCGCCTGCGCCGCGAGGGCGGCCTTGACCCCGAGGGCGGTCCGCAGCTCGGCGGGCAGGAAGTTGTGCTCGTAGCTGTCGATGTTCGGCAGTCCCGCGAGCACCAGCCGGGCCAGGGCTCCGGAGACTCCGGTGAGTCGGGCGAACTCCTCGGCGGCCTCGGTCACGAAGGGCGCCGGGCCGCGGTCGGCGGCCTCGGCCAGAAAGGCGGCCAGCCAGCCGGCGCCGCGTTCCGGGTCGCCCAGCGGGGCGTCGCCGCCGCGCAGGGTGTACGGCTCGGGCGCGGTGAAGCGTCCGGTGGGGTCGTGCAGGAGGGCGCCGAACTCGTGCCCGTCGGGCACGGCTTCGCTGTGCTCGGTCGTGGCGAGGACGGCGCCGCCGCCGAGCGGGAGCAGCCCGCGCTGGTGCAGGCTGCGCTCCTGGCCGTCGGGCGTGCGCAGGTGGCGCTGGTCGAGGTGGAGCAGGACCCGGCGCCAGCGGCCGGCGGAGCCTTCGGCCGAGCCGAGGCCGAGGGCGTCGACCGCGCCGAGCAGGCTGACCAGGGCGGCGCGCTGCTCGTCGGTGGTCCCGACGGCGACGGCGCGGTAGGCGACGGCGGCGGGCTGGTCGAGCAGGGGTGTCCACGGGAGGGAGGAGTACGGCAGCGCGGGCACGTCGAAGTGGAGCCGGCCGGGGACCCCGGCGGCCTCGGTGTGCGCGCTGGCGGCGGCGAGTTCGCGCAGGGTGCGGTGGGCGGCGTCGGTGTCGGCGCCCCAGCGGTAGTAGCCGGACCCGGTGAGTCCGCGCAGCGCCTCGTCGAGGAGCCGGTCGGTGGGCCCCTGGACGGTTTCCCCGGCGGCCGCGGCGCCCGGCTGGAGCCGGGCCGCGACCTCGTCCAGGGCCTTCTGCTGGGTGAGGGCGAAGCGCAGGACCTCCACGACGCCGCCGACGAGCTGGGGCGCGGTGAGCGCGGGCAGGGCGGCGCTCACCAGGCCGGGCAGGTCGGCGGCCTTCTCGGCCGCGGCGGCGGCCTTGAGGAGGGCGCCGACGGTCTCCCGGTCGGCGGTGCGCAGCGCGGCCGAGCCCTCGGGGTCGCGGGGACGCAGCGCGTACCAGTGGGAGAGCGGCGGCAGGTCCACGCTGCCGGTGGCGAAGCAGACGCCGCGGTGGTCGCCGCGGGTCTGGGCGGTGACCACGCCGTCCGGGTCGGTCAGGCTCAGCTGGCGCCAGTGCTGCGACAGGGTGCGCGGGCGGTCGTCGCCCGGGAAGGCCAGTGCGGCCAGGGGCATGTCGCGGCCTTCGGGGAGGGTGACGGTGCGGCCGCCGGTGTCGGAGGCGGTCCAGCCGTGGCCGGGGAGGCGTACCGGGCGCCAGCCGAGCAGGCCGTCGACGGGGGCGCCGAGCACCGAGCCCGCCACGGTGGGCGCGGGCCGCAGCCAGCCGGAGTGCCCGGTCTCCACGGCGTCCGCCGGGTGGCCCTGCGGCCGCTCGGCGAGGAACCGGGGCAGGGAGAAGCGGCCGTGGGAGCCGCTCGCGGGGTCGTACTCGCGCCAGCCGCTCTCGGCGTCGTCGGCGGTCCGGTCGCGGCCCTGCCACACCCAGTAGGAGGTGCCGTCGGACAGTACCCGCCGCTCGTCGGGCAGGCTGGTGTCGCCGCGGTGCAGGACGCCGCCGCCGGTGGTGCGGCCGCCGCCGGGCAGCGGCAGGGAGAGGTGGTCGGACCGCAGCGACCAGTGGTTGCGGGCGGTGTCCACGGTGAAGACGGTGCCGGGCGCGGACACCCAGTAGCCCTCGGTGCGGCCGGCGTTCCACGCGGACCAGAAGACGAGCAGGTCGCCGTCGACGAAGTGGAATCCGTAGCGGTACGCGCTGCCGGTGGGGACGCGCAGGTCGTGCGTGAGGACGGTGGAGTCGGCGTCGATGACGCGGACCTGGGTCTGGTTGGCGACGATCAGGTACGGCCAGGCCTCGGCGACGGTCAGGCCCTGCCGGCCCTGGCCGGGCGTCAGGTCGGCGACCGCGCTCTCCCAGGCGGGCCAGGCCAGTTCCTCGAAGAGGCCGGCGCGCAGGGTGCGGGCGAGGGTCTCGCCGAGGTCGGCGGCGGTCGCTTCGGCCACTTCCCCGGGGGCCAGTTCGAGGGCTTCGGCGGGCAGCCAGGTCAGCCGCTGGATGGCCTCGGGGACGCCGGGCAGGCCGGCGGCGGTGGAGGCGCGGGCGACGCGGCTCATCCACTCGGCCAGCAGGGGGCGGCCGCCGGGAGCGGCGGCGACGCGCTGGACGATGTCGGCGGAGGCGTCGCCGAGGGCGTCCAGGGCCCGGTGGAAGGCGGGGTGGAACCGCGGGTCGGCGGCCAGTGCCACCAGGTCGCGCCGCTGGTCGGCGCGGGCCCAGTCGCGCAGGTTCAGCTCGTCCTGCCGGTGCCTGCGCCGCTCGGGACCGGTCCGCGGGTCGGCGACCGGGATGTCCAGGGCGAGCAGCAGGTCGAGGAGGTCGGCGTCCTCTACGCCCACCCGCAGGCCCGTCTCGCGGCCGGGCCGGGCGAGTTCGGTGCGCAGCTGCCCGGCGCAGCGTTCGACGAGGGTGAGCAGGACGGGGGGTGTGGGGCGCAGGCCCCAGCCGGTGTGGCGGGCGGCGTGGAAGCGTTCGAGCCAGCCGGCGGTTCCGTCGGCGCACCGCTGCTCGGCGGGCAGTTCCCCGGAGGCGAGTCCGGCGGTGGCGCCGGACTCCTCGAGGATCTCCAGCCACAGGGTGGTGAGGTCGTCGTCGCCGCCGGGCGGGGTCAGCTCCAGGAGCGTGCCGCGCGCGGCGGGCACCCGCCGGGCCAGGGCGACGAGCGCGCCGCGGTGGGCCTTCCACCAGCCGGGCGCCGCGCGCAGGGTGGCGGGCAGGGGCAGCAGGTCGGCGAGGTACTCCTGCTCGGGCTCGGTGCCCGTGCGGCCCGCGGCGCGGGCGAGGCGGCGCAGTTCGACGGCGGCCTGCGCGGAGGGCGGCAGTCCGCCCGCGGTGCGGCGTACGCACAGGCGGCGGAAGCGCTCGTGGGCCTCGGCGGGGGCGACGCGGACGGCGAGTTCCTTGCCGTAGCCGGTGAGCACCTTCACCGGGAGGGCGCCGGCCAGGGCGAATTCGAGGAAGACGGCGTCGAGCCGGTCCTCGTCGATGCGCAGGCCGTGCTGGGCCTCGCTGGTACGGGCGCGGCCGAACAGCTGCGCGGCGTACGTGGTGTTCTCCACGGCGAGGAAGGTTCGGGCGGCCTGTTCGTAGTAGACGGGCAGGAAGTGCGGGACCGAGGCGGCGAGCCGCCCGGCGAGTTCGTGGCAGGCGTCGAGGGCCGCCTTGGGCTTGGTCTTGACCTGGCGGGCGATCCGGTCGAGTTCGGGGACGACGGCGAGGGCGTGGTGGCCGTCCTCGGGGTGGTGTACGAGGACCCACTCGGGGAAGCCGAGTGCCTGGCGCTGGCCGAGTCCGACGACGGGCGGCTCGCCCTCGTCGCGCACGAGTCCGAGGAAGCCTGCGGCGAGGTCTTCGGCCGCGCCCAGTTCGGCGGCGGCGAGCCGGACGACGACTCGGTCTTCGCCGAGGGCGGGGTGACGGTAGGAGCGGGCGGTCAGGTCGACGGCGCCGGGGCCCGCGCCGGTGGTGCCGGACGGGAGCACCGCCCCGGCCTTGAGGAGCAGTTCGGCCTCGCCGGCCCCGGCGCAGGCGCCGTCCGGAAGGACGTCCGCTCCCGCGCCCGTGCCCGTGTTCGTGTGCGTCTGGTCGGTGTTCACGCGTTCCCGCCCTCCTCGATCTTGCGCCCGGCGTAGAGCGCCGCGGCCATCCGCATTCCCTCGGACCAGGCGACCGGCCCGACCTCCGCCAGGCGCACCGCCCGGCCGTCCTCGTCGTGCCAGTTCAGGCCGCCGGTGCTCGTCTCGTCCTCGTAGTACGGCTCGCCGATCCAGACGGCCGCCTCCGTACCGCGGCCGGTGTCGCGCACCTTGCAGGTGGCGTAGCCGCCGGAGACCCGGTAGCCGAGGCTCGTCGCCCGGGCGGCGAGGCCGAAGCGGGTCGGGAAGACGCCGCCCGCGTAGTCGCGGACCTCGGTGGCGGTGGCGGCGAGGCCGGCCGGCTTCGTCCAGGTGGCGCGGTGGATCTGCTCGACCTGCTGCACGATGCCCAGTTCGGCCGCGAAGTCCCGTACGTCGTCCAGGTCGGGCAGCAGCACCGGGTGCGGCAGGGTCACCGTGCGCGGGGAGAGCCGTACGGTCTCGCCGTCGAGGTTGACCACCTTCAGCTCACCCGAGTCGGTGGCGTCCCGCAGGAAGCCCACCTCGTCCGGGTCGTCGCCGACGACGGCCAGGTCGCGCAGGGCGCTCTGCCAGGCCTCGTCCCGCCACACCCGGGCGAGCAGCGCGGTGGGAACGGGCAGCGAGGACACCATCCAGGTGTCGACCTGGGCCACGCAGGCCGCCGCGTGCCGGTCGAGCCATTCGGCGAGCCGGCGCAGCCGGTCCACCTCGGGATGGTCCTTCAACGCCTTGGGCAGGGTCTTCAACTGCCGTCCCGCCGACCGGCCGGTGGCGGACCGCGCCGCCACCCGCCCTTCCACCAGGGCGATCTCGTACCCCTCGCCCGCCGCCAGCCATGCCATCAGCTCGTGCCCTTCCCCGCCTGTCCCGACCGGATCCGCGCAGCTGTGAACAGGGGGAATCAGACCCCCTGAGCTGCGGTATGCCGGGAGACTAGCGAGAGCCACTGACAATGCCCGACGGAGGGTCACCGTCCGGTTGATTGTCCGGTTCTGGGTAGGCTTCGGGGGACAGTGCGCGAAGCGGGGCCGGCTCGGGGCGGGGTTATGGGACGTCAGATACAGGTGCCTGGTGCGGTTCTGGCAGCGGCCTTGCTGCTGGTTTCGGCGGCCGGCTGTTCGGGACCGTCGGCGCCGGGCGGCCCGGACGGGAAGCCCTCCGCCTCGCGGACGGCACCGGCCACACCGGCGCCACCGGCCGCGCCGCCCGCCGCCGACGGCAAGCCGGCCGGTGCGGACGTCCTGCCGGGCATGGTCGACGCCGCCGTGGCCCGTACGCAGCTGGCGGCGCTGAGGGTCGCCCCGGTGGGCACGATGGCCGGCTACAGCCGCGCCAAGTTCACGCACTGGGCCGAGCAGGGCAACAAGTGCGACACCCGGGAGACGGTGCTGCGGCGCGACGGCGCCGGCGTCACCCAGGACACGGAGTGCCGGGCCGTGTCCGGGACCTGGAAGAGCCTGTACGACGGGGTGGTCGTCACCGAGGCCGCCAAGATGGACATCGACCACATGGTATCTGTACCTGCGACAGCTTGACCCGTTATCTTCGCTGGTCACATCGAGAGCGGTATGCCGCTGACGGATAGCGGGGAGTGT
>NZ_JBEZMA010000119.1:0-5917 GCF_040652415.1 Streptomyces sp. NPDC048255
CGGGGGGCCGCGGGGGGCGGGGGGCCGCGCGCCCCCCGGAGGGGGGGGTGCCCACTCCCCCGCGGGGGCCCCACCGCCCGATCTGTGCGGAGCCCAGCACTCCGGATACCGGGTCCGAACCTCCTATCCCTCCCCTGTACGGTTCCGGTGGGTCGGGCGCCGGGTCTTCGCGGCGGCGAGGCCCGTCACGATCACGTCCGCACGGTCCCCAGGAGCACCACCATGTCCCCCCTCATACGGCCGACCCGGTCCGCGGTCCTCGCCGCCGCGGCTCTGCTGGCGGTTTCCGCGCTGACCGCCTGCAACGACGGCGGCAAGAAGGCCGACGCCAAGGACTCCGCCCAGAGCGCCGCCCCCTCCCCCAGCCCCACGCCCACCGCGCTGCCCGCCGCCCTCACGGGCCAGCAGCTCGCCTGGCAGGGCTGCACCGCCCCGTCGGTGGCCCAGGGCGGCGGGGAGGATCCGGGTGCGGGCTGGGAGTGCGCCTCGATGAAGGTGCCGCTCGACTACGCGCAGCCGTCCGGCGAGACCATCGACCTCGCCCTGATCCGCAAGAAGGCCACGGACCAGGGCAAGCGGATCGGCTCCCTGGTCTACAACTTCGGCGGTCCCGGGGGCTCCGGGGTCCAGATCCTCCCCGCGGCCGCGGAGGACTACAAGAAGCTCAACTCGGTGTACGACCTGGTGAGCTTCGATCCGCGGGGCGTCGGCAACAGCGCGGGCGTCAAGTGCGTCGACGACAAGACGCGGGACGAACTGAACGCCTCCGAGGACACCGCCGGCAGCCGGAAGAAGTTCGCCGAGGGCTGCGCGCAGAACTCCGGGAAGATCCTCCCGCACGTCGGCACCACCAACGCCGCCCGCGACCTGGACCTCATGCGCCAGGTCCTCGGCGAGCAGAAGCTCAACTACTTCGGCATCTCCTACGGCTCCGAGCTGGGCGGCGTCTACGCCCACCTGTTCCCGGCGAACGTCGGCCGCACCGTCTTCGACGCCGTCGTCGACCCGACGCAGGACTCCGCCCAGCAGTACCTCGGCCAGGTCAAGGGCTTCCAGACCGCCCTGGAGCACGCGATGCAGTCCTGCGCGAAGAAGTACAAGGCCAACTGCCCCACCGGCCCGAACGCCACCACCGGCGCCGAGCGGATCAACGCCATGATGGCGAAGCTGAAGAAGAAGCCCGCGTCCACGAAGGACGGCCGCAAGCTGACCGCCGACATGGCGGAGACCGGCATCATCGCCACGCTGTACAGCGAGGACCGGTGGGAGCACCTGTTCCAGGGGATCGCCGAAGTGCAGCAGAACGGCACCGGGGACCTGCTCCTCTTCGCCTTCGACAGCTACCAGGGCCGTGACGACAAGGGGCGTTACGACACCTCCATGGCAGCCCACGGGGCCATCGCCTGCGCCGACGACAGCACCCGGATGACCGCCGAGCAGGCCGCGGCCCTGGTGCCCGAGTTCCGCAAGGCCTCCCCCGTCTTCGGTGAGGTCACAGCCGAGGAGCTCATGGCCGACTGCCAGGACTGGCCGGTGAAGGGCGAGCGGGCCAAGCCGGAGGTGAGCGCCCCGGGCGCCGCACCGATCCTGGTGATCGGCAACACCGGTGACCCCGCGACCCCGGTCGAGGGCGCCCGCCGGATGGCCGACGCGCTCGGCAAGGGCGTGGGCATCGGCCTCACGGTCAAGGGCGAGGGCCACGGCACCTACGGGGAGAACTCCTGCGCGACCAAGACCGTCGACGCGTTCCTGATCGACGGCACGGTCCCCGCCGACGGCGGCACCTGCGAGTAGCACTCCGGAGCGGCCCGGCCCCGTCGGGCCGCTCCCGTATTCACGGCCGGAGGGCGCCCATCGTGCGCGCGAACTCCTCAGGGCCGGCGTCGAAGCCGCGCACCCGCGCGTCGAGCGACCAGCTCCCGGAGGCGTCGCGGGTGAACTCGGCGACGGTGGCCGCCGTGGCGTCCGGGACGGACTCGAATCCGCTCACGGCGAGGTCCGTGTGGCCTTCGCGGATCCGCACCCCCGTGCCGGCGATGTCCGCGAAGGTCTTCGTGGCGCCCGTGTCCGCCCCCGCATCGGCGCCCTGGATCACCACGCCCACCACCACCCGGCACAACCGGGCCGCCATCCGGTCGAGTTCGATGGTCATCACCTCGTCGAAGCCGAAGCCCTGACCGGTGTGGCTGTCCCGGTTCAGGGTGATGGTGCCGTCGGGCGAGCGGCTGCCGAAGTGCACCAGGTGGACCGGCTGCCCGTACGGGTCCGCCGCGTCGTAGACCGCGGCGACGATGTCCAGGTCGTTCGCGGGTGTGCCCGCGCCACTGGGGTCCCACCGCAGCGCGACCTCCACCTTGGCCAGGCCCTTTCGTACACCAGTCACCGAACTCCCCCTCCAGACACCGGGTATTGCCGGGTCATCGTCCCACGTGCGCACCCGGCCGGGCCGGACGACCGTAGGTTCCCGGCCACCGTGACCGGGCGCTCCGACTCGCTCAGAAGGTGACGCGTAAGGTCTCCACCCAGCCCGGAGGTGCGGGCGCGCCCTCTCCGAGCAGCGCCGCGATCAGCCGGCAGGCCGGGCTCTCCGCAGGCCATGGCGTGAAACCGTCGGTCAGTACGACGACGACGTCCGGCCGGTCGGGCAGCGCCAGCGCGGCTGGGATGCCGACCCGCAGGTCCGTGCCGCCGCCCCCGGCCAGGGTCACCTGTTCGGCGCCGGTCACCCGGGTCACCGCGTGCACGTCGGCGTCGCAGGCGAGGACGGCGACGCGGTCGCCCCGCACCCCCACGCAGGACCCCTGTGACTTCGGCGAGCGCGGCCGCGAGCTCCTCCGGGCCCATCGACCCCGAGGTGTCGATGACGACCGCCACCCTGGGCAGCGGCCGGTGTTCCAGGACCACGCGCAGGAGGGCCGCCTGCACGGCGGGCGGGGCCGAGGACAGCTCGTCGAAGAACAGCAGGCCGTGGCCGGTGCGGGCGAGGCGGACCGCCCAGTCCGGCGGGGCCATCGGCACTCCGGTGGCGGCGGGGTCCTCGCCGACGACGGGCAGCCCGGCGAAGTCCGAGGGCTCGTGGACGCTGGCGATGACGGTCTCCAGCTGCACGCCCAGCGCGGCGGCGAGCCGTTCCATGCCCGCGGACTTGCCGATGCCGGGCTCGCCCCACAGCAGCACGGGCTGGTTGGCCGTCACTGCCAGGGCCAGTGCCTCCAGTTGGTGGTCGGTGGCCGGTTCGGTACGGGTCACGCCGAGCCGGGCGTTGAGGACGTCGGCGGTGGCCAGGGCCGCCGGTGCGGTCCGGGCGACGGAGCGCGTGCCCGGGTGTGTGCCGACGTAGGTGTCGGGGTGGGTGCTCATGCCTGCCAGACCCGCATTTCCCGTTCGCCGATCCACTGGTTCCACCACCGGGCGCCGATGCCCGGGTGCTCCTCGTCCACCCGCTGCTTCAGGAAGCCCAGGTCACCGCTGCGGTAGCGGCGTACGACGTGGGAGAGCGACATCTCCCGGTGGTCGAGCACGTCGATCCGGGATCCGGCCGCCAGGAAGGCCCGGACCAGGGCCGCCGAGCCGCCGTTGTGGGCCGCCGCGTACAGCGGGGTCTGCTGCTGGCTGTCCCGTGCCTCCAGGTCGAGTCCCGCGTCCAGCAGCCGTGGCAGCAGTTCCTCGTGGTCGAGCTGGTGCAGTACGTGCAGCAGCCCGCGCCGGGCGCCGTCGCGGATGCGGGGGTCGACGCCCGCGTCGAGCAGCGCCACCACGGCCGGGGTGTCCCCGTGCTGGGCGCGCAGGAACAGCTCCCGCTGCTCGGCCCGCAGGGCGCGCGGCAGCCGGCCGCGGCCCGTGGTCCAGGTCTGCTCCACGGCGAAGCACCCGGCGACGGCGCCGCCGAACGCCCGCAGGGCGCGCTCCCGTTGCCGCTCCTCAAGGCTGTGCGGCAGCTCCAGGACACCGCCGCGCGAGCGGACCTCGTGCCACTGGCCGCGGCAGCGCACCTTCACCGGCCCGGGCAGGGCGGGGCCGGGCGGGCCGGCCACCGGGCCGCTGTCGGGGAAGAGGGCCGCGGTGACCAGCGGGTGCAGCTCCTCGGGGGTGATCAGGCCGGAGCGCACCAGTTCGAGGTCGGGCAGGCGCCGCCAGGCGTACTGCGGGAGCCGGGGGACGGCCTTCGCCTGGTCGCGTGTGATGACCCGGGCCCGGATCCGGCCGTGCGGACCGGGGCCGTCCTGTTCCAGCTCGATGGCGTGGCCGTAGGGCGGGGCGAACCGGAACCGGTGGCCCGCGCCGGCCGCCACGAGGCTCCGGACCTCCCCGGCCAGCCGGGTGAGGTCGAAGGTGGCCCGCGCGAGCTGGGCCCCCGTGTCGAGCGAACGCTCGTAGTAGTGCTGGGGAGGGACGGTCAGGTCCCGCTCGATGCCTACGGCCGCGAAGGCCTCGGCGGCTCCGCCGGCCAGCTGGATCAGGGTGACCCACTCGGCGCGCGCGGCCGGATCGGCGGCGTCGGGTTCGTCGACGGGCAGCTCGTCGGGGTCGAGCGGGGAGCCGTCCGGCCGGAAGAAGGGCAGCCGGCCGGCGCCCCCGCCGAAGTGTGCGCGCAGGCCGGCGCTGTGGCGGGCGTCCCAGAGCGGACGGGCCGTGGTCCAGTCCTCCACGGTGAACGGCAGGCCGAACACGGCGTACAGCTCGCGGGGCGCGAGCGGCGCGCAGTGCAGGCGCAGCCTTTGCGGGCCGCCGATCAGCGGAGAGGTGGTGACGGACAGCGCCGGCGCGTCCGGGTCGCGCGGGGCGCCGGGGCGCTGCCCGTAGTGGGCGAGCACGATCCGCAGCCCGGGGGCGATGGTGGTGTGGCCGCCCAGCACCCGGGGCAGGTGCCAGCGCACCAGGTCCGGGGCGAGGTGGCGGAGGTCGTCCTCCAGCGCCTCGGCGAGGGGCGCTCCGTAGCGGGCCGCGATGTCGGCCGGGTCGAAGGTGAGGTCGAAGGCGGCGGCCGCGCAGGACGCCCGCCAGTCTCCGGCCAGGCGGTGGCCGGTGGCGCGCTCGATCATCCAGCCGGGCACGGCGTAGCGGCGGATCCGCTGCCACGCCTTGAGGTCCACGGGTACGTAGCCGCCGGGCAGTTCGGCGCGCGGCATCATCGCGGCACGCCGCCGGTAGCCGTCGGCTGCGTCATCACCATTCCCCCGGTCCCGCCCGTGATCAAGAAGACGCAAGACCGGTCGGATTCGAACCGACGTCCTCCAGCTTGCTGCGTGGGCGCGACGACCTCTGCGCTACGGCCTTGCTGCCGACGATCATACGCATCACCCTCCGGCGATCGGCCGGCCGCTCGGCCCGGAAGGGCCCGGGCTCACCAGTCCCCGTCCTGTACGGTTTTGCCCGGCCTCGGGGTGTTTCCGAGCGGCTTGATCTGCCCCGCTCCCGGCTCCGCCCAGGGGGTGTGGTCGTCGCCCAGCCACTCCCCCACCGGCTCGACCTGTCCCAGGGGTTCGGCCGGCGCGAGGTCGGCGGCGGTGTCGTCGTAGTAGTCGAACCAGGGCAGTCCGGCCTTGGTGTAGGCGGCCCGGTCGACCGGCGAGGGCGGCGCCTCCTCCCCGGTGATACGGCGCCACGCGGGCGGGGTCACCAGGTGGACGAAGACCCGCGCGGCCGGTTCGGCGGCCCAGGCGGACAGCGGGCGTTCGTCCCGGTAGACCTCCTGGCGCATGGAACCTCCCACCCCCAGCCCCATCGCGGGAGCCGCGGGCGGCTGCGCCGCGTTCCGCGCGCGGGCGGCGCCGGGGGCGGGCGGAGCGCCGGGAGCCGCGGCCATCGGCAGGGGCACCGGTCCTCCGTAGCCGCCGAAGGCCGCGGGGGCGCCCGGGGCGCCGGGCGGGGCCCCCACGAGATCGGGCCGGGGGCAGCGGGGGCCCCTCGTCCCGCC
>NZ_JBEZMA010000120.1:0-1565 GCF_040652415.1 Streptomyces sp. NPDC048255
CTTCAGAACTAACACAGTGGACGCGAGCAACTGAGGACAAGCCCTCGGCCTATTAGTACCAGTCAGCTTCACCCGTTACCGGGCTTCCACATCTGGCCTATCAACCCAGTCGTCTACTGGGAGCCTTACCCTCTCAAGGAGGTGGGAATACTCATCTTGAAGCAGGCTTCCCGCTTAGATGCTTTCAGCGGTTATCCCTCCCGAACGTAGCCAACCAGCCATGCCCTTGGCAGGACAACTGGCACACCAGAGGTTCGTCCGTCCCGGTCCTCTCGTACTAGGGACAGCCCTTCTCAATATTCCTACGCGCACAGCGGATAGGGACCGAACTGTCTCACGACGTTCTAAACCCAGCTCGCGTACCGCTTTAATGGGCGAACAGCCCAACCCTTGGGACCGACTCCAGCCCCAGGATGCGACGAGCCGACATCGAGGTGCCAAACCATCCCGTCGATATGGACTCTTGGGGAAGATCAGCCTGTTATCCCCGGGGTACCTTTTATCCGTTGAGCGACGGCGCTTCCACAAGCCACCGCCGGATCACTAGTCCCGACTTTCGTCCCTGCTCGACCCGTCGGTCTCACAGTCAAGCTCCCTTGTGCACTTACACTCAACACCTGATTGCCAACCAGGCTGAGGGAACCTTTGGGCGCCTCCGTTACCCTTTGGGAGGCAACCGCCCCAGTTAAACTACCCATCAGACACTGTCCCTGATCCGGATCACGGACCGAGGTTAGACATCCAGCACGACCAGAGTGGTATTTCAACGGCGACTCCACAACCACTGGCGTGGCTGCTTCAAAGTCTCCCACCTATCCTACACAAGCCGAACCGAACACCAATATCAAACTGTAGTAAAGGTCCCGGGGTCTTTCCGTCCTGCTGCGCGAAACGAGCATCTTTACTCGTAGTGCAATTTCACCGGGCCTATGGTTGAGACAGTCGAGAAGTCGTTACGCCATTCGTGCAGGTCGGAACTTACCCGACAAGGAATTTCGCTACCTTAGGATGGTTATAGTTACCACCGCCGTTTACTGGCGCTTAAGTTCTCAGCTTCGCCACACCGAAATGTGACTAACCGGTCCCCTTAACGTTCCAGCACCGGGCAGGCGTCAGTCCGTATACATCGCCTTACGGCTTCGCACGGACCTGTGTTTTTAGTAAACAGTCGCTTCTCGCTGGTCTCTGCGGCCACCCCCAGCTCAAGGAGCAAGTCCTCTCACCAGTGATGGCCCCCCTTCTCCCGAAGTTACGGGGGCATTTTGCCGAGTTCCTTAACCATAGTTCACCCGAACGCCTCGGTATTCTCTACCTGACCACCTGAGTCGGTTTAGGGTACGGGCCGCCATGAAACTCGCTAGAGGCTTTTCTCGACAGCATAGGATCATCCACTTCACCACAATCGGCTCGGCATCAGGTCTCAGCCTTAATGAGGGACGGATTTGCCTACCCCTCGGCCTACACCCTTACCCCGGGACTACCACCGCCCGGGCTGGACTACCTTCCTGCGTCACCCCATCGCTTACCTACTACAAGTCTGGGTCGTCGGCTCCACCACTTTCCTT
>NZ_JBEZMA010000120.1:1661-3311 GCF_040652415.1 Streptomyces sp. NPDC048255
CCTTCCCCGAAGGGTCCGGAACGGCTTCACGGACTTAGCATCGCCTGATTCGATATTGGGCGTTTCAAAGCGGGTACCGGAATATCAACCGGTTGTCCATCGACTACGCCTGTCGGCCTCGCCTTAGGTCCCGACTTACCCTGGGCAGATCAGCTTGACCCAGGAACCCTTAGTCAATCGGCGCACACGTTTCTCACGTGTGTATCGCTACTCATGCCTGCATTCTCACTCGTGAACCGTCCACAACTAGCTTCCGCTGCTGCTTCACCCGGCACACGACGCTCCCCTACCCATCACAGCGGGCGTTGGCCCTATTGCTGCAATGACACGACTTCGGCGGTACGCTTGAGCCCCGCTACATTGTCGGCGCGGAATCACTTGACCAGTGAGCTATTACGCACTCTTTCAAGGGTGGCTGCTTCTAAGCCAACCTCCTGGTTGTCTCTGCGACTCCACATCCTTTCCCACTTAGCGTACGCTTAGGGGCCTTAGTCGATGCTCTGGGCTGTTTCCCTCTCGACCATGGAGCTTATCCCCCACAGTCTCACTGCCGTGCTCTCACTTACCGGCATTCGGAGTTTGGCTAAGGTCAGTAACCCGGTAGGGCCCATCGCCTATCCAGTGCTCTACCTCCGGCAAGAAACACACGACGCTGCACCTAAATGCATTTCGGGGAGAACCAGCTATCACGGAGTTTGATTGGCCTTTCACCCCTAACCACAGGTCATCCCCCAGGTTTTCAACCCTGGTGGGTTCGGTCCTCCACGAAGTCTTACCTCCGCTTCAACCTGCCCATGGCTAGATCACTCCGCTTCGGGTCTAGAGCGTGCAACTCAATCGCCCTATTCGGACTCGCTTTCGCTACGGCTTCCCCACACGGGTTAACCTCGCTACACACCGCTAACTCGCAGGCTCATTCTTCAAAAGGCACGCAGTCACGACCCATTGGGTAAACCCAATGAGCGACGCTCCCACGGCTTGTAGGCACACGGTTTCAGGTACTATTTCACTCCGCTCCCGCGGTACTTTTCACCATTCCCTCACGGTACTATCCGCTATCGGTCACCAGGGAATATTTAGGCTTAGCGGGTGGTCCCGCCAGATTCACACGGGATTTCTCGGGCCCCGTGCTACTTGGGAGATTCTTAAGCAAGCCGCTGATGTTTCGTCTACGGGGGTCTTACCCTCTACGCCGGACCTTTCGCATGTCCTTCGACTACATCAACGGTTTCTGACTCGCCGACCGGCCGGCAGACCGGTCAAAAGAATTCCCACAACCCCGCATGCGCAACCCCTGCCGGGTATCACACGCATACGGTTTGGCCTCATCCGGTTTCGCTCGCCACTACTCCCGGAATCACGGTTGTTTTCTCTTCCTGAGGGTACTGAGATGTTTCACTTCCCCTCGTTCCCTCCACACTGCCTATGTGTTCAGCAGTGGGTGACAGCCCATGACGACTGCCGGGTTTCCCCATTCGGACACCCCCGGATCAAAGCTCAGTTGGCAGCTCCCCGGGGCCTATCGCGGCCTCTCACGTCCTTCATCGGTTCCTGGTGCCAAGGCATCCACCGTGCGCCCTTAAAAACTTGGCCACAGATGCTCGCGTCCACTGTGTAGTTCTCAAGCAACGACCAGCCACCCATCACCCC
>NZ_JBEZMA010000121.1:0-5156 GCF_040652415.1 Streptomyces sp. NPDC048255
GGGCTTCGTTCTTCGTTTCCGACTCTATCAGACTCTTTCGTGTCCGATTCCCGGTCGAAGCGGGTTTCGCTTTCCAGGTTTCCGCTTTCGCGTTTTCCTTTCCGGCGATTGCGACTCTATCAGAAGTTTTCCACCGGATTTCCCGGCTTCGGATCTTGATGAGGAATCGCGTGTGCCCCACAGGAATTCGAATTCCATCTGGGGGCGAGATGAGATTTTAAACCATCACTGCCGAACTTGTCCAGTTCGAGGCAACCGTTCAAATCTACCTCCACGCTGGCTCCGTGTCAACGGTGCCTGCGGGACGACGAAGAGACTAGCAGCTCATCGGCCTCGGACGCACATCAGGCCGCCGTGGGGAGCGTGGCGGTCTGGTCGGCGGCCTCCACGTCGCCCGCCTCTCCGGCCCGGGACGCGCGGCCTCCCAGGACGTAGACGTAGAGCAGGAAGGCCACCTCGGCGAGCACGCCGATCGCGATGCGGGCCCAGGTGGGGAGGCCGGAGGGGGTCACGAAGCCTTCGATGAGGCCGGAGACGAACAGGACCACCGCGAGGCCGATGGCCATGCCGAGTGCCGCGCGGCCCCGTTCCGCGAGGGCCGCGCGGCGGGTGCGGGGGCCCGGGTCGATGACCGTCCAGCCCAGGCGCAGGCCCGTGCCGGCCGCGACGAAGACCGCCGTCAGTTCGAGCAGGCCGTGCGGCAGGATCAGGCCGAGGAAGACGTCGAGGCGGCCGGCGGAGGCCATCAGGCCGAGGCCGACCCCGAGGTTGGCCATGTTCAGGAACAGGATCCAGAGCACCGGGAGCCCCAGGAACGCGCCCAGGACCAGGCAGATCGCGGCTGCCTGGGCATTGTTCGTCCAGACCTGGGCCGCGAACGAGGCCGCGGGGTGGCTGGAGTAGTACGTCTCGTACTCGCCGCCCGGCTTCGTGAGCGCCTTCAGCTCCTCCGGGGCGGCGATGGCGCCCTGCACCTCCGGGTGCGTGGCTATCCACCAGCCGATGAGCACGCCCACCGCCGTGGAGAGCAGCGCGGTCGGTATCCACCACGCGCGGCTGCGGTAGACGGCAGCGGGGAAGCCGACGGTGAAGAAGAGGACCACGTCGCGCCAGCCGGCGCGGCGGACCCCGGTCACCGTGGAGCGGGCGCGGGCCACCAGCTGGGTCAGCCGGCCAGTGAGCATGGGGTCGGGGGCGCTGGACTGGATGAGCGAGAGGTGGGTGGAGGTGCGCTGGTAGAGCTCGACGAGCTCGTCGGCCTCGGCGCCGGTGAGCTTGCGGCCTCGGCCCAGGAGCTGCTCCAGGCGGTCCCATTCCGCTCGATGGGCCGCCACGAAGACGTCGAGATCCATCCGGTTGCCGCTCCCCTGCCCCAGGTCCCCTGCTACTGCCTACTCCTGATGTGGTCAGCTTGGCAGACTGAATGCCGATGGGGCGGGGCAGGTCACGTGAAAGGTGCTGCGGTGAGCGATCTGGTGACGGGGGACGCTGTCGTCCTGGGGCTGCGGCCGGCGAGGTTGCCGAGCCGGGCTCTGGCGTTCCTGCTCGACGCGGCGGTGTACGTCACCGGATATCTGACGGTCTCGTTCGGGCTGACCCTGGCGACGGCCTCGCTGGACTTCGCCGCCCAGGCTGCCGTTGCGGTGGCCACCGTACTGCTGGTGCTGGTCGGCGTCCCGATCGCGGTGGAGACCCTGACCCACGGGCGTTCGCTGGGCAAGCTCGCCTGCGGACTGCGGGTCGTACGTGACGACGGCGGGCCGGTCCGGTTCCGGCACGCGCTGGTGCGCGGGGCCATGGGGGTCGTGGAACTGCTGCTCACCTTCGGCTCCGTAGCGTGCATCGCCTCGTTGGTGTCGGAGCGGGGGCGGCGGCTCGGGGACGTCTTCGCGGGGACGCTGGTCATCCGGGAGCGAGTACCGGGGGCGCGGGTGATGCCGGTGCCTCCGCCGCCGCCGTGGCTGGCCGGGAGGTTCGGCGGGCTGGACCTGTCGGCCGTGCCGGACGGGCTGTGGCTGGCGATCCGGCAGTACCTGACGCGGATGGGACAGCTGGATCCGCAGGTCGGCGCCGCGATGGCGGTACGGCTCGCGGACGATCTGGTGGCGCGTACGGGGACTCCGCCGCCGCCGGGGGTGCCCGCTGCCGCGTACCTGATGGCGGTGGTGCACGAGCGTCAGACGCGGGACGCCGCCCGGGCCTTCGGCGGTGGCGCGGCGCAGGCCGCGCCTGCTCCCGCGGCCCCGGCTCCGTACGCCGCTCCGCACGCGGCTCCGTATGCCCCTCCGCACGTGGCCCCGTACGCCGCCCCGCAGGCTGCGGCGCCGGTCGCGGTGCCCCCCGTGCAGGTGGCGCCCGTGCAGGTGGCGCCCGTGCAGGTGGCGCCCGTGCAGGTGGCGCCCGTGCAGGTGGCGCCCGTGCAGGTGGCGCCCGTACGGCCGCCGGGCGGCGGGTTCGCGCCGCCCGCCTGAGGCCTCTGCCGGGGCGGCCCTACGCCTCGAAGGTCGAGGGCGGGGTCTCCAGGTGTTCGAGTTCGATCCCAGGGGCCGAGAGGACCACGTCGCCCGCGATGTGGATCGTGTGGACCTCGCCGGTGTCCAGGGCGCTGACCTGGTACGCGTCCACCAGCAGCGGGCCGCTGTCCGTCGGGTGCTCCTCGCGCGCCAGCAGGGCCCAGGCCTGGTCGACCGTACGCGGGGCGAGGACCGGGTCGGTGAGGGCGAGCAGCCGGACGCGGGTGGCGGGTGCGCCGGGGGTCAGGCGCAGCAGGCGGGCCGTCGCGATGAGGAAGGCCGGGGAGGTTCCGGTGAAGGCGGGGGCCTGGACGTTGCCTTCGGTGGCCTCGGTGCCGGTGGGGTCGGTGCGCACCCAGGTGACGCCGTCGATGGCGGCGCCTCGGACCTGCCAGCTCGACGCGTTCAGTTCGAGGCGGATGGGGCGGCCGAGTTCGTCGACGGCGAGGTCGACGGAGCCCCGGTGGTCGCCGTTCGGGGCGGTGAGCTGGGAGACGTAGCGCCAGCCGGAGGGGCCGGGCGCGCAGTGGAAGTGCTCCTCCCCGAGGGGGGTGTGGTCGTGCGGGTCGTGGAGCGAGTAGCGGCCGCGGGGCATGGTGAGCACGTTTCGTCGGATGGGCGGGCGGGGCGGGTGCACTGCCGGGCAGTGCGGGGCGGTGCAGTCGCACCGCAATGCCGTCAACGTACCGTCGGCCGCCCGCGGGGGCGCCGAAGGGGCAGGCCCCCGGCGACGTCCGCCGGGGGCCTGCTGGAACTTCCGCTGACCGGATGGCCGATCAGTGCTGATCGGAGCCGATCGGTGCTGATCAGTAGCGGTAGTGGTCCGCCTTGTACGGGCCCTCGACCTTGACGCCGATGTACTCGGCCTGCTCGGGGCGCAGGGTGGTGAGCTTGACGCCGAGGGCGTCGAGGTGGAGGCGGGCGACCTTCTCGTCCAGGTGCTTCGGGAGGACGTAGACGTCGGTCGGGTACTCCGCCTGCTTCGTGAAGAGCTCGATCTGGGCCAGGGTCTGGTCCGCGAAGGAGTTCGACATCACGAAGGAGGGGTGGCCGGTGGCGTTGCCCAGGTTCAGCAGGCGGCCCTCGGACAGGACGATCAGGACCTTGCCGTCGGGGAACTTCCAGGTGTGGACCTGGGGCTTGACCTCGTCCTTGACGATGCCCTCGATCTTGGCCAGGCCGGCCATGTCGATCTCGTTGTCGAAGTGGCCGATGTTCCCGACGATGGCCTGGTGCTTCATCTTGGCCATGTCGGCGGCCATGATGATGTCCTTGTTGCCGGTGGTCGTGATGAAGATGTCGGCGGTCTCGACGACGTCGTCGAGCGTGGCGACCTGGTAGCCGTCCATCGCGGCCTGGAGGGCGCAGATGGGGTCGATCTCGGTGACGATCACGCGGGCGCCCTGGCCGCGCAGGGACTCGGCGCAGCCCTTGCCGACGTCGCCGTAGCCGCAGACGACCGCGACCTTGCCGCCGATGAGGACGTCGGTGGCGCGGTTGATGCCGTCGATCAGGGAGTGGCGGCAGCCGTACTTGTTGTCGAACTTCGACTTGGTGACGGCGTCGTTCACGTTGATCGCCGGGAAGAGCAGGCTGCCCTCGGCCATCATCTCGTAGAGGCGGTGGACACCGGTGGTGGTCTCCTCGGTGACGCCGCGGATCTCGGACGCGAGCTGCGTCCACTTCTGCGGGTTCTCGCCGAGGGTGCGGTTCAGCAGGGTGAGGATGTACGCGAACTCCTCGGAGTCCGCCGTCGACGGGTCCGGGGCCTCTCCGGCCTTCTCGAACTCGACGCCCTTGTGGACGAGGAGGGTGGCGTCACCACCGTCGTCGAGGATCATGTTCGGGCCGCCGGTGGGGGTGTTCGGCCAGGTCAGCGCCTGCTCCGTGCACCACCAGTACTCCTCCAGCGTCTCGCCCTTCCAGGCGAAGACGGGGACGCCCTGCGGGTTCTCCGGGGTGCCGTTCGGGCCGACCGCGATGGCGGCGGCCGCGTGGTCCTGGGTGGAGAAGATGTTGCAGGAGGCCCAGCGGACGTCGGCGCCGAGGGCGACGAGGGTCTCGATGAGCACGGCCGTCTGCACGGTCATGTGCAGGGAGCCGGTGATGCGGGCGCCGGCGAGGGGCTGCGCGTCCGCGTACTCGGCGCGGATCGACATCAGGCCGGGCATCTCGTGCTCGGCGAGGGTGATCTCCTTGCGGCCGAAGGCGGCAAGGGAAAGGTCTGCGACCTTGAAGTCCATGGGTGGTGCTCCTCATGGTGCGAGAGGGTGGGTACGGCTGGGCAGCGCGCCGTTCGGCTGGTCCGTCCGGACGCAGTCTGGAGGAACGCGCGGAGCACACAGTCCGTCGGGGGCCCTCTCTCCCCTCGGCCGGTCAACGAGGACCGCCCGACCGCCATCAGCAGCGACGCCTGACACTGAGGACGAATCTACACCGATCGGCGGAGCGTGCCCCAGTCGGCCGAACGGCCAGATGAGTGAGTCCGAAGTGGCGCCGTCCGCCCGCATGGCGGGCGGGGAGGCGCCAGGCGCGTGCGGCTGCAAGGCGGAGGAGGGAGTCGACGCGGAGCGTCGGCGACCGACGACAACCCCGCCGACGCGCGGGGCTGGCGCCGCCCCCCCGGCGCCACATGGGACACGC
>NZ_JBEZMA010000122.1:0-5083 GCF_040652415.1 Streptomyces sp. NPDC048255
TCGACCACATGGTATCTGTACCTGCGACAGCTTGACCCGTTATCTTCGCTGGTCACATCGAGAGCGGTATGCCGCTGACGGATAGCGGGGAGTGTGTGGTGGCGCGCTCAGGGTGGGTGGTCGAGCATCCTCTGAATCGTCTCGCGTACCGAGGCGTCGTCCTCGATCGTCATGCGGTCGGTGAGTGCCTGACGCCGTGGTGCACTCAGTTGCCGGCCCTGAGTCGTGGACACCGTCATCAGGACCGCTGCGAGCGATCGGACGTTGGGGGCCTGATCTGCAAGCGCGGCCGATATCAGGTCGCGGCCGTGCTCTCCCTGAGCCGCCAAGGCGCGAAGAATCGTTTCCCTTACGGCTGAGTGACGTTCCGTCTCGTACGCCTGGAGCAGGATCCCGGGCAGGGAAGGGCTGAGTTTCGGGTGTGAGATGAACGTGTATGCGGCTGCGCGCCGCCGGGCGGTGAGAGTGTCGGCAAGGAGCGTGGCCACGAGATCTTCCTCGCTGCCGGCCATCTGGTCGGCGAACCAGGTCAGATCCCGATGTCCGGTGAGCACGAAGTCCAGCCATCGCTCGTACCAGGCAAGAAAGTCGGAGTCCGCGTGGAAACGAGGGGAGAAGAACCCGTCGGCATTGACCTCGACCAGGCGGCCGCGGCCGGGTCCTGTGACGACGAGCAGCGTGAAGTCGCTGCACCCGCGGTACACGACCGTGATCGTGCCAGGGAAGGAGTCGACGAGCGCGCCGTCCGGGGCCGGACTTTCAGGGATGTCCAGGTCGGGGACGACAGGGAACGGGGTGGAGAGATACCCTTCGCCCCCGCCGTATGCAGCCAGGTGCCACTCTTCCATGGGCAGCAACCCGTAGGTCGGGCCGTATCCACCGTTACCGATGCGGGTGAGGAACCGTCGGAATTCCTCCGGAAGGCGCACGCCGTGAGCGCCCTCGAATTCCACGACCCATTTCTCGGAGACAGGGGCACCAAGGGTCGCCTTCTCCGCAGCTGGTAGTGCGGTGAGCTTGGATCGGATCCGGGCGATCTGGTCGTCCACGGGTTCATCTTCTCGTGTCAGAAGGTACTCAGTGCCGTGAGCATAGCTCATGGCCGAAACCTTCTGCGGCGGTCACTGTGCGGTGAATTGGGCCAGGCGCCGGCGAAGTTCCAGGTTCTCGCCCTGCGCGACTTCGAGCGCCTTCCGTAGCTGTGCGACCTCGTTCCGGTGGGTTTGCTGTTGTTGCGAGAGGCGTGCGCTGAGGGCCCGGACGGCTGCTGAGGTTGACGAGGGTTCGCCCGCATCGGGAGCGGTCACAGGAGCCTGGCCGCGCTTGGCGCGATGCCGCTCGATTGCGACACGAAGTTCCTGATGCCTGTAGAGGAAATCGGTACTCACCGCAGCTTCACGAGCAACGGCCGTGAAACTGATGGACTTTCCTGTCGTGACCAAACGAGACAGGGCCGCTCGGGCACGTTCGGCGGTGCCCTCACTGCGGGCTCTCGTTACCGTTTGCAGATGTTGTGGCAGCGGGCTCATGAAATCGATTCCTTTGGCTGTCCGGGGATCGACCCGGGTCGGTCGGTAACGCCTGCTCCGCGTACGGCCCGGAGTTGGCCGTCGTCGTGGACACCGATCTGCTCGAGGGCGATGAGGACCTTGGCAAGGGCGCGGGTCTCGGTGAGCCGGCCGGCGAGCCAGATATTCTCTTCGCCCATCGGCTCGCCGTGGCGAGCGGTGAACTGTGTCTGGCGGCGGGTGATCAGGGCCTCGGTCTGAGCGAGCTGGTGCTGGAGCTCGTCGCGGTGGCTGGCGTCGGTGACGAACTTGTCGCAGGTCAGGCAGGCGTTCCCCTTGGCACAGACCTGCCGGGGAGGGAGCATGCACCAGCCGTTGGGCAGGACCCGATCGGCGCGCTGATCGAGGTGGAGCATGTCGTAGAGGTCGCTCGGCTCGATGCTCGCAGTCCTCCCGTCGACGGTGATTTTCTTGTAGCGCAAGAACTCGCGCTCGGCGGTGGTGGACAGGGTCTTGGCGTAGTGCATGGTCATGCTGGGGCTGAGGTGCCCGAGATAGCGCATGACGACGTGGATCGGGACACCAGCGTTGATCAGGTCGGTCGCGCGGGTGTGCCGGAAGGTATGGGTCTTGGACACTGCCACCGGGCGGCCCACGCTGTCGGTGATCGCCAGCATCTTCGTGAGGTTGCCGAGCCTGTGGTGGAGGGTTGCCGACGCGTAAGGCCGCAGTCCGAGCCGGTTCTGCCGGGTCTGCAGGAAGAGGTAGGGCGGCTCCGTACCCTCCGGTGCCCCTTGGGACGTGATGAACTCACGCGCCCACTCCTGCTGCACGCGGATGATGTCCACGATCTCCTGGTCGACCGGGATGGTCGGGGGTCCGCCGCCAGTGATCTTCGTCTGCTGGTACTTGAGTCGGGCGACGAATCCGGCCCCGTCATCACCCTCCTTCGGGCCAGTCGTAGCGAGCGGGAGGAGCGGGTCGAAGTCCATCATCAGGACTTCGTTCATCCGCCGGCCGGTGCGGATCAGCAACATCAGCGCGTGGAATGCCTGCCGGTCATCCAGGCCGCCTTCATCCTTCGGCGCCGCAAGGAGGCCGGACCCGGCGGCGATCTGGCTGATGACCTCGTCCTCCAGGGCCATGTCGTCCGGCATCTGGTTGGTGCGCCTGGGCTTGTCGTCCAGCCGGAACAGCACGCTGTAGGTCGAGTCGAGCCTTCCCCACCGCGGGTCTGCGAGCACTGACACCGCTTCGGCGCGGTTGTCGTACATCCAGCGGTAGAACGCCTCGACCGTGACCAAGGCGGAGCGGCGGCTGTTCTTGGCGAGCTTCCCGCCCTTGTTCACGCCCGAGAGCGTCGAGTGGCTGTTGAGGTGGTCAACGAAGCCGCGAACCCAGGTCCTCAGCTGTTCGGGAGAGGAGACGAGCTGCGGTCCGGTGCATCCGGCCTGGTCGATGTACCACTGGAACCGCTTCATGGTGTCCATGCGGCTCTTCACCGATGACCAGACGTACTGCTCGGTCAAGAGCTGCACCGACAACCACCATTTCACCGCTTCCCTCAGCCAGTCCGTGGTCAGATGCGCGAAGTTGGCGACGTGTCGGCCGCTGGGTTCGTGCTCTCGCTGCGGGATCCTCCTGTCCAGCGTGGGATTCCAGAGGTTCAGCCGCCACCACTCTCCATCGTGGTAGGCGTAGGCCAGCCGGTCCTGGATGTGCTTCACGCTGTGCAGGACGAGGGTCGCGATGTTCTCTCCGGAGGGCAGGCTCGTGCGTACTGCGGCAGCCCGTACTTCCTCGGCCCACTGCTCGTTGGAGAGGGCAGTGATCGACTGTGCGGACCGGGCTTGCGGGCCGCCGTACTCAAGGGCGAGGACGAGCCCCCGGCGGAGCCGGTTGAACCGTGCGGGGTTGATGGCGTATCCGTCCCGCACCTGCTGGTCCACGAACCAGGCGAGTTCCCAGATCATCGGCTCGGGGAGGCCGGTGAAGGTGATTGCCTGCGAGAACCATCCCTTCTCCCTGTTGCTCACCTGCTCCACGAAGGCCCGGCGGTAGTCGTCGGGCATGTTGGAGGAGTCGAAGTGGTCCTGCCTGT
This sequence comes from Streptomyces sp. NPDC048255, assembly GCF_040652415.1. Lineage (NCBI taxonomy): Bacteria > Bacillati > Actinomycetota > Actinomycetes > Kitasatosporales > Streptomycetaceae > Streptomyces > Streptomyces sp. NPDC048255. Next base: position 3,610 of record NZ_JBEZMA010000122.1, read on the forward strand.
GCTCGTCAGGAAGGCTCTCCCATAGTTGTCGGGCGCGTTCCTCGCTGAAGAGGTCGGCGATCGGCAGCCGCGGGTCGCGCTTGTCCTGAGTCTTCCTGCCATCCGGCCGCTCACTCCGGATCTCTTCCGCGGCCTCCGTCGGGACGAGTGCCAGCTCGGCCTTCATTCCAGTCCTCCCCAGGACCGCGTGATCTTCTGCCAGTCCGCGCACGCCCTGAGTTCTGCGTCCTCGGTCACGTGGGCGTACGTATTGATCGTGGTCTGCACATCGGAGTGCCCGAGCCTCCGGCTGACCACGTGCAAGGGGACGCCCGCCAGCAGCAGCGCCGTGGCATGCGTATGGCGGTACCAGTGCGGTGTCATCTCCCCTGGAAGCGAGGGGAGTTGCTTCTTCCTCGCCCCAAGGTGCTTATAGACGCTCTCGGGCCTCAAGGGGGCGAAGCGCCGGCCCCGATACAGATTGCAGAAGATGTACGCGTTGTCCCAGTCGTCCAGCTCGACATCGGCACCCGCCTCGCACAGCGCCCACACCCAGTCGCCGTACAGGCGGTCCAAGGCGGAGCCGACGAAGATCCGCCGATAGCCGCTCTTGGCCCGCATACCGTGAGGATGATCCGCCTGGTGGACGACCTCGACCTGGGCGGTCGTACCCGTCCCGGTCTTCCAGTCCCGGTGACGCAGCCCGAGCGCCTCGCCGAGCCGCATACCGGTCTCCTCCAGCAACATCCACAGCAACCGGTAACGCAGCTCGCCGGACCAGACGCCCTCGTCGGCATCCCAGGACGCCTCCGCGTCGCGGAGTGAGGTCACCTGTCCGGGAAGCAGAATCGGAACTGGCTTCGCATGGACCCGGACCTTCACCACGCTCGAACGCCGGCCGTGTTTGCGCGCCACGTGCTCCAGAAATGGCAGATAACCGCCCGACCGACTATGCACTGTCTCGTGCAGCCGGTCCGCGACCTCGACCCCGCATGAGGCGTGGTAGCGGTAGAAGCCCATGACCGCTCGGACCCGGCTCGCCACCGTCGCGTCCGCCGGCCGTTCCTGCCTTCCGATCGCGACGACCTCTGCCGCCATACTCCCCCGGCGCAACTGGCCTACGAATGTGCCGAGTTCAGTCACGCCGATCGCGTCCCATGCCTGCGATCGCCGTTCTAGGAAGGACCACCACAGCGCCAGTCCCCGCGCGTACGTCTTGATCGTGTTGGGCGAGCAGTCAGCCGAGCGCAGGTACTCCAAATACTGCTCGACCGGCACCGCAACGCTGAAGTCGTCCGCGAGGACCGTCCAGGTCGATCCCTCGCCAATCCTCACTCGCTGGCTGATTGCCAACGCCCCTCCCCGCCCTGCCGTCGACGTCAGCGGCACCCGCTGCTGTACCGGATAACGCGACGCTGACAGGAAGGACACGGGCCTGGATGCACCTGTGGCCGACGTCGATGACGCTAAGGAACGGGTACGGATAACACATGGT
>NZ_JBEZMA010000123.1:0-4304 GCF_040652415.1 Streptomyces sp. NPDC048255
GACGCAGATAACCCCGCGCCAACTGCACACCCGCCAGATACAGATCCCCCGCCACACCCGGCCCCACCGGCCGCAACGACGAATCCAGCACATACAGACGGGTGTTCCAGACCGGACGGCCGATCGGCACCGTTCCGGTGGTGCCGGTCTCCTCGGCGCAGTTCCAGGCGGTGACGTCCACAGCGGCCTCGGTCGGACCGTAGAGGTTGTGCAGTTCCGCCCCGAGCACGCGGGTGAACCTCTGCTTCAGCTCGACCGGGAGGGCCTCGCCGCTGCAGATCACCCGGCGCAGGGACGTGCAGTCGCCGGCCGTCGGTTCCTGGAGGAACACCTGGAGCATCGACGGCACGAAGTGCGCGGTCGTGACCTGGCGGGTGCGGATCAGCTCGGCCAGGTAGGCGGGGTCCTTGTGGCCCCCGGGCCGGGCGACGACGAGCGTGGCGCCCACGGCGAGCGGCCAGAAGAACTCCCAGACCGACACGTCGAAGCTCGACGGGGTCTTCTGGAGGACCCGGTCCCCGGCCGTGAGCCCGTACTCGTCCTGCATCCACAGCAGGCGGTTGGTGATGGCGGCGTGGGAGACGACCACGCCCTTGGGACGCCCGGTGGATCCGGACGTGTAGATCACGTAGGCGGGGCTGTCGGGCGAGAGCTCCGCCACCCGGTCGCCGGCGCGTACGTCGGTGACCGGCCGGTCCGCGAGGACGGCACGGGTGGCCGGGTCGTCGAGCTTCAGGACCGGTACGGCTGCGTCCCCGGGCAGGCTCTCAGCGGTCTCGGCCGTGGCCAGGACCAGCGCGGGACCGGCGTCCTGGAGCATGTACGCGATGCGCTGCGCCGGGTACTCGGGGTCCACCGGCAGGTACGCGGCGCCGGTCTTCAGCACCGCCTGGAGCGCCACGAGCAGCTCGGCCGACCGGGGCAGGGCGAGCGCGACCCGCTGCTCGGGGCCGACACCCAGCCCGATGAGGTGGTGTGCGAGGCGGTTGGCACGGGCGTTCAGCTCCGCGTACGACAGCGATCCGTCCTCGAGGACCAGCGCGGTGTGCTCCGGGGTACGGGCCGCCTGGGCCTCGAACAGTTCCGGCAGGGTGGTACGGGGAACCGCGCGGGCGGTGGCGTTCCACTCGGTGACCACCTGGCCACGAACCGCCGGGTCCAGCGTGTCGAGGGCGGCCAGGGGCCGGTCCGCGTCGGACAGCACCGCACCGAACGTCCGCTCCAGCCGGTCCGCGATCCCGGCGATCCGGTCGCGGTCGAGGAGGTCGGGACGGAAGCCGAGCTGGAGGCGGAGCCTGGGGCCCGGCGTCGCGATGAGGCTGAGCGGATAGTGGGTCGCGTCGTATCCGCGGAAGCCGGATATCCGTACGCCGTCGACGGTGCGGTCGAACCCCTCGGGGTCGTCAGGGTAGTTCTCGAAGACCAGGAGCGAGTCGAAGAGCTCACCCGAACCGGCCAGACGCTGCAGTTCCGTCAGACCCAGGTGCTGGTGGGCGAGCAGACCCGCCTGCTGGTCCTGAAGCCGGGTGAACACGGCTGCGACCGGCTCGGCCGGCCCGTCCATCCGCACACGGACCGGCAGGGTGTTGATGAAAAGCCCGACCATCGTCTCGACGCCGGGGATCTCCGGCGGGCGCCCGGAGACGGTGGCACCGAACACCACGTCGTCCCTCCCGGTGAGCGAGCTGAGCAGCAGCCCCCACACGCCCTGGACCACGGTGTTCAGCGTCCAGCCACGGCTGCGCGCCAGCTCGGTCAGCGCGGCGGTCTGCTCCTCGGAGAGCTCGGCGGTGAACGTCTCGGGCACCGCCGGCGCACCGCTCGTCCGGTCCGCGACCACCAGGGTCGGCTCGGACACGTCGGCCAGTACCGGGCGCCAGGCCTCTTCGGCAGCGGTCCGGTCCTGCCTCGCCTGCCACTCCAGGTACGCGCGGTACGGCGTCACCCGCGGCAGTTCGGAGACGTCGTCCCGGCTCCCGTACAGGGCGCAGAGCTCGTCCAGGAGCACGGGGAAGGACCAGCCGTCGATGAGGATGTGGTGCATCGACAGCAGCAGGCGGTACCGGTCGTCGGCGAGCCTGACGAGAGTGAACCGCAGCAGCGGCGGCCGGGTGAGGTCAAAGCGGCGGCCGCGCTCCTCGTCCGTGAGCCGGGCCAGTTCTTCCGCGCGATCGGTCTCGGTCCGTGCCCGCAGGTCGACCTCGCGCCAGGGCAGTTCGACCTCGTGCGGGATGACCTGTACCGGGCGGTTGAGCTTCTCGTAGCGGAAGTCGGCGCTCAGGTTGGGGTGGCGCCGCAACAGGGCCTGTCCAGCTGCCTTGAGCGCCTGGGCGTCAAGCCTTCCCTCCAGGTCGAGGGAGAGTTGCACGGTGTAGGCGTCCACCGCCGCGGTGTCGTACAGGGAGTGGAACAGCATTCCTTCCTGCAACGGCGTGAGCGGCAGTACATCAGCGATTCCAGACTTGGCCATTACGACATCCTCCAGTCAGATTCCAGCAGGTCGATTTCAGCCTGGGACAACGACACCAGAGGCAGATCCGACGGGGTCCTGCTATTGATTTCCGAATTTGCGGCGCACAGCGACAGGGATTTCAGTGCTCTGAACCACAGCTGGCTCAGCTCCTGTACATCCTTTTCCGACAGGATTCCCTCCGACCAGGTCCAGTTGACTACCAGCTCGGGGCCGTCGGGGTGGTCCTGCGTCACCGCGTTGATCTCCAGAACGTGCGCCAGGGGCATCCCTGGGTCCGCGTCCGCGGTGATGACATCGGCACCGTCAGCCGTGCCCCAGTCCACCGCGCCGTCCGCGTCAGGGGCGGCGAACCGGCCCAGATAGTTGAAGGCGATCTCGGGAGCGGGCCGACCGGCCAGCACGTGCGCCGTTTCCGGGTTCAGATGGCGCAGCAGGCCGAATCCCAGGCCGTTGTCGGGCAGTTCCCGCACCTGCTCCTTGACGCGCTTGAAGGCGTCGGCGACCGCCGGTCCGCCGTCCCACACCCGGGACCAGTCGAGCCGCCCGGGGTCGAGCCGCAGCGGGTGGATGGTCGTGAACCAGCCGACGGTGCGCGAGAGGTCGACTCCGCCGGTGAACTCCTCCCGGCCGTGTCCCTCCACGTCCACCAGCACCGCGTTGTCGGTACCGCCTCCGCTCCTGTGCCGCCGGTAGGCCACGGCCAGAGCCAGCGCGGTCAGCAGGACGTCGTTCACTCCCGCGTTGAACGCCGTCGGCACCGTGGTGAGCAGGGGGGCCGTCTCGTCCCGCGGCAGGGTCACCGTCAGGGTCCGTGCGGTGGCCACGGCGTCCCGGGCCGGATCCAGCGGCCTGCTGCCGAGCCGCGTACCCGCGTCCCGCAGCCGGCCGGCCCACTTCTCGGTCTCGGCCCGGCGCTCCGGGTCGTTCGCCGAAGCCGTCAACAGCTCGGCCCAGCGGCGCAGGGACGTCCCGACCGGCTGCGGGTCCGGGGTCTTGCCGGCCGCGACCGCCTGCCAGGCCGCGGCGAGGTCCGGCACCAGGATGTGCCAGGAGACGCCGTCCACCACGAGGTGGTGCAGGGCGAGCAGGAGCTGCCCCGGCCGTCCGGGTCCGCCGTCGAACCAGACGGCCTGGACCATCACCCCGCGGTCGGGGTCCAGCCGGGCCCGCGCCGCACGGGACCTCTCCTCGGTGACCGCGCTCAGGGCGTCGCCTTCGAGGCCGCTGACGTCGACCCGCTCGACGCAGTCGGCGGCCCGTACGGCCCCGCGCTCGCGGATCTCCAGCTCCCATTCGCCACCGTTCACGGCGCGTTCGAGGGTCATGCGCAGCGCGTCGTGGTGGTCGAGCACCGCCTGGAGCGCGTCCGTCAGCCGCTCCAGACCCAGGTCGGCGGGGACCCTGAGGACCTTGGACTGGCTGTACCGGCCGATCGGACCGCCCCGCTCCCGCAGCCAGGACACGATGGGAGTGCGGCCCAGCTTCCCGACGCCCTGGTCCGGGACCACGGCCGTCCCGGTCACCGTTTGCGCGGCGGCGGCCAGTGCTTCGACGGTGCGGTGCCGGAACACGTCCCGGGGGGTGACGACCAGGCCGGCGGCGCGGGCCCGGCTGACGAGCTGGATGGAGACGATGCTGTCGCCGCCGAGGTCGAAGAAGTTGTCGTCGATGCCGACCCGGGGCACGTTCAGCACCTCCGCGAACAGCCCGCACAACACCTCTTCCCGAGGCGTCCGCGGCGCACGGCCACCCACCGCACCCGACACCTCCGGCACCGGCAAACGCCGCACATCCAGCTTCCCGTTCACCGTCAACGGCAGAGCATCCAGCA
>NZ_JBEZMA010000124.1:0-4179 GCF_040652415.1 Streptomyces sp. NPDC048255
CCGCCGAGGCCCGGCGCAGCCGACCAGGACCCGCCGAAGCCAAATCCAGCCCCGCCGGCGTTTGAGGCGCGGGGTCTGGGGCGGAGCCCCAGAGGCCCGGGCGCAGCCGAACCAGCACCGCCGAGCCGCCGGCAAGGCCCCGGCGCAGCCGGACCCGACACCGCCGGGCCGCCCGCAGGGCAGGTGGCCAAATCCAGCCCCGCCGGCGATTGAGGCGCGGGGTCCGGGGCGGAGCCCCAGAGGCCCGGGCAGAGCCGAACCAGCACCGCCGAGCCGCCCGCAGGGCTAGCCGCCGACCAGGCCCGGCCGGAGCCGGCTACCCGCCGCTCTGGCCAGGGCTTCCGCGTGCGCGGCCCTGGCATGTGCCAAGACCGCCGGCGCACAGGCCGCCGCACGCGCGGCCGGGTGCCAACCCAGCAGGTGCCGCCACACCAGCGGGACCCCGGCGAGCGGCCGGGTCACCACCCCCGCCGCACCCGGAAACGTGGCCCGGCACAGCCCGACGGCCCGTCCGACCTGCACCAGGTGCACGCAGGAGGCCGTATCCGCCTCGTACACGCAGGCGGGCGTGAACCCGGCCCGCACACAGGCCGCCGCGAAGCAGTCGCCGAAGCACCCGTCCCCCGGCACGTCCGCCCACGCCTCCGCGGCCAGCTCCGCCAGCTCGACCTCCCCGCGCCGGGCCAGCGCCAGCGGATGATCCTCGGCCAGCATCACGTGCACCGCGTCCCGCGCCACCTCCATCCACGCCAGCCGCCCCGGCTCCGGCGGCGCGCTCTCCCCGCAGACCCCGACCATCGCGAAGTCCAGCCGCCCGGCGGCGACGCCCGCGGCGATCTCCGTCTCGGACCAGGACGTGTACGTGGTCACGGGCACCCCCGGCTCCTCCCGGGCGAGCCGGTCCACGAGCCCGCCGAGCAGCGGCCCGTGCGTGCCCCCGAGCCGGTACCCCTCCGCACCCTGCCGGGCGAACCGCTGGGCCTCCTCCTGGAGCTCGCACACCGCGGGCAGTACCACCCGCGCACGGTCCAGTACGAGCTCCCCGAGCGCGGTGGCCCGCACGCCCTCCCGCCCGCGCACGAACAGCGCCCCGCCCAACCCGCGCTCGATCCGCTTGAGTTGGGCACTGAGCGCGGGCTGCGCGAGCCCGAGCGCGGTCGCCGCCCGGGTCAGGCTCCCGGCGTCGGCGACGGCCCTGATGATCTTGAGGTGCCTCAGCTCCAGGTCCATAGGACGAGCTTGGTCCAGACCAGCTGAGCTGCGCTACGGTCCGACCGCATCCAGAATCGGTGAATGCTCGTTATCGGCCAGGGGGCCGAAACCCTAAGGACGGGTAAATGCACGCACTCGATGTCGACTGGGACCACCCCGTGGACCCCTGCCCGGGCCCGCGCCTCGACCACGTACGCGCCTACGTGACCAGCGCTGGCGCCGACGGCCACCTGTGGCACGGGGTACCCACCCTCCTGCTCACCACGCTCGACCGCACCACCGGCCGCACCGCCCGCACCCCGCTGATCTACGGCGAGGACGCGGGCCGCCACATCGTCCTCGCGGCCGGATACGGCGCCCCCGAGCACCCCGGCTGGTACCGGAACCTCACCGCCTACCCCGAGGTCCGCCTCCAGGTCGGCTCCGCCGCCCTCAAGGCCACGGCCCGCACGGCCGGCCCGGCGGAACGCGAGGTCTACTGGGAGTTGATGACCGCCCTGTGGCCCCCGTTCGAGGACGACCAGGCGGCCGCCCGCCCCCGGGAGATCCCTCTGGTGATTCTGGAACACTGGCCGAGCGAGCCGCAGTAACCTTCCGCCCATGCCCGAAATGCACACTCCGGCGCCCGGCCGCGACCAGCGGACCGGCGCCGGCACGGCCTGGACCGTCTTCCGCCGGAGCCTGGTCTCGACGGGCGTCCTCTGGGTCGTCTGCTGGCTGGCGACGGCCATGTCCGAGCAGCGCGAGAGGTGCGCCCACTCGATCGTCGGGCCGGGCGGCCCGTTCGAGCTCGAAACCTCCACGTTCCCGCCGAACGAGACCTGCGTCTTCCCCGACGGCACCGAAATCGCCGCGCTGGACGTCATGACGTACCTCTGGTGGGCGGCGGCAGCAGCCTCGCTGATCTCCCTGCTGCTGGCCGCCGCCATCAGCGCGGGCAGGGCCGAAGGCAGCCGCACCCACTCCTAGGGGATGCCTCGTCGATCAGACCGGCCCGGCGGAGCACGCCGACATATCCGGATGCGGGCCGGTCAGGGCGCACGTAGGGTCGATGCCCGTGGAACCACTCACCGAAAAGCAAATCCGCTCGTCCTTCGTGAACTGCACCAAGGGCGAGGCCGCGCGCCTGCGGCTGCCGCTCGACTTCGCCGAACTGCCCTGGGAAGACCTCGACTTCCTCGGCTGGGTGGATCCGGGCGCGCCCCTGCGCGCCCACCTCGTCGTGCCCGCGGCGCAGGGCCCGGTGGGGATCTCCCTGCGCGTGCCGTCCGTGAACCGCACGAGCGCGCTGAAGTCCAGCCTGTGCCAGATCTGCCTGACCGGCCACGCCTCCTCCGGCGTCACCCTGCTCGCCGCGCCCCTGGCGGGCGCCCGGGGCCGCGAGGGCAACACCGTCGGCATCTACCTCTGCGCGGACCTCGCCTGCCCCCTGTACGTACGCGGCAAGCGGCAGCCGAAGCTGCGCACCGCGCGGTACGAGGAGTCCCTCACCCTGGACGAGCGCCTGGCCCGGATGACGGACAACCTGGACTCCTTCGCGGCCCGGGTCACCGCGGCCTGACCCCTCAGGCGGGCGCCGCGACCGCGCTGTACGTACGGCCGCCCGCGACGTACTCGCCGAGCGGGCTCATGCCGAACCCGTCGACGTGCACCCGCCAGGACGGCACGTTCCCGGCCTCGATGAACGCCACCACCGCGTCCGCCCGCCCGGCCGCCTCCCTGATGGCAAGGGTGAACAGCTCCCGCGCGACGCCGCGCCCCCGGTAGGCGGCATCGACCACCACAGGGCCGTAGAGCAGCCACCGCACCTCGATCAGCGGGCGGCCCCGCCACTCCAGCGAACGCTGGGCCTCCAACAGCCCGACGAGCGGGGGCGGCGGGGAGGGCACGTCCTCCGGCACGCACAGCGCCAGGAGCCCGGCCACCCGCCCCGCGTCATCCGCGACCAGCAACTGACCGGCCTCAGTCATGACCCCCAACTCGGCGACGCCGAAGGCGCCTTGCACGAACCCTTGCTCGGCCCGCTGCCGCTCCGTCAGCACGTCACGGTGACTGGCGGCGAAGAGCGCGGCCATGCCGGCCACATCAGCCTGGGTGGCGTACCGGTAGTCCATGCCGCGATCGTCCCACTTCACCCCCGGTCGTAGACGGTCACCTCCACCCCCCGAGCCCCCAGCGTGTCGGCTATCAGCGGCTCGATGCGCGTCCAGCTGCCACCGGCGAGCCCGCACCCTATGCGGGGCATGTGAACGGAGGCACCCAGCTCAAGGGCATGCCCAGCCAGCGCGTCGAGGCAGCGCCGCACGGCGTCGTACCGGATCGGCGGCCCCCCGCTCCCGGTCCGTATGCCGCGCTGACCGACCATGTTCGCCACCCACACATCGGGCTGCACCCGCACCAGCTGCACGGCACCCAGCCCGAAGTCGTTCCCACTGCGCCCCCGATGCCAGGCCCGGTACGCCGCCTCCGGCTCGGACCAGCGCTTCGAGACGGCCAGCACGAACCCCTTCCCCCACCCCCCGAGGTCGTTGCACACATGGGCGATGATTTTGGGCCCCTTGGCCTGGGGACTCGTCGCATCCCCGGCGATGATCCTCAGCGGCTTCACGTTCTGATCCCCCCTTGTGGTTGCGCTGGCGCTTGCGCTTGCGCTTGCGCTTGCGCTTGCGCTTGCCCCTGCGGCTGCACAACGGCACTGCACCAACGCTAGGGGCGGGCACTGACAGTGGGGGTGGTGGGGGTGGTGGGGGTAGTGGGGAGATCGGGCGGGGCGGAATCTTGGACGCGGGGCGGGGGCTCCGGGAGGCCTGTGCCGGTGGGACCGATCTCGGACGCGGGGCGGTGGCCTGGGGGGCCTGTGCCAGTGGGGCCCGATCAGGGATGGTTTGGGGGTTTCCCGTCAGTCCCATGGTCTCTCCGTGTCGGGCCGGCCCCTCAAGGGCGCTCCCTGCGGTCGCGTCGCTTCGC
>NZ_JBEZMA010000125.1:0-3440 GCF_040652415.1 Streptomyces sp. NPDC048255
CTTCCGGCCTTCTACGAGGCCGGAAGGGGGGGGGCCCGGGGGAGCCCCGCGCCGCGCCCCCGGCGCGGGGGGCCGCGGGGGGCCCCGCCCGGGCCCGCGCGCCCGCGCCCGGCCCCCCGGCCCGGGCACGGCCGACACCCTGCCCGGCATCCCCCGGCCGCGCCGCGAAGGACCGGCCGCCGACCCGATGGACGAACTCGCCGAACGCCTCGACGTGTTCGTCGCCGCCGCCGTCCACCCCGACGAGATCGCGGCCGTGCTGGAGTCCGACGGCATGACCGACGAGTACATCCGGCTCACCTACGGCCGCCACGACTCCTTCGCGCTCGCCGAGGAGCTCTACGCCCGGGTGCCCCGCGCCTTCCCGGAACCCGTCGACGTCCCCGACCCCTGGAAGGTCTCCCTCACGGCCTGCCTGCTGCGCGGAGTGATCTTCGCGCTGCCCGGCCTGGCCTACGTACTCGGCGCGCCCCTCCTCGAAGGCCCCCCGGACCGGCTGGGCCTGCCCGCCGGGACGGTGACCCTGCTCGCCGGGGCCCTCATCGGCTGGGTGTGGGACCAGGCCCTGTCCCACCGGGCCTACTCCTGGCTCGGCCTCGGCGACCGGGCCGCCGCGGGGCGGACCCTGCTCCTCGGCGCCCCCGCCGGATCCCTGCTGGGCACCGCCGCCGCCATGGCGGTGCCCGGCGGGCCGCCGTTCTCCTACGCCTTCGCCGCCGGACAGGCCCTCTACGTCGGGGCCGCCACCGTCCTGCTCGTCCTCGGCCGCGAACGCGTCCTGCTGCGCGCGCTCGGGCCGATGGCCGCAGGCGCCCTGCTCGCGCTCTTCGTGGACCTGCCCGTGCCGGTCCGGGTCACCCTCCTCGTGGTGTCCCTGCTCGCCGCCTGCACCCTGGCCGTACGGGAACTGCCGCTGGCCGACGGCGTACGGGCGGCCGTGCGCCGGATCCGGGGCTGGGCCGAGCGCCGGCTGGGCGAGGGCCCGGTCCGCTGGCGGATGCTGCGGGGCGCCGAGGAGGAGTTCCGGCCGCGCGGGCCCCGGCTCGCGGACTCCGTGCCCTACGGGGTCTTCGGCCTCGGCACCGGCCTGCTCGTCCTGTACGCCGCCCTCGGGGAGGTCCTCGCCGGCGGCCCGGCCGAGGCCGTCGCCGCCCCCTCGGCGGTGGCCCTCACCCTCAGCATGGGCCCCGCCGAATGGCTCCTCCACAGGTTCCGCAGCGGCAGCCTCGCCGGGCTGCGGGCGGCCCGCTCGCCCCGGGCCTTCTGGCACCGGATGCTCGTCACCCTGGTCCGCTGCCTCGCCGTGTACCTGGTGGTGCTGCTGGCCCTGGGCCTGACCGGAACCCTGCTCTGGCCGGGCGCCCCGGGCCTCACCGCGGTCCGCGTCGCCACGCTGCTGCTCCTCGGCACCGTGATGTGGACCGGGCTGCTCCTGCAGTCCTTCGGCGCGGTCCGGCCGGCGGCCGCGGTCTGCGCCTCCGCCGCGATCGCCCAGAGCGCGGCCCTGCTGACCGGGCTGGGACAGCCCAGGCTGGTACAGCTCGTGGTGGCCGGCACGGCCGCCGCCGCACTGGGCGTACTGGTCTGCCTGCTCCTCGGCCGTGCGACCGCGCACCGCTGACCGCACGGCCCTGAGAACGCCCGAGCCGCGCGGGAACACATGAGAACGCCCGAGAACGCCCAGAACACCCAGAACACCTAGAACGCACGAGAACGCACGAAGAAGAAGGACGTCATGCTGCTGGTGCCCCTCTACGAGCACCCCGCCGACCGGCCCGAGGCCTGGGAGCGGCTCATCAGCGCCGCGGGCCGGCTGCACTCGGTGGTGCTCAACCCCGACAGCGGGCCGGGCGAGGCTCCCGACGAACGGTTCGCCCTGGTCTCCGAGCGGCTGCGCGATGCCGGGGTGCCCGTCCTGGGGTACGCCGACACCGACTACGGGCGGCGCCCCCACGCGGCCGTGGTGCGGGACCTGCTGCGCCACCGCGACTGGTACGCCACCGACGGGGCCTTCCTCGACCAGGCCGCCGCCGGCCCCGAACTGCTGCCGCACTACGGCCGTCTCGCCATCGCCGCCCGCGCCGCGGGCGCCCGTACCCTCGTCCTCAACCACGGCGTCCACCCGCACCCCGGCTACGCGGCGCTCGCCGACCTCCTCGTCACCTTCGAGGGCCCCTGGGACGCCTACCGGGACGCGGCCGAGGCACCCCCCTGGACCGCCGACCATCCCCCCCACCGGTTCTGCCACCTCGTCTACGCCGTCCCGCCGGGCGCGTCCGCCGCCGAGCTCGCCGGGCAACTGGCCACCCAGCGCGGAGCCGGGGTGCACTGCGCGGTCCCCGGGACCGGCGCGCACCCGTGGGGGACCCTGCCCTACGTCCTGGAGGCGGCGGGATGAACCGTTTCCGCGCCCGCCTGCTGCTCCTCGTACCGCTCCTGCTGCTCGCCGCCTGTACGGCCGAGCCGGACGACGAGGCGCCCGGGCCGTGGCCCGACCAGGCACCGGGAGAACGCTGGCAGCCCCGGCCCGGGACCGGCTGGCAGTGGCAGCTCACCGGGAAGCTCGACACCTCGGTGAACGCGCCGGTCTACGACCTCGACGGATTCACCACCACCAAGGAGCAGGTCACGGCCCTGCGGAAGGCCGGCCGCAGGACCATCTGCTACCTGTCCACCGGAGCCTGGGAGGACTTCCGCCCGGACGCGGACGCGTTCCCGAAGGAGATGCTCGGCAAGGGCAACGGCTGGGAGGGCGAGCGCTGGGTGGACATCCGGCGGCTGACCGAGCTGGAACCGCTGATCGCCGAACGGTTCGACATGTGCCGCGACAAGGGGTTCGACGCGGTGGAACCCGACAACATGGACGCCTACCGCAACACCTCGGGCTTCCCGCTCACCGCCGAGCACCAGCTCGCGTACAACCGGCTGATCGCGAAGCTCGCCCACGACCGGGGCCTGGCCGTCGGCCTGAAGAACGACCTGGACCAGATCCCGCAGCTGGTCGGCGAGTTCGACTTCGCGGTCAACGAGCAGTGCGCGCAGTACCGCGAGTGCGAGAAGCTGACCCCCTTCATCGAGGCGGGCAAGGCCGTCTTCCACGTGGAGTACGAGCTGTCGGCGGACCGCTTCTGCGACCGCTCGCGCGAGTTGAAACTGAGCTCTCTGCAGAAGCGGTACGACCTCGACGCGTGGCGCCGCGCTTGCGGTTAGCTCCGCTGGTCCAGCCTCGCCGACCGGTTCGGCTGCGCCGTAGCCAAAGCCAGCCCCTCCGGAGCCAAACCCAGCCCCTCCGGCGTTTGAGGAGCGGGGCCGGGCAGAGCCCGGTGCCCGGCGGAGCCGGGTTCGGGGGGGGGGGGGGGCCCCCCCCCCCCCCCCCCCGCCCCCCCCCCCCCGGGGGGGGGCGGCGGCGGCGCCGGGGGGGGGGGCCGGGGCGGCCCGCG
>NZ_JBEZMA010000126.1:0-3149 GCF_040652415.1 Streptomyces sp. NPDC048255
GTACGGCCGAGTACGAGCTGCGCTCCTCCGCCTTGCGATGCACCGCACCAGACGACGCGGGCTGATCCACGAAGATCGCCCGGACAGGACCTAGAGGTTTACCTCCGCGCCGACCCCGGACGCGGACCCGGGGCCGGTCCCGGCTTCCCAGCCCGGGAGGTCGTGCCAGGCCTGGAGGGCGAGTCCGCTCTCGAAGCGGTGCGCGGTGCCGGTGACGGGGTCGGTGAACGCCAGGACCCGGGCCAGGAGCTGGAGGGGTCTGCGGTAGTCGTCCGGGGCCGGGTCGGTGACCCGCGGGTACACCGGGTCGCCGAGGATTGGCAGGCCCAGGCCGTTCATGTGCACCCGCAGCTGGTGGGTGCGGCCGGTGTGCGGGGTCAGCCGGTAGCGGCCCAGGCCGCCCCGGGTGCCCGTGAGTTCGATCAGGCTCTCGGCGTTGGGCTCGCCGCCCGGAACCTCGGTCGCCGCGATCACCCCGCGGGTCTTCTCGATCCGGCTGCGCACGGTGCGCGGCAGGTCGATCCTCGGGTCGTACGGCGCGAGGGCCTCGTACTCCTTGTGCACCTGCCGCCGCTGGAAGAGGAGCTGGTAGGCGCCCCGGTCCGCGGGCCGGATGCTGAACATCACCAGGCCCGCCGTCAGCCGGTCCAGCCGGTGCGCCGGGCTGAGCTCGGGCAGCTCCAGCTCCTCGCGGAGCCGGGCCAGGGCGGTCTGCGTGACGTGGCTGCCGCGCGGGGTGGTCGCCAGGAAGTGCGGCTTGTCCACGACCAGGAGGTGCGGGTCGCGGTGCACGACGCGGACCGGGAAGGGGACGACCGGCTCGGCCGGGAGGTCCCGGTGGAACCACAGGTAGGCGCCCGGCTCGTACGGGTCGCCCGCGCGCAGCACCCGGCCGGCGGGGCCCAGTACCCGGCCGGCCGCCAGCAGGCGGGCGATGGCCTCGGCGCCGGGGCCGCCCGCGTAGTGCGCGGCGAGGTAGCCGCCGAGGTCCGGCCAGGCCCCGTCCGGGTCGGGCGGCAGGCGCAGCCGGACCGGGTCGATCCCGGCGCGCTGCGGGAGGGGCGAGGGGGGTACCGGGGCTCTGCGTCTCATCGGGGACAGGCTATGCGGCTACTGCTGGGTGAAGGTGCCCAGGTGGTTCGCATCGAGGGACTCGACGCGGACCGTGCCGTCTGCGAAGGTCACGCCGGTGCGGCCGGCCGCCATCTCGCCGGTGGTCTCGAAGCTGAAGGTGTCGCCGTCGTAGTGGGTGAGCGGGAAGAGCATCGGCTTGGGGCCGAGGGCGAGGGTCAGCGTGCCCTTGTTGTCGGCCGTCACGGTCGCCTTGCCGTAGTACGGGTTGTCGTAGGTGCCGGTGTAGGCGGCGCTGTCCTTGGCGGGCTTGGCGGAGGCGGGCGGGTGGGCGTAGTCGGTGGGGGACCGGGCCTCGTCGACCTCCTTCGCGTAGACGGACGCGAGCAGGGGCAGCCAGTCGGTCGTGGCCTTGCCGTGCTGGGCGACGTCGAAGAAATCGAGGGCGACGGCGTCGGCCAGGCCGACGGGGGCGCCGTTGGTGAGGACGACGATGCCGAGCTTCTCCAGGGGGAGCATCGTGACGTTGGCGTTGGTGCCGAGTTCGAAGGCGCCGGAGTGGCTCAGGCGCAGCCGGCCGGAGTCGTCGTAGGACACGTTCCAGCCGAGGCCGTAGAAACCGGCGCGGCCGGAGGGGGAGGTGGGCGGCTGAGAGACGATCTGGGGAACGTGCGTGCGGGCGAGCGTGGCGGCGGGGATGATCCGCTTGCCGTCGAGGGTGCCGTCGGCCAGCTGGAGCCGCAGCCAGCGGGACATGTCGCGGGCGGTGGAACTGACGCCGCCGGCGGGGGCTTGGGCGTCCGGGGCGCGGACGTAGCGGGGGCTCCAGGTGCCGTCCGGGTTCTTGACGTGGGTGGCCGCGTGGTCGGGGGCGTTGACGTAGGCGGAGAACTCGGTGCTGGTGTGGGTCATGCCGGCGGGTTTGAAGAGGGTGTCCGCGCTGAGCTTCTGCCAGCTGGTGCCCTTGGCGCGGGCCACGGCCTCGGCGGCGGCGGTGAGGCCGGAGTTGGTGTAGGCGTAGCTCGCGCGGAAGGGGGTGAGGGGCTCCAGGCGCAGGTGGTCGAAGATGTACGACTGGTCGTAGCCGAGGTCTTCGAGGAGGTCGCCCGCGTGGTCGGGCAGGCCGCTGCGGTGGGAGAACAGGTCCGCGGTCGTGACGTGGTCGGTGACCCAGGGGTCCTTGAAGGCGAAGCCGGGGAGGGTGATGTGGCGGTCCCACTCGTCGGGGGTGGTGAAGGCGCCGGCGACGACGGTGGAGGAGACGGGCTTGGAGACGGAGGCGATCTGGAAGACGGTGTCGGGGCCGACCTTGGCGGGCTCGCCGGTGCGGCGGACGCCGAAGCCCTTGAGGTGGACCACCTCGTCGTCGTGGACGACGGCCACGGAGAGGCCGGGGACGCCGGTGCGGCGCATCAGGTCGGTGATGGTCTGATCGAGCCGGGCCACGGCCTTGTCGACCTGGGCGTCGGTCAGCAGGGGCTTCGGCGGGGGCGGCGGGCTGGGGGCGGCCGTCGCCGCCGGCGCGGTCGCCGCGGTTGCGGTCAGCAGGGCCGCGGCCCCGGCCGTGCCGAGTGTGCGGAGCGTACGCATGGGGTCATTGTCCCGCCGGACGGGTGCGGGCGCGCGACCAGGACGCCGGCGCTGTGCCTGTGCGGTGGTCCTGGCCGGGCGCCGCTGCCGGGGCTCTGCCCCAGGCCCCGCGCCTCAATCGCCGGCGGGGCTGGGTTGGGCGTTGGGTGTGGGCCGGGGCCGCCGCTTCCCCTGCGGGGGGCTTGGCGGGTGTGGCGTCGTTGCTGGGGCTCTGCCCCCGGCCCCGTGCCTCAATCGCCGGCGGGGCTGGGTTGGGCGTCGGGCGCGGGCCGGGGCCGCCGCTTTCCCTGCGGGGGGCTTGGCCGGGTGCGGCGTCGTTGCTGGGGCGCTGCCCCAGGCCCCGCGCCTCAATCGCCGGCGGGGCTGGGTTTGGCGTTGGGTGTGGGCCGGGGACGCTCCGGAGCGTCTCCTCGGCTCGCGCACTTAGCCCCGGCTACGAAGCTTCCGGCCTGGGTTGCGCGCTCGTCCTGCGGGGACTCTCCTGCGCG
>NZ_JBEZMA010000127.1:0-3121 GCF_040652415.1 Streptomyces sp. NPDC048255
GGGGACCCTGTGGGAGAGTAGGACGCCGCCGAACAATCATTGCGGAAGCCCCGCACCAACCCGTTCCGGGTTCGGTGCGGGGCTTTTCTGCGTTCACTAGCCGATTGCCGGGGCGGGCTGGGTATCCTGGCCAGCGTTCCTCTGGAGGACGCGATGACAGCACAGCAGTTGGAAGACGGCGGGCCGCTCATCCCTCAGCCGGCCATGACGCGGGAAGCCCTGCGGGACGCCGTGCGCCGGATCGACATGGCGAACCTCGCCGTGCTCGACAAGGAATGCAACGAGGCGTTCGACCGTGCCGCGGAGACGGGCGCGATCAACCCGCTGCGGTTCTTCCTGATCAAGTGGGCCACCCACGTGGCGATCCACCGCTGGCCGGCCCGGGCGGCCGCGCTGCACGAGGCAGAACGCGTCGCGGGAGACCCCGCCGCCACGGAGGCGGAGTTCCGGGCCGCCATGGAGACGAGCAGCCGCATCCTCGCCGAGGCCCAGCGGGAAATCGGTCAGTGACCCAGCGGGACGAAGGCGTCGAGAATGACAACGGCTGGGCCTGGGAGTGCGATCCCAGCCGGCTGTGGGTGCTCGGCGACATGCACGCGGAGCACCAGGCCCTCGTCGGCGCCGTCATGGACGGCCTGGTCGACCTGGCGTCGATGGCGATCGACCCCAAGGACGGCAGCCTCTACGAGGACCCGCACCCGATGCGGCTGCGTACGTACGAGGACGAGCACCTGATGGTCTGGTACCAGACCATCCCGCATCGCAGCCGGGTGTACCTCAAGCGCGTGAACCTCTGAGCGGTTCCCTGAGCGGGCTCCGGGGTTGGAGGCCACGTAGACGGTGTGTCCCGTCGGTGTCGAGGGCGGTCGCGGGACGGTCGCCGCGGTGCTGCCGCTGCACCGTCCTGTTGAGGGAGCGGCGTACGACGTAGGTGCCACCGGGCTGGAGCCCGTGACTGTGGTGGACGGCGCCGGCAGATACGAGGGACTCCCCGATCTCGGCCGCGGGGCCGGCGAGGTGATGTTCCTCCGGCACCCAGGAGTGCGGGAAGAGCCGTCGCAATGTCCGGTCGTCGCCCACGGCGGTGGCTCGCTTGTCCTCGGCCGGATCGTCCGGGTCAGTGCCCACCAGGACGTAGGGACGACTCCCACGACGGACGGGGAGCGGGTGGTGGAACACGCCGACCTCCGGACCGTCGAGGTCGAACAGCATCAGCTGCTCGGGACGATTCCGGCGGCCGTTCAAGGGCCACAGGACCATCCGGCGGGCCGGCGACGAGAACCGAGAACCGAGTACACGTTTGGGGTCCGGCCGGCGCCCATGACCCTCGTTCAGCGCCGCCAGCAGGCGTCCGTCCCCAGGCCTTCGACAGCCCGCACCCGGCGACGCAGGCACCGCTGCTGACCGGCCACGGACGCGAGGTCGGCGAGGAGCCGGCGTACCTCCCCGCCGCGATGCCGCCGTGCGGTCGGCTCCGCAGGGGCTGCCAGCTCCTTGTCCTCGATCGCCCCCTGCCCGACCGCTGCCCAGTCGGATCGTTCGACTACGGCAGCAGTAGTCCGCCTTCGTAGGAGTAGCCGCCCTCGTAGCACCCCGTGGCGACGGCCAATAGGGGGAGAGAGGGGTGGAAGGCGAGAGTCTTCACCGGGAACCACGGCTGCAGCGGGTGCTGGCCCCGGAGTCCGCCCCACTCGTGCACACCGGTCCGGCAGCCCGTCCGCCCGCGACCAGCGTTCGCCCCCGCGAGCTCCTGGTGGATGCAGCGGAGCTGGCCGGCCTCTCGCCGCTGAGGCTGAGCGTGGAGACGTTCCCTTCCTGAGCTTCGAGGCGGAGCTCGCTGCTGTGGTCTGTGGTGTCCCCGCGGGCAGGACGTCCATTGGCACCTCAGCACCTAGCTGCGTTGTCCCGGGACGTTGGTGACACGCGTGCTGGGAACCGCACGCTGGGCGTCGCCGGAATGAGTGACGGTCAAGCCGGCCACACCGCCAGCCCGCCAGGACGCCTGCCGCCGTGGAGGAACATGTGCTGCGGCTGCGGCGCGAGCACCGGATCGGGGCGTTGCGGCCGGCTGCCCGCTGCGGCATCGCAGCCTCGACCGCCCACCGCATCGTGACCCGTCACGGTCTGCCGCCCCTGGCTGCCCTGGACCGGGCCACCGGCGAGCCCGTCCGCCGCTACGAACGAGCCCGGCCGGCGAACTGGTCCACATCGACGTCAAGAAACTCGGCCGGATCCCTGAGGGGCGGCGGTCACAAGACCCTCGGCCGGGCCGAAGGACGGCGCAACAAGACCGGTGCAGGCTGGGCCTACCGGCATACCGCGCTCGACGACCACAGCCAGATCGCCTACACCGAAGACCTGCCCGACGAGACCGCCCCGACCTGCGTCGGCTTCCTCGCACGGGCCACGGCCCGGTTCGCGTCCCTGGGCATCACCGTTGAGCGAGTGCTGACCGACAACGCCTGGGCCTACAGCAAGAACACCTGGCGCGACACCTGCCGAGACCTGGGCATCAGCCCACGATGGACCCGGCCCTGGCGGCCCCGGACCAACGGCGAGGTCGAACGCTTCCACGACACCCTGCTCGAGGAGTGGGCACACCAATGGCCCTACACCTCAGACCAGGAACGCCAGGCCGCGTTCACCGACTGGATCGACTGGTACAACTACCACCGACCCCACACCGGCATCCAAGGCCAAACACCCGCCAGCCGCGTCACCAACCTGTCCGGACAACACACCTAGCTGGCCGACGGGCACTTGCTGTCCGTGTGCGTGGGGCAGAGCGATGTCCAGCGGGCTGAGGGGCTGGCCGCGCAGGTCGGCTTGCGGGTGTTCGGGGCGCCGAGTCGCAGGTCAGGCGGGGGTGGGCAGGACGATTTGGAGGCTCGGGCGGGGGGTTGTAGAGTGGAGCGGTTGCCTCGAACTGGACAGTTCGGCAGCACTCCCTGTACGGAATGCAATTCCATGACAGGGCACCCGTCTCCATTGAGAAATCCGAAGCCGGTGAAAACCGGTGGAGATCTTCTGATAGAGTCGGACTCGCCGGAAAGGGAAACGCGAAAGCGGAAACCTGGAAAGCGAAACCCGCTTCGACCGGGAATCGGACACGAAAGAGTCT
>NZ_JBEZMA010000128.1:0-3016 GCF_040652415.1 Streptomyces sp. NPDC048255
GCTCGTACTCGGCCGTACTCGCGCGGTCCGACAACGCGGCGAGGCGCCGTACCAGGCGGCGCGGGCCCGCGAAGATCGCCCGGACAGGGCCTAGCCGCCGGACCTGCCGGCCGCCCCGGAGGCACGCCGGCCAACTACGGTGCTCAGCAGCCAACCACGGTGCTCAGTCGCAGCGGTGTGGCCCGTCGGTCGCAGCGGTGCGGGCCCGTCGGTGGTCGGCATCGCAGGGGCTCCACGGGTGGTTCAGAGGACCGGATGAATCGTGAGCGGGGGCCCCGTGTCTTTCCCTGAAGCTGGCGGCGTGCCATAGCGGTTGGGTGCTGTGACCAGCGAGGATGCCGTCATGGCCACCGACAAGGACCTTGCTCCCCTACGTACGACGCACTCGATGCCGGTGGTGTTCGGTGCGGGGGCGGGCATCGGTGTCCTGGGCGGGATGATCGGTTTGGGCGGCGCGGAGTTCCGCCTGCCGCTGCTGATCAGCCTGTTCGCCTTCGCCGCACTCTCGGCGGTCATCCTGAACAAGGCGATGAGCCTGGTCGTGGTCCTGGTCGCCCTGCCCGCCCGGCTGGCGTCGGTCCCGGCCGCCGAGCTGGCCGCACGCTGGCCTGTGGCGGTCAATCTGCTGGCCGGGAGCCTGCTGGGTGCCTGGGCCGGAGCATCCTGGGCGGTACGGATGCGCTCCGCCACCCTCTACAAGGTGCTGGCCGCGCTGATGGTGCTCATGGCCGCCGCTCTGCTGGTCACGCACACCACCACCCTGGGGACGCTCGCGCTGCCGCTGTGGGCGCAGGTGCCCTGTGGAGTCGTGGCCGGGTTCGGCATCGGGGTGGTCGCGGCGATCATGGGCGTGGCCGGCGGCGAGCTGCTGATCCCGACGATCGTGCTGCTCTTCGGAGAGGACATCAAGACCGCGGGCAGCCTCTCCCTGCTGGTGTCACTGCCGACGATGCTGGTGGCCTTCGCCCGCTACAGCCGTGACGGCAGCTTCGCGGTCCTCGGAGCCCATGCCCGCTTCACCATGGTCATGGCCGCGGGCTCGGTCGCCGGTGCGGTGCTGGGCGGGCTACTCCTCGGTGTGTTCCCGGACCTGGTCCTCATCCCCGCGCTGGCCGTGATCCTGCTCCTTTCCGCGGTCAAACTCGCCCGTCACGACTGAGGACCACGGTCGGGGCACGCCTTTGCGGGCTCCACGCGTCGAAGCTGGCAGGGCTGGCCGGTGAGGGACGCTGAACACGTGGGGCCTCCGCGAACGGCGACAGGTGCCGCGGAGTGAGGCCGAACTGCGGCGCGCGCGGCCGGTGCCTGTCGGCTTCGGCTGCGGCCCGCAGAAGGCGACCCCTCAGGACGAGACTCCGTAGCAGGTGGCGATCGCGGCGGCGCGGTCGCGCAGGGAGTCGCGCAACCACTGCGGGGCCAGGGCTTCCGCGTTCGTGGCGAGGTGCCACAGTGCCCATTCGGCGTGTCTCGGATCTTGGAAGGTCACCTCCAGCCGCAGCCAGCCGTCTGCGTCGGCTTCTTCGGCGCGGACGGCGAGCGCGGTGCCCACCAGGTCCTTCCGCCGCGCCGGGTCCACCCGTACCGACACGGTGACTTGGTCGCCGCCGGCCCGAAACTGCGCGCTGCGTTCCTGCCAGGCCCGGTCCAGATCGACCCGGTCCGGTCGCTGCGCCGGTTCGGCGAGTTCCTCGGCGGCCAAGACCCGGGACAGCCGGTAGGTGCGGTCCGCGCCGGACCTCGTGGCCAGCAGGTAGCCCTGGTCGCGTACGGTGACCAGGCCGATCGGGTCCACCGTGCGCCACTCCGGGGTCTGGTCCACGGCCGCGTAGTGGATGCGCAGCTTGTGTCCGGCGAACACCGCGCGCCGGACCTCGGCGACTACGGTGTCGGGCACCTCCTCAGCAGCCAGCCGACGCGCGAGGAGGTCGGTCTCCGGGTCGATGAGCAATCGCTGAGCCGCGCCGGCCGCGGTGGCCCGATAGCTCTCGGGGAGCGCGTCAACCACCTTGCGCATGGCCGAAGCGAGCGCCGCGTCGAGGCCGAATACCTGCGTCCCGCGCCGCGATCCGGCGACCAGCAGGGCAAGGGCCTCGTCGTGGTTCAGCCCGGTGAGCTCGGTCTGGAAACCGGGCAGCAACGCGAAACCGCCGTGTCGGCCGCGTTCGGCGTAGACCGGGACGCCGGCTGCGGACAGCGCCTCGATGTCGCGCAGCACGGTGCGGGTGGACACCTCCAGCTCGCGGGCGAGCGCGGCCGCGGACAGCCGACCGTGCTGCCGCAGCAGCAGCACCAGTGATACCAACCGATCGGCGCGCATACGAAAACTCCAAGGGAATACACGACACAGGTTGTCGTGATTAGTTGACAGGCTTACCACCAGCTCGACAAAGCGCCATCGCACACGAGAGGTGATCCCCATGGCACACGCCATTGTCAATCCGGAGGGTCTGCACGACCCGGTCCCGTTCGGCTACAGCCACACCGCAACCGTCAGCGCAGGTACGGAGCTGGTGCTCGTCGCGGGGCAGTATGGATCGGGCCCGGACGGCGCGGTTGTCTCGGCCGACTTCGCCGAGCAGGTGAAGCAGACGTTCCACAACATCGGCGTCGCTCTTGCCGCCCATGGGCTCGACCTCAGCCACGTCGTCCAGCTCAGGACGTATGTGGTGAACCA
Organism: Streptomyces sp. NPDC048255; assembly: GCF_040652415.1. Taxonomy (NCBI): domain Bacteria; kingdom Bacillati; phylum Actinomycetota; class Actinomycetes; order Kitasatosporales; family Streptomycetaceae; genus Streptomyces; species Streptomyces sp. NPDC048255. The sequence continues at coordinate 2,675 of NZ_JBEZMA010000128.1, forward strand.
TGACGTCAGCAAGCTCGGGCCGATCGCCGGGGCCGTGCGGGAGGGCTGGGGTACGAAACCGCCCACCCAAACCCTGATCGGTGTCGCGAGCCTGGCTGCGCCTGACGTGCTGTTCGAGGTCGAAGCCCTCGCCGCCCGGCCCTGACTCGCCGCCGCCCGCGCCCGGGCCGTTCAACCCGACGCGGGTGGCGGTTCGGCTTCCGTGCCTACGCCGGACGGGACGCCCGGATCCGGAAGCACCGTGCCGTCGTACGGGCGTCCCTGCGCGGCCTGGCCGTCGGCAGCGGCCTGCTGCTCGCCCCCGCGCTCGCGGTCGGCGGCGTCCAGCAGGACGCCGCCGAC
>NZ_JBEZMA010000129.1:0-2863 GCF_040652415.1 Streptomyces sp. NPDC048255
TCCTTTGTTGCCAGCGATTCGGTGGGGAACTCAAAGGAGACTGCCGGTGACAAACCGGAGGAAGGTGGGGATGACGTCAAGTCATCATGGCCCTTACGAGTAGGGCTACACACGTGCTACAATGGCGTATACAAAGAGAAGCGACCTCGCGAGAGCAAGCGGAACTCATAAAGTACGTCGTAGTCCGGATTGGAGTCTGCAACTCGACTCCATGAAGTCGGAATCGCTAGTAATCGTAGATCAGAATGCTACGGTGAATACGTTCCCGGGCCTTGTACACACCGCCCGTCACACCATGGGAGTGGGTTGCAAAAGAAGTAGGTAGCTTAACCTTCGGGAGGGCGCTTACCACTTTGTGATTCATGACTGGGGTGAAGTCGTAACAAGGTAACCGTAGGGGAACCTGCGGTTGGATCACCTCCTTACCATTGAAGTGTTTTTGTGAAGTGCTCACACAGATTGTCTGATAGAAAGTAGAGCAATAGGCTATACGTGGGAGACTTATTCGCAAGAATAGGGCTTACATGAAAAGCGCAAAAAGTTTTTGTGATTTTCGTGTCCCCTTCGTCTAGAGGCCTAGGACACCGCCCTTTCACGGCGGTAACAGGGGTTCGAATCCCCTAGGGGACGCCAATTGCGCCGATATCGAGTGAAAGACGATGTCCCCAATAATGATTAAGCCAATTATGTAGATAGTTGGTTTAACAATTATGCTCTTTAACAATCTGGAACAAGCTGAAAATTGAAAACAACGCACATTGTTTATCGCTTAAACAATGTGAGAGTCTCTCAAAAATCTCAACTTGAATGTGCTTCTCTGAAGCATCGAGTCGACGAGCGACATGAGTTCAAGGCAGCCCGCGCACAGCAAGCGCAGCGTACTTAAAGTACGTGAGCATTGCGAGCACGGACTAACGCCGAAATCATGAAGCACAGTCACTCGTTGTAAGAAGACACCTTCGGGTTGTGAGGTTAAGCGACTAAGCGTACACGGTGGATGCCTAGGCAATCAGAGGCGATGAAGGACGTGCTAATCTGCGAAAAGCGTCGGTAAGGTGATATGAACCGTTATAACCGACGATATCCGAATGGGGAAACCCAGTGCAATTCGTTGCACTATCGTTTGATGAATACATAGTCAAACGAGGCGAACCGAGGGAACTGAAACATCTCAGTACCTCGAGGAAAAGAAATCAACCGAGATTCCCCTAGTAGCGGCGAGCGAACGGGGAGCAGCCCAGAGTCTTAATCAGCATTAGCATCAGGAGAACAGTCTGGAAAGGCTGGCAGTAAAGGGTGATAGCCCCGTATCCGAAGGTGTTAGTGTTGTGAACTCGACGAGTAGGGCGGGACACGTGTTATCCTGTCTGAATATGGGGGGACCATCCTCCAAGGCTAAATACTCCTGATTGACCGATAGTGAACCAGTACCGTGAGGGAAAGGCGAAAAGAACCCCGGCGAGGGGAGTGAAATAGAACCTGAAACCGTGTACGTACAAGCAGTGGGAGCACCCTTTAGGGTGTGACTGCGTACCTTTTGTATAATGGGTCAGCGACTTATATTCTGTAGCAAGGTTAACCGTATAGGGGAGCCGTAGGGAAACCGAGTCTTAACTGGGCGAATGAGTTGCAGGGTATAGACCCGAAACCCGGTGATCTAGCCATGGGCAGGTTGAAGGTTGGGTAACACTAACTGGAGGACCGAACCGACTAATGTTGAAAAATTAGCGGATGACTTGTGGCTGGGGGTGAAAGGCCAATCAAACCGGGAGATAGCTGGTTCTCCCCGAAAGCTATTTAGGTAGCGCCTCGTGAACTCATCTTCGGGGGTAGAGCACTGTTTCGACTAGGGGGTCATCCCGACTTACCAACTCGATGCAAACTACGAATACCGAAGAATGTTATCACGGGAGACACACGGCGGGTGCTAACGTTCGTCGTGAAGAGGGAAACAACCCAGACCGCCAGCTAAGGTCCCAAAGTCATAGTTAAGTGGGAAACGAAGTGGGAAGGCTCAGACAGCCAGGATGTTGGCTTAGAAGCAGCCATCATTTAAAGAAAGCGTAATAGCTCACTGGTCGAGTCGGCCTGCGCGGAAGATGTAACGGGGCTAAACTATGCACCGAAGCTGCGGCAGCGATATGTAAATATTGTTGGGTAGGGGAGCGTTCTGTAAGCCTGTGAAGGTGTACTGTGAGGTATGCTGGAGGTATCAGAAGTGCGAATGCTGACATAAGTAACGATAATGCGGGTGAAAAACCCGCACGCCGGAAGACCAAGGGTTCCTGTCCAACGTTAATCGGGGCAGGGTGAGTCGACCCCTAAGGCGAGGCAGAAATGCGTAGTCGATGGGAAACGGGTTAATATTCCCGTACTGGTGATAATTGCGATGGGGGGACGGAGAAGGTTAGGCTGGCCGGGCGACGGTTGTCCCGGTTTAAGGATGTAGGCAGGTGAATTAGGCAAATCCGGTTCACTATATGCTGAGGTCTGATGACGAGTCACTACGGTGGCGAAGTAGCTCATACCCCGCTTCCAGGAAAAGCCTCTAAGCTCTAGATTATCATTAATCGTACCCCAAACCGACACAGGTGGTCAGGTAGAGAATACTCAGGCGCTTGAGAGAACTCGGGTGAAGGAACTAGGCAAAATGGTGCCGTAACTTCGGGAGAAGGCACGCTGGCATTAGGTGAAGTGGTTTACCCATGGAGCTGAAGCCAGTCGCAGATACCAGCTGGCTGCAACTGTTTATTAAAAACACAGCACTGTGCAAACACGAAAGTGGACGTATACGGTGTGACGCCTGCCCGGTGCTGGAAGGTTAATTGATGGGGTTATCCGTAAGGAGAAGCTCTTGATCGAA
>NZ_JBEZMA010000130.1:0-2859 GCF_040652415.1 Streptomyces sp. NPDC048255
GCCCGAACGGATCGACGCCCGACACCGGATTCGAGCTTACGTAGGCGAAGGTATTGATCCCGCCCGACATCCCGATCGGATCGCTCTGCAAGTAACGGCCAACCGAAGCGTCGTAGTCGCGGAAATAGTTGTAGTTAGATCCAGTCCAGGGATCGAACCGCTGCCCTGGAAAACGCATGTCGAAGACGAATGCGGTCCCGTCCAAGTCCGGATCTTGATTCGGCGCGGTGGCGCCGAACGCCTCGCCCTTCGCATCCCACGACCACACCGCGACATCGCGCTGCGGATCGGCGACCGCTCGGGGCGTGGCCAGACGATCGGTGTAGATGTAGTAGAGCTTCTGTCCCTGTGGCGAGTTCGCCAGAACTGCCACCGGCACGCCATCCCACCAAACGATCTGCTGCATCGGCAGACCCGTATCGCTGTAACTTCCGATCCAACCGCCTCGTTCGTTGTACAACAACCTAGAGCTTGCAACTCCCACATCGGCAGCCCGCACTTGCTCCCCAAGCGCGTTGTACCGATAGCCAGCCTTGTCGAGGCCATTCCATTTGACGGTCTTCAAACGGTCGTCGGCGCCATACTCGAATTGCTTATCCGCACCGATACTCGTCACGTTGCCTGCGGCATCGTAATCCCTCGCAATCCCGCCAACGCTTGCGAGACGATGGCTCGTTGAGGCATAGCCGTACAGCTCATTGACCCCGCCGTGCTTGAAGCTTGTACGGTTGCCCGCCGCGTCATAGCCATAAGAGTCCAAAGGCACTCCCGATGCCCCATCGCGCGTCACGGTCAGCCGACTCAAGCTGTCGTAGTCGTACTTGGCCAGGACCGCACTTTGCAGCCCATCTTTCAACGCCGCGACCTCTCCAATTTCGTTGTAATCGTAGTGCAGGGAAAGCGCGGCATTTCCCGAGCCGGAAACCGTCGCGACCCGATAGTCCTGATCATGAACGCGGGACTGGACCGTTCCATTGCCATAAGTCCAGCTTCTGGCCGGCCCGTTCGGCTCGTAAGCCACCCCAGTCAGCACGACCGAACGAACGCCAGCACTGGGGGTAACTCCAATCTCCGTCACCCGCCCTCTGCCATCGCGCGTGTAGTCCGCAATTGATCCATCGGGATAAGTCACGCTCTTCAACTCGCCGCCCAGGGTATAGGCGTAACGCATCGTCAGGACGCCCGCATCGATCGCCTGCACTTTGCGCACGACCTGCCCGAACCTGTCATAGCAATATTTCAGTTCCGTTCCGTCCTTACGCATCGCACTTACTCGCCCAGCGGCAAAGGTTTCGCCCACTGCACAGGCGCTATTGACCGTGTCGTAGTCGAATTCCACATCCGCCCCCCCGCTGGCCGAGTAGTAGATGGCCTTGGTGCGATTCAAGGCGTCGTAGACATAGCGATGCGGCACCGCATCGTTGGCGTCCTGTTTAGTCGCAACACCACCTGCCGCGTTGTAGGTGTAAGTGGCTACGCCGGTATCTGGACTGCTCAAGCGGACCTGATCGCCAAAACCGTTGTAGCTATAAACGGTATCCAACCCCTTCGGATCGGTAACCTTAGCCACCCGATCCAGCGGGTCGTACTCGAACTTCGTCTCGACATTAAGTCCACCGACATCCTGCAGCGTCCGCACCAACCGGTTGAGCGGGTCGTAGGTCTGGTCGGTAATCCGGCCGAGCGCGTCGGTGGTGCGGTCTTGGTTGCCGCGGCCGTCGTAGCGGTAGACGGTCGCGTTCTGCGACGCGTCTTTGTTCGCCTGCAACTGCCCCAGCGTGTTGTAGACCCGCGACAGGGTGCGCTTGAGCGTGCCGGTGGAGGTCTTGGTGTCTTCCTTGGTCCGGTTGCCCTCGTTATCCAGGGTGTAGTGGATGGTGTTGCCGTCGTTGTCGGTGACGTCGGTCAAGCGCTGGGCCGCGTCGTAGGTGAAGGTCAGCGAGGCGCCGTCGGGCAAAGTCGACTTCTTGAGCTGGCCGGTCGGCCAGTAGTCGAAGCGGGAAATACGGTCGTCGGTTTCGCTGTTGTTGTCGGCGCCGCGGACCTTGGTAGCGAGCAGCCAGCCGCGGGTGGAGAACTCGTTGTCGGAGACGACGCCGTTGATGTCCTTGCTCGACAGCAGGCGGCCTGCGGAGTCGTAGCGCAGCATTTCGGTCGAGCGGCCCAGGGCATCCGTGATCTTCCACAGGTCGCCCTTGCGATAACCGCAATTCGCTGGCGTCGCGGTGCAGCCCGCGGCATCGGCCTGGTAGTAGCTGAAACGGGTCACATCGGTCACATCGCTGCGCGGGCCGTCCACCGCGATCACTTGACCGACGATGGGACACAAGCCCGCATCCACATCCGTCTGCTCGCAGTAGGTTGTGGTCGTGACCCGCTCTTCGTTGTTTGCCGGATCGACGGCCGTGGCGACCGTAGGTTGGCCGCGCCCGTTGTAACTCCACTTGTTCTTCTGGACCACGACGCCGGCGTTGTTGAGCGTGCGCCGCTCGCTGGGCTCGTTGTATGCGGTGTTCCAGTCGGTCTGGATGGTTCGAGTCAAGGCGGTGGTTGCACCGGCCGTGGTCAGGCCTTCGGTTCGTGCCGTCAGATACTGTCCGGTATAGCTATAGTTCGTCCGCGAGCCGCCTGTCGCCGAATCGAAAGCCACACGCCAGCGACTCTCGTAGCCTCTCGAAAGCGTCTGCGAAACCGTCGAGGCATCGCCGGTCGTGGTCGATCCCAGCAGTCGCTTGAATTCGGCCGCGTCATAGCTGTAGTTCCTGACTGCGCCAGAAGGCAGCGTCACCCGCGTCTGTTGCATCGACGGATACGCGAGCGTGACCTTGCCGACACCGCCAGCGTGTTCGCTGATCGTCA
>NZ_JBEZMA010000131.1:0-2669 GCF_040652415.1 Streptomyces sp. NPDC048255
AGCGTGGGGCTGATGACCGTCCCCGACCTGCCGTTCATGCCCGAACCGCTGCGCGGCCGATACGTCGCCCACGTCCGCATCGCCTACACCGGCGGGGCGATCGCCGGCCGCAAGGCCGTCGCGCCGCTGCGCGCCGTCGGGCCCCGGCTCATGGACACCCTGCGTGACATGCCGTACACCGCGAGCGGCTCCGTCTTCGACGACCCGGTCCACCCGCACGGCTACACCGGGGACAACGCCCTGCTCGGCTCGCTCGGCACCCCGGCACTCGACGCCGTCCGGGACCTCGCCGGCCCGGCCGCACCCGTCATGTGCGTCGTGGACCTGCGCCACCTCGGCGGCGCGCTGGCCCGCCCGCCGGCCGTGCCCAGCGCGGTCGGCCACCGCGGGGCGGCGTACATCCTGCGCGTGCTCTCACCCGTGGGGCCCTGGAGCGCGGCCGACATCGCCCCCGTCCACGAGGAGCTGCTCGCCGCCGTCCGGCCGTGGACCGTGGGCCGCAGCCTCAACTTCGTGTACGGGAACGGCCGCCCGGCCACGGCCGAGCGGCTCAGCATGCTGTACGAGGCCCCCGCGCGACGGCGGCTGGCCCGGCTGAAGGCCGTGTACGATCCCGCGAACACCTTCCGCGTGAACCACAACATCCAGCCGGACCAGGCGTCATGAGGTCATGAGGTCAGCAGGACGGGCAGGTCACGCGGCCCGTTCGCGATGAAGGAGCCGGACCCCGGGATCTCGGAGCGGGGTCGCGCCAACCGGAGGCCGGGGAAGCGGTCGAAGAGCCGCGGCAGCGCGATCCCGGCCTCCAGCCGGGCGAAGGGGGCGCCGAGACAGTGGTGGGCGCCGTGCCCGAAGGCGAGGTGCTCGCGCCGCTCGCGGAGCAGGTCGAACTCGAGCGCGTCCGGGCCGTGCTGATCCGGATCCTGGCCGGCCGCCGAGTAGGAGACGAGGATCGCGTCACCCCGCGCGATGGTCACGCCGTCCACGTCTATGTCCTGCGTCGCGAAACGCAGCGGCATGTGGGCCACCGGTCCGTGCAGGCGCAGGGACTCCTCGACGGCGTCCTGCCAGGTGGCCCGGCCGGCCCGGATGTGCGCCAGTTGCTCGGGCCGGGACAGCAGTTCCACCAGGGCGCTGCCCAGCAGGTTGGCCGTGGTCTCGTGACCGGCCCCGATCATGAGCATCAGGGTGTCGGCCAGTTCCTGCTCGTTCAGCCGCTGCCCGTCCTCGTCGCGTACGGCGATCAGCTCGGAGGAGAAGTCGGGCCCGGGGTGCTCGCGCTTGTACGCCACCAGGTCGGTGAGGACCGCGTAGATGGCCCGCCCCCGTTCCTGGATGTCGTCGATGTTCCCGGGATCGCGGAAGAAGGCGTCCATCATCTGCCGCAGCGAGTCGCTGGTGGCCTCCGGTACGCCGAACAGCCGGCAGATCACCTGGAACGGCAGCGGGTGGGTGAACGCGGCCCGCAGGTCCACCGTCTCCCCGGCCGGCACCGCGGCCAGCTCCTCCAGCAGCCCGCCCGTCACCTCCTCCACGGACGGAGCGAGCGACTTCGAGCGGCGGGCGGTGAAGGCGCCCGCCACCAGCCGGCGCAGCCGGGAGTGCTCGGCGCCGTAGGCCGTCAGCATGTTCTCCACGGACACCCAGGGGTAGAGCGGCCAGTCGGGCGTGATCTCGCCGTCACGGAAGGCCGGCCAGTGCCGGCGGGGATCCTTGGACACCCGCGGATCCGTCAGGAGTTGCTTGATCCGCTCGTGCCGGGTCACCGACCAGGCCCGCACACCGCCCGGCAGCTCCACCCGGGCGATGGGCCCGAGCCGGCGCAGCGCGGCGGCCTCGGCGGCGAGATCGCTCCCCGTGGGGTCGAGGGGGAACACGCTCTGGGACATCTGCTGCTTCCAATCTGCCGGATCCGCCGACGGACCCGCGGACAGGCGACCGCCCACCGCGGCGGCCCGGGAAAGGGGGTCGGAGCCACCGCGGTGGGCGATCACCAGCTAGTGGGAGCCTGGCGTACCGGGCTCCAGGTTGTAGTTGACGCGGAAGGTGTTGGCCGGGTCGTGCACGGCCTTGAGCCGGACCAGACGTGCGTGGTCCTCGGGGTCGTACGCCGAACGCACCTGGTCCGCATCGGCGTTCTCGCCGATGCCCATGAAGTTCACGAAACGCCCCGTCGTACGGGGTGAGAGGGCGTCGAAGAGCTGGCGGTGCACCGGCCCCACGGTCTCGGGGGTGAACGGGCCGACCAGCGGCGAGAGCACGTAGAGCATGTAGCGGGCGTCGCGGTTGCCGACCGCGTTCGGCGCTCCCAGCCGGCGGGCCAGCGCGCCGCCGAGGTGGCGCAGTTCGACGATGCACATGACGGGCGCACCGGGGCCGACCGTCTTGAGGATGGTCGGCACGTCGGACTCGGCCAGCTCGTCGAGCATGGCGACGTCCGCGTACCACGGCATGGGCGTCGGCGGATCGTTGTGGATGACCGCGCTCGCCGAGTACGGCATCTCCGTGAGCGTGTCCAGCAGCCTCGGTGCGACCGCGCGCAGCGGGGCGACCAGGCGCTCGCCCTCCTGCGCGTCACCCGTGTACGCGATGCGGACGTGGGCGACGTACCGGCCGCGCAGCGGCTCCGGTACGACGGGCGCGTCCGGCACCGGGATGAGGGCGAGCGA
>NZ_JBEZMA010000132.1:0-2573 GCF_040652415.1 Streptomyces sp. NPDC048255
TTCGATCAAGAGCTTCGCCTTGCGGCTGACCCCATCAATTAACCTTCCAGCACCGGGCAGGCGTCACACCCTATACGTCCACTTTCGTGTTTGCAGAGTGCTGTGTTTTTGATAAACAGTCGCAGCGGCCTGGTCACTGCGGCCCCCCTTAGCTATTAACCATGGAGGGCGCACCTTCTCCCGAAGTTACGGTGCTATTTTGCCTAGTTCCTTCACCCGAGTTCTCTCAAGCGCCTTAGAATTCTCATCCTGCCCACCTGTGTCGGTTTACGGTACGGTCTGCGTAAGCTGAAGCTTAGGAGCTTTTCCTGGAAGCGTGATATCAGCAGCCTAGCCCTAATGGGCCGGTCCTTAGTCTCAACGTTGCCCCCCCGGATTTGCCTAAGGGGACCGCCTCAACTCTCTCACCAGGACAACCAACGCCTGGCCTGCCTAACCTTCTCCGTCCCTCCATCGCACTTACGCGAGGTGCAGGAATATTAACCTGCTTCCCATCGACTACGCATTTCTGCCTCGCCTTAGGGGCCGACTCACCCTGCGTCGATTAACGTTGCGCAAGGAAACCTTGGGCTTTCGGCGTGCGGGCTTTTCACCCGCATTATCGTTACTCATGTCAGCATTCGCACTTCCGATACCTCCAGCAGACTTCTCAATCCACCTTCATCGGCTTACGGAACGCTCCTCTACCGCGCATACAAAGTATGCACCCCAAGCTTCGGTTCATCGCTTAGCCCCGTTAAATCTTCCGCGCAGACCGACTCGACCAGTGAGCTATTACGCTTTCTTTAAAGGGTGGCTGCTTCTAAGCCAACCTCCTGGCTGTCTGTGCCTTTCCACATCGTTCACCACTTAGCGATGAATTTGGGACCTTAGCTGTGGGTCTGGGTTGTTTCCCTTTTCACGACGGACGTTAGCACCCGCCGTGTGTCTCCCGGATAGTACGTACTGGTATTCGGAGTTTGCCATGGTTTGGTAAGTCGCAATGACCCCCTAGCCATAACAGTGCTCTACCCCCAGTAGTATTCGTCCGAGGCGCTACCTAAATAGCTTTCGAGGAGAACCAGCTATCTCCGGGTTCGATTAGCTTTTCACTCCTAATCACACCTCATCCCCTACCTTTGCAACGGGAGTGGGTTCGGGCCTCCAGTTGATGTTACTCAACCTTCACCCTGGGCATGACTAGATCACCCGGTTTCGGGTCTACTGCCCGCGACTATGCGCCCTTATCAGACTCGGTTTCCCTTCGCCTCCCCTATACGGTTAAGCTTGCCACGAACAGTAAGTCGCTGACCCATTATACAAAAGGTACGCAGTCACCCTTGCGGGCTCCTACTGCTTGTACGCACACGGTTTCAGGATCTATTTCACTCCCTTCACCAGGGTTCTTTTCGCCTTTCCCTCACGGTACTGGTTCACTATCGGTCGGTCAGGAGTATTTAGCCTTGGAGGATGGTCCCCCCATATTCAGACAGGGTTTCTCGTGCCCCGCCCTACTCGATTTCATCGCATCAGCCCCTTCGCATACAGGGCTGTCACCTTCTACGGCGAACCTTTCCAGGTTCTTTTGCTGAAGCTGATGCAACTTAAGGGCTAGTCCCCGTTCGCTCGTCACTACTTAGGGAATCTCGGTTGATTTCTTTTCCTCCGGGTACTTAGATATTTCAGTTCTCCGGGTTCGCTTCCAGCAGCTATGTATTCACTGCAGGATACCTATTGCTAGGTGGGTTTCCCCATTCGGACATCGCGGGATCAATGCTTGTTGCCAGCTCCCCCACGCTTTTCGCAGGCTGCCACGTCCTTCATCGCCTCTGACCGCCAAGGCATCCACCGTGTGCGCTTATTCGCTTGACCATATAACCCCAAGTTGCCTCGGAGCCATAGGGTTCGGGGGTACAAAGCCCGAACTCGAATATAACGACTCAATTAATAAAGTGTCTCTCGACACTCGCCTTAGCCTCTACGACACGTCATGGACATTCCGTCTCAAAACGCTCGCTACATTCCAGTTTTCAAAGAACGCACCGTAGGCCTCAACGCCTTCGATGCTTCAAATCTTTATGTGTGCGCAATTCAGAGTTTTACCGCTCATCCGTCAGGGTGGTGGGTCTGGGAGGACTCGAACCACCGGCCTCACCCTTATCAGGGGTGCGCTCTAACCACCTGAGCTACAGACCCAATGTACTGACTGACTGGCTGGTGGTGGAGCTTGTCGGGATCGAACCGACGACCCCCTGCTTGCAAAGCAGGTGCTCTCCCAGCTGAGCTAAAGCCCCATCGAAACGGGACGGTCCCACGTCACCCTGTGGCGACGAGGAACTCTGAGTGCAGGTCACTTGTGCGGACGTCCGACGAGCAATTTGCTGTCTTTAGTCTCTAAAGGAGGTGATCCAGCCGCACCTTCCGATACGGCTACCTTGTTACGACTTCACCCCAGTCATCGGCCACACCGTGGCAAGCGCCCTCCCGAAGGTTAAGCTACCTGCTTCTGGTGCAACAAACTCCCATGGTGTGACGGGCGGTGTGTACAAGGCCCGGGAACGTATTCACCGCAGCAATTCTGATCTGCGATTACT
>NZ_JBEZMA010000133.1:0-2370 GCF_040652415.1 Streptomyces sp. NPDC048255
GTCACCGGCGGTCTCCTTAGAGTTCCCACCATTACGTGCTGGCAACAAAGGATAAGGGTTGCGCTCGTTGCGGGACTTAACCCAACATCTCACGACACGAGCTGACGACAGCCATGCAGCACCTGTGTTCGAGTTCCCGAAGGCACCAATCCATCTCTGGAAAGTTCTCGACATGTCAAGGCCAGGTAAGGTTCTGCGCGTTGCATCGAATTAAACCACATACTCCACCGCTTGTGCGGGCCCCCGTCAATTCCTTTGAGTTTCAGTCTTGCGACCGTACTTCCCAGGCGGCGAACTTAACGCGTTAGCTTCGATACTGAGGGCCAAGTTGCCCCCAACATCCAGTTCGCATCGTTTAGGGCGTGGACTACCAGGGTATCTAATCCTGTTTGCTCCCCACGCTTTCGTGCCTCAGTGTCAGTGCTGGTCCAGGTAGCCGCCTTCGCCACGGATGTTCCTCCCGATATCTACGCATTTCACTGCTACACCGGGAATTCCGCTACCCTCTACCGCACTCTAGTAAGCCAGTTTCCAATGCCATTCCCAGGTTGAGCCCAGGGCTTTCACATCAGACTTAACAAACCACCTACGCACGCTTTACGCCCAGTAATTCCGAGTAACGCTTGCACCCTTCGTATTACCGCGGCTGCTGGCACGAAGTTAGCCGGTGCTTATTCTTCCGGTACCGTCATGACTCAGGGTTATTAACCCTAAGCTTTTCTTTCCGGACAAAAGTGCTTTACAACCCGAAGGCCTTCTTCACACACGCGGCATGGCTGGATCAGGCTTGCGCCCATTGTCCAATATTCCCCACTGCTGCCTCCCGTAGGAGTCTGGACCGTGTCTCAGTTCCAGTGTGGCTGATCATCCTCTCAGACCAGCTACGGATCGTCGCCTTGGTGGGCCTTTACCCCGCCAACTAGCTAATCCGACGTCGGCTCATCTATCTGCGTGAGGCCTTGCGGTCCCCCACTTTCACCCGTAGGTCGTATGCGGTATTAGCGTAAGTTTCCCTACGTTATCCCCCACAAATAGGCAGATTCCGACGTATTCCTCACCCGTCCGCCACTCGCCACCCAAGGAGCAAGCTCCTCTGTGCTGCCGTTCGACTTGCATGTGTTAGGCCTGCCGCCAGCGTTCACTCTGAGCCAGGATCAAACTCTTCACTTAAATTTTTCGATTCCACCTTGCGGCTTCATCAAAGCTTTGAGTGCAGACTTCGCTCCAGGCCAATTACTCAAATAGCATTTGCATGCTGTTTCAAATCTTTGGACTGTGTTACGAGAGTCTGCAAGATGGACAACCATCCACTCGCCAGACGCCCGCACAAGTCACCTGCGCACACTGTCAAAGATCCTCGGAACCGGCCTCAGCGCCTTGTTCCGTCCTCGTCACCGAAGTGCCCGAGGGAGCCGCACACTATACAGCAGTTTTCGTGAACGTCAACACCTGTCCGCGAATCTTTCTGCTGCCTCCCGATTCGTCCGAACCGCCTTCTTAGCGAAGCGTCCGTCCAACCGGGCCGCGCATCTTACAGCATCGTTTCGTTTCGTCAACCACCCGTCGAAACCGACTGCCGTACCGCGCTCCGTCCGACCTCACCATCCGTCGTCCGGGCCGCGCATCTTACAGCTTCGTTTCAGTTCGTCAACACTCACCGAAACCGCCGTTTTCCGCGCTCCCTACAAGCGATCTTCTGCTTGCCGGGCCGCGCATCTTACAGCCTGTTTTCGATTCGTCAACACTCGTCGAAAACCGCTGTTTTTGCGCGTTCCCGCAGGCGTTGAACTGCCTGCGGGCCGCGCATCGTACAGCATGTTTTCGATCCGTCAATACGTTTCGAAACCGCCGCCTTCCGCGCGTCCCGCCGATCGATGCTGCTGTCCGGCGGGCCGCGCATTATGCAGATGCGCCCCCGCTTCGGGAAGGGGGTGGGCGAAAGAATTTTCATGACGCTTTCGTCTTGACGCCGTCGGGCCGCTGGACGATGTTCGCCGCATCGTCCAGCGCCCAAGGAACCGGCCATGTCGAAGACCTCTGCTGTACTGCTCGCCTGCCTGCTGGGCCTGGCCGCTTGCGCCGGGGGCGGAGGCGGGAGTTGGGTCGAAGTCGGCGGCCAGCGCTACGGAGTCGAGGTGGCCAAGACCGCGGAGGAACGCGCGCGCGGGCTGATGTTCCGCGACGACATGCCGGCCGACCGCGGCATGGTGTTCGTGCACGACAGCGAGGACCTGCAGGCCTACTGGATGAAGAACACCAAGATTTCGCTGGATATCCTGTATTTCGATTCCAAGCGTCGGCTGGTGTCGCAGCAACGCAACGTGCCGCCGTGCTCAGCGGGCGACCGCTGCCCGCCTTATCCGAGCGAGG
>NZ_JBEZMA010000134.1:0-1979 GCF_040652415.1 Streptomyces sp. NPDC048255
AGTACGGCCGAGTACGAGCTGCGATCCTCCGCCTTGCGATGCACCGCACCGGACGACGCGGGCTGATCCACGAAGATCGCCCGGACAGGACCTAGCAGCCGCCCGGCCCCTTGTACTCCGCTTCGCACTCCGCGCCGCCGCCCCGGGTGACCTCCGTGCACAAGGTGGCCTCGACCTTGCCCAGCAGGCGGGCCAGTTCGGCGCGTTCGGCGTCGTCCAGGCCGTCCAGGGTCTGGCGTTCCAGCTCGCCCCATGCCCTGCGGACCTCGACCAGGAGCCCGCAGCTGGTGTCCGTCGCCTCGACCAGGGAGGCGCGCCGGTCGGAGGGGTCGGGCCGGCGCTGTACGTGGCCGGAGTGCTCGAGGCGCTGCAGCATCTTGGTCACCGTGGAGGGGTCGAGGCCGACCGCCTTGATCAGCTCCGACTGGCGCACGGCCCCGCTGTCCCAGAGGTGCATCATCAGGAACTCCTGCCCCGGGTGCAGCCCCAGGTCCCGCAGGACCCGGCCCGCCGCGATCCGGTGGAGCCGGGAGACCCGGCTGATCGCATGGCTGACCGGCCCGTCCAGCACGGCGCTGGGCGCCGCCGCGCACTCCGAGGTGGTGCGCGGTTCCCGAGCGGTTTCCGCGGTCATCGCAGCGCTCCTCCTGGGTCGGTCCGGTGGATCCGGCGGGGTCCGCCGGGTCCGGTCAGCGGTCTTCGTCCGGACCGTCGTGCGGGAATTCTACCCGTCCTCCAAATTTTACCTTGGTCGGCCAAGTAATGAGGTACGCTGCATCTCGCAGCCAATGATTGGCCGACCAACTATCTATGTGAGGCGAATATGACCAGCGCTTTCGAACCCGTTCGCGTCGCCGGTGCCACCCTCTCCAACCGGATCGCCCTGGCCCCGATGACCCGTAGCCGCGCCGGTGAGGGCGGCATCGCGACCGCACTCGTCGCCGAGTACTACACCCAGCGCGCCTCCGCCGGTCTGATCATCAGCGAGGGGATCCAGCCCTCCGTCGTCGGGCAGGGCTACCCCTTCACCCCCGGCCTGCACAGCGCCGAGCAGGTCGCCGCCTGGCGCGAGGTCACCGACTCCGTGCACGCGGCCGGGGGCCGGATCTTCGCCCAGCTGATGCACTCCGGCCGGATCGGCCACCCGACGCTGCTGCCCGACGGCCTGGTCCCCGTGGCCCCGTCCGCGGTCGCCGCCCAGGGGCAGCTGTTCACGGGCGACGGCATGAAGGACTTCGTGACCCCCCGCGAGCTGACCGGAGCCGAGGTACGGGCGACCATCGCCGACTACGCCCAGGCCGCCCGCAACGCGGTGGAAGCCGGCTTCGACGGCGTGGAACTGCACGGGGCCAACGGCTACCTGATCCACCAGTTCCTGGCCCCCGGCTCGAACCTGCGCACCGACGAGTGGGGCGGCACGGCCGAGAACCGGATCCGCTTCGCGGTGGAGGCGGTCAAGGCGGTCGCCGCCGCGATCGGCGCCGAGCGCACGGCTCTGCGCGTCTCGCCCGGGAACACGTACAACGACATCTCCGAGCCCGACCCGCAGCCCGTCTACGAGGCGCTGGTCAAGGAGATCGACAGGCTCGGGCTGGCCTACCTGCACGTCCTGGAGCACGGACCCGAGGCCCGGCAGAGCACCCTCGCCCTGCGCAAGCTGTTCACCGGCCCGCTGGTGCTGAACCCGGCGACCGAGGGCCCGACCGACCACCGAGCCCTCACGCTGATCGAGGACGGCACCGCCGACCTCCTCGCCTTCGGCGCCCTCTTCCTGGCCAACCCCGACCTGCCGGACCGCCTCCGCACCGAAGGCCCCTACAACACCCCGGACCCGTCCACCTTCTTCGGCGGCGACGCGCGCGGCTACACGGACTACCCGGCGCGCTAAAGGTTGTTGCAGAAGGCTCAGTCTTGGGCATTTTGCTTGTATGGGTGGGGTGTTGCGGACTGAGCCGTTGTGGGTGGAGACGTTCACGGGC
>NZ_JBEZMA010000135.1:0-1936 GCF_040652415.1 Streptomyces sp. NPDC048255
GCGAATCCCTTGGGCACTCGTGGCGGGCGCAGCCCACCTTTGCAGAACACGCATTGCGCACCAAGATCAGCGCTATGATCGGCGCGAGTATCGGTAAACGTTGCGTTAGACCTATCGCGTTCACTCGCCCTCCGCCTGGCCCAATCAGTAAATGCATAGCACGCGGCTATCTTCTTACACAGGACCTGTCCTCATGGCCGCACGTAGCGATAGCGAACGAGCCTGGCAGACAGCGATGAAGCCCTCGGTTCGCAGCCAAAGCGCAACTCTAAGTTTCGCTGCCACTGCGGCACTCACTCTATTGTCTGGCTGCGCCTCGAACGTTAGATCAACAGCCAACGATCCGCTAACCATTGAGCGCGTTCTTACTGAACCCCTGAGCGGAGTCGCTGGAATGGGCCGCGTAAGCGCAGAGCTATCAAAGATCTACGGCATCAACCCGTCTGGCGCCAAGTACATCAATCGCGATGCCAAGACACTCGCAGACGGTCAGGTTCTTTCCTTGTTCTGGCTCGAACCGCCTCCCGCTGATTTCATTTCGCTAGGCCTCGCAGCGGAACCATGCTTCTCTACACAGCGAGCGCTGAACTTGACTCAGGCCACGCCCTATGAGGGCTCGGGCAAGGTATCCGCTCCTATTTACAACGCCTTTAAGAACGGAATGCTGGTCGGCATCACGTCCACCCCCGATGGCAAGTGCCTCCAAACGATCCACATCGAGAGGGACAAGTGAGCACGCGCGACACAGACGCTCTTGAGCGCAGTGACCAGTTTCAGCAGATGCCAGAACACATCAAGCGATGGATACTGCTGTCACCTCACGCAAGCCAGAACTTTGCGGAATTTTTTGACAAGGGCGGTAAGATCGAGACCGAAGTCGGCGCCACCCTACCGCGCTATCGGCCGAGCGACCCACCCGCGATCGTCGTCGACCAAGAGAACTGGCGGAATCTACAGCAGCCCGGCGCATTTCCTTGGTCGCAACGCCATATGTTCGCCATGTTGGCCCATGAGATCGGGCACGACCGCGATAACACCACGCGCCCCTTCAAACCCGATGGAACCGCACAAGAGTATGTGCAGTACCGCAGCGAGATCGAAGCCACAGCCATATTCAACGCGTTCCCTATTCTCAGGGACTTGAAGAATGAGCCGGAGTTCAAGAAGGAGTCACCCTTCGATGCCATCGGTTATCTGAATGGCCTAGAGCTAGCCAGGCTCTATCAGCAATGGAACTCCGGAGAGTTAGAGGACAAGCAGGTGGTCGCGGCGATCGCTGGCAAAGTCGCGGACACGCGATACACGCTTGGCGGCTCCCTGACCGATCAAGACGGCAATGGCGTTCTGACCCACCGCGACGCCTACCTGCACGACTTCGAGCGCGTGCTGCGCCCTAGGACCGATGCCCAGCCACCTGGACAAGCAGGTGACAACGAGCCGGCGCAGCCGCAACGCAGTAATCACGGCGGCGCAACCGAAAATACGTTCTTGCGGAATACACGCGAGAAGACGCTGGAAGCGTTCGCCCAGCATGGGCTGAGCCCTAGCGATCAGGCATTGGACTGTATCGCCGGCAGCCTTTGCGCCCAAGCCAGACGCGACGGGCTAGAGCGGATCGACCATGTGCTGCTGAGCCAACATCCGGGCGGAGAGATCGGCCGGAATGTGATTGCAGTTGAAGGACGCCTAGACGACCCGGGTCACAAGCTTTCACATGTAAATGCTCAGACGGCTGCAAACGTTTCGCTGGGCGAGTCCATGCGGAACCTGGCGTCGCTGGAAGTGACGCAACGTCAGCAACCCAGCCAACAAGCCGAGACGGTCGACCGGCCGCTCCAGCGTTGAAGAGGAACGCCCGACGCTATCAGCGCTCCCCGCGCTGCCCTTCACCGCGGCCTTAAGTCGCCTCATTGCCTTTGAAACACCCACAACTCCC
>NZ_JBEZMA010000136.1:0-1720 GCF_040652415.1 Streptomyces sp. NPDC048255
ACAAATTAATTGCTAAGTGAACTACGGATTGGCTTATAACTAGCTGACGAGGGGCTTTGTCGCTTCATCTCCATACTTTACCAGCGTTGAAAAAGACAGAGCCAACAATAGGAATCCCCGCTAATCTTTATCAAATCCACTTACGCAGCACAGTATCATCAAAAACACGTTAATTGCTGAGTGGATTATTGATTAACTTATGGCTTTTGAGTCTCTTCCTCTTTCAACCATAAAAATAGCGGGCAGAGTGTAAACAAAGCGAAGCATACCGAACGGCTCAACCACCGTAAACAGCATCATTTTTATTTCCCCAAACGCAAAAAAGCCACCCAATGGGTGGCTTTCTCACTAATTTAATGTCTGGCAGTTCCCTACTCTCACATGGGGAGACCCCACACTACCATCGGCGCTACGGCGTTTCACTGCTGAGTTCGGCATGGGGTCAGGTGGGACCACCGCGCTATTGCCGCCAGACAAATTCGGTTCGTTCCCGTTCAGCGCTTTTCTTCGCTAAACCAGAACATCAATCTTGAACAAGCTGCTGTGTCCGTCACCTTTCGGCTTCTCACCCACATTCGAAAACTATTTCGTCTCTCTAAAACACCTTCGGTGTTGTCAGGTTAAGCCTCACGGTTCATTAGTATTGGTTAGCTCAACGTATCGCTACGCTTACACACCCAACCTATCAACGTCTTAGTCTTAAACGTTCCTTTAGGACCCTTAAAGGGTCAGGGAAGACTCATCTCAAGGCAAGTTTCCCGCTTAGATGCTTTCAGCGGTTATCGCTTCCGAACTTAGCTACCCGGCAGTGCCACTGGCGTGACAACCGGAACACCAGAGGTTCGTCCACTCCGGTCCTCTCGTACTAGGAGCAGCCCCTTTCAAATCTCCAACGCCCACGACAGATAGGGACCGAACTGTCTCACGACGTTCTGAACCCAGCTCGCGTACCAC
This sequence comes from Streptomyces sp. NPDC048255, assembly GCF_040652415.1. Taxonomy (NCBI): domain Bacteria; kingdom Bacillati; phylum Actinomycetota; class Actinomycetes; order Kitasatosporales; family Streptomycetaceae; genus Streptomyces; species Streptomyces sp. NPDC048255. The sequence goes on from NZ_JBEZMA010000136.1 coordinate 955, forward strand.
TTTAAATGGCGAACAGCCATACCCTTGGGACCGACTACAGCCCCAGGATGTGATGAGCCGACATCGAGGTGCCAAACACCGCCGTCGATATGAACTCTTGGGCGGTATCAGCCTGTTATCCCCGGAGTACCTTTTATCCGTTGAGCGATGGCCCTTCCATACAGAACCACCGGATCACTAAGACCTACTTTCGTACCTGCTTGATCCGTCGATCTTGCAGTCAAGCACGCTTATGCCTTTGCACACAGTGCGCGATGTCCGACCGCGCTGAGCGTACCTTCGTGCTCCTCCGTTACACTTTGGGAGGAGACCGCCCCAGTCAAACTACCCACCATACATGGTCCCCGACCCGGATAACGGGCCCAGGTTAGAACGTCAAGCACGACAGGGTGGTATTTCAAGGATGGCTCCACCACAGCTAGCGCCATGGTTTCATAGCCTCCCACCTATCCTACACAGCTCAACGTTCAATGTAAAGCTATAGTAAAGGTTCACGGGGTCTTTCCGTCTTGCCGCGGGTACACTGCATCTTCACAGCGATTTCAATTTCACTGAGTCTCGGGTGGAGACAGCGCCGCTGTCGTTACGCCATTCGTGCAGGTCGGAACTTACCCGACAAGGAATTTCGCTACCTTAGGACCGTTATAGTTACGGCCGCCGTTTACTGGGGCTTCGATCAAGAGCTTCGCCTTGCGGCTGACCCCATCAATTAACCTTCCAGCACCGGGCAGGCGTCACACCCTATACGTCCACTTTCGTGTTTGCA
>NZ_JBEZMA010000137.1:0-1684 GCF_040652415.1 Streptomyces sp. NPDC048255
CTCGAAGGCGGGCCGCCGGTGCCCAAGAGCCGCGAGGACTATCTGCAGACGTTCTTCACCGCCAACGCCAAGACCCCCGAATCGCCGTATCCGCCGACCCTGCAGGGCCCCGGCAGCGACGGCAATCCGCTCGGCCAGCCCGATCCGGCCACGCTCAACACGCCGCGCTACACGGTGCTGCAGATCAACGCCTGGCAGAACCCGAAGCAGTGCTATTTCATCTACGGCCCGCAGGCGGTGACCTCGCCGACCGATCCGCAGATGACCTTCGCCTTCGGCAGTTCCTACGAGCGCGTCGCCGGCGGCACCACCTGGCAGTGGCTGGGCACCTCGCTGATGCACCTGCCCAACGACTTCCAGCTCAAGAGCAAGTACGGCCAGGGCGTGGACTGGCCCGGCGGCGCGAAGTTCTACAACCAGTTGCTGCCGTATTACCGCGCCGCGACCGAAGTGATCGGCGTGTCCAGCGACCGCGATGCGATGGTGACGCTGTACAAGACCTTCAACGTGCAGCCCGACGGCGTGTACGGGCCGAACTACGATTTCCCGATGCCGGGCATCGTGATGTCGCTCAACGACGCGCTTTACCAGCAGAAGGTGACCTCGCTGACGGTGGACGGCATCTCGCTGTTCGTCACGCCGACGCCGCAGGGGCGCAACTCGCGCCCGGGCAACCGCCGCCAGTGCGCAGGCAACACCAACTGCATTCCGATCTGCCCGATCCAGGCCAAGTACGACGGCAGCGTCACCCTGGCCCAGGCGCTGCAGACCGGCAACGTGCAGATCCAGTACCAGGCCGTGGCCAGCAACATCCGCCTCAGCGGCAAGCAGGTCAGCGGCATCGACTTTCTGACCTACGACACCCAGACCGGGCCGGCCACCGGCAGCGGCACCGCGGTGGGCAAGCGCTACATCCTGGCCGCGCACGCGATCGAAACGCCGAAGCTGCTGCTGATGTCCAACCGCAACCCCGGCTGGCCCAACGGCGTGGCCAACGGCTCCGGCCAGGTTGGGCGCAACCTGATGGACCATGTGATGTACCTGGCCTGGGGCCTGGCCAAGGATCCGATCTACGCCTATCGCGGGCCGCTGGCGACCTCGGGCATCGAAGCCGCGCGCGACGGCGCGTTCCGCAACCAGCGCGCGGCCTATCGCATCGAGATCGGCAACGAGGGCTGGAACTGGGCGGCCAACGATCCCAACACCACCCTGGCCGATTTCGTGTTCGGCCAGAACAACAGCCAGCTCAACGGCAACTCGGTCAACGCGCAGGGACAGAAGCTGCGATTCGATCCGAACCTGCCAGCGTTCAGCCAGCTCTACGGTTCCAAGCTGGTGAACACGCTCAACGCCGTCTACATCCGGCAACTGCGCCTGGGCTATCTGATCGAGCAACTGCCCGATCCCGACAACCGGGTGACGCTGTCGAGCCAGTACAAGGACCACCTCGGCCTGCCGCGGCCGCAGGTGACCTACCGCATCCGCGAAGACTACGTGCGCAACGCCTTCGTCTCGGCCAAGCAGGTGTCGACCCAGATATTCCAGGCGCTGGGCGCGACCGAGTACACCCAGCCGCCGGCCGACGCGGTGATGAAGGGGGCCGGCGCCTCGCCGACGACCTTCCGCTATAAGGGCCAGAACTTCGTCTTCTACGGCGCCGGCCACATCATCGGCACCTACCGCA
>NZ_JBEZMA010000138.1:0-258 GCF_040652415.1 Streptomyces sp. NPDC048255
CAAAAGAACGGTCACCTGGGACAGATAGCTGTACGAGGCGGTCGGGGAGGGGCGGCCTGGTTGCAGCCGCCTTGTCGGAGCAAGACCCCGACCAGCCCCCCGGCAGAAGCCGCCCGGAGCCGATAGCGCATCAAATCGCTACGCGCTCCTCGCGGATGGCGTCCGGCGTCCGTCTGGGGCTGGTCATAGGCCGCCACAGATCGCTACGCGCTTCTCGCGGATGGCGTCCGGCGCCCGTCTGGGGCTGGACATAGGCCG
>NZ_JBEZMA010000138.1:356-1281 GCF_040652415.1 Streptomyces sp. NPDC048255
CGCCACGGGTCCGGTAGGCGCCTGGGGTGAGTGGGCGTCGATCGGCCGAGTGTGAGGTGCGCTCAAGCCGCCATCGATCGCTACGCGCTCCTCGCGGATGGCGTCCGGCGCCCGTCTGGGGCTGGACATAGGCCGCCACGGGTCCGGTAGGCGCCTGGGGTGAGTGGGCGTCGATCGGCCGAGTGTGAGGTGCGCTCAAGCCGCCATCGATCGCTACGCGCTCCTCGCGAGAGGCGTCCGGCGCCCGTCTGGCGCTGGACATAAGCCGCCACCGGTCTGATGGGCCGCTGAGGTGAGTGGGCGTCGGTCAGCCGAGTGTGAGATGGGTGCGAGCCGCCCACGAGCCGCAGATGGGGCTGAAGTCGGGCGTCCGCCAGCGGCCAGGGGCGGGGGAGGGCCTGCCGACCGTCGAGAGACGGGAAAGGGCGTCCGTCGGCCGCCTGGGGTCGGGATTAGGGCGCCTGTCAGCCGCCGGGCACGGGATAGGGAGCCTGCCGGCCGCCGAAAGGCTGGAATAGGGCCTCTGTCGGCCATCGAGCGGCCGGAGAAGGCCCCAACAGCCCTCCGCATACGGAAAAGCGCCCTGACCGAGTCTGATGCCGGATTTCTCGGCATCTCGCTCCTCCAAGACGTCCTCCACACCTCAACTCGCCGCCAAATGCACACAAACCACCCGCTGACGCGGGCGGGAGGCGGATGGCTGGTCGTGGGCGGCCTATGTCCAGCCACAGACGGGCGCCGGACGCCATCCGCGAGAAGCGCGTAGCGATCTGTGGCGGCCTATGTCCAGCCACCGGCGGGCGCCGGACGCCATCCCTCAGGAGCGCGCAGCGATCTGTGGCGGCCTATGTCCAGCCACCGGCGGGCGCCGGACGCCATCCCTCGGGAGCGCGTAGCGATTTGTGGCGGCTTATGTCCAGCCACA
>NZ_JBEZMA010000138.1:1379-1651 GCF_040652415.1 Streptomyces sp. NPDC048255
CCGGCGGGCGCCGGACGCCATCCCTCGGGAGCGCGTAGCGATTTGTGGCGGCTTATGTCCAGCCGCAGGCGGGCGGTGGACGCCGAGACGGGAGGAGCGCGTAGCGATTTGACGCGCCCCCGCTCCCGACCCCCATCTGGCCGCTGTCTGGGGATGGGTGGCCCTCCCCGCGCCCCGGGCACCCTTCAGATGGTGCTCAGGCCGGGCCGGAACAGCCCCCAGGGCATCAGCCCGCCCCTCCCCGGCCGCCCCGCATAAGTACTTGTCCCCAG
>NZ_JBEZMA010000139.1:0-1593 GCF_040652415.1 Streptomyces sp. NPDC048255
CGCTAAGAGCTGTCCCGTAACTGGACGGCGCCCCCTTGCCGACCCCGGATCGGACCGTGTCAGTGGCTGATGGCAGGATCGAGGGGTGCTGCTCAACGGATACAACCTCGGCCCGTTGGTTCCGGGTGAGTCACTGCTGGTCCACGCGGGCTTCTGGTCGAACTACCTCCTGGCGATGTGCAGTGACGGGGGGTGTCCCGAGCGCCCGGTTCCAGAGTGGTTTGGCGAGGACGGCGCCGATGTCGATGCCCTGTCTGAGGTCCTCTTCGATCCTGAGCGCTGGCCGCTGTTCAGGGTGCCGGGAGAAGGCGGCCCCGGAGTCGTGGTGGTCTACCGCAACCTGGATGGCGATTACGGCACCGACTACCTCCTCACCCATCCAGGCAGAAGCCACGCCGAGCAGATCGCCAGCTGGGACGGAGACTTCTCAGGCACTGGGCTGACATGGCACGAACTGATCCGGATCGCTGACAGCCCGTCGCTTGCGGACGAAGGCGTCCAGGACACGGCCACCCGCTTCCTGCTGTTGCTTCCCCTCCTCACCGACCCGGACGTGCCGGAAACAGCATCAGCACGGCTTATCGCCGCCCTGACCGCGGTCGGTGCGCCGCAAGACACTGCCTCCATCGCGGCGGAGCACCTCCTGGCCCACCTCACGAGGAGATCCCGCCACGACCCCACGTGGGCATCTCCGCTGAGCGGCAGCTGAGAGGTGGGCCGAGTCACCAGTCGCCCCATGAAACGATCTTGGTATGGCTGGTGTGATCACTGCGTCGGAATCTTCCTGGATAGCCCCGTTCTCCGGGCTGAGCCCTCGCGCCTTCGGGAAGCTGGTAATGGTTCTGCGGCGTCAGGGTGCGGACGTGGTCCGCAAGGGCCGGCCGTGGAGCCTTCCGCTGGAGGACCGGGCCCTGCTGGTCGCGGCCTACTGGCGCACGAACCTCACAATGCGGCAACTCGCTCCGCTGTTCGGGGTGTCCAAGTCGGCGGCGGACCGGATCATCGACCACCTCGCGCCGATGCTCGCTCTCCAGCCGCGCAAGCGGTTCGCCAAGGACACCGTGCTCATCGTGGACGGCACCCTGGTCCCCACCCGCGACCACACCATCGCCGAGAGGTCGAAGAACTACAGGTACTCCACCAACCACCAGATCGTCATCGACGCCGACACTCGCCTGGTCGTCGTGGTCGGCCAGCCCCTCGCCGGAAACCGCAACGACTGCAAGGCGTGGGAAGAATCTGGCGCCAAAGCCGCCGTCGGGAAGACCACCACAATCGCCGATGGCGGCTACCCGGGCACCGGATTGGTCATCCCGCACCGTCGGCAGCGCGGTCAGACCGAACTCCCGGACTGGAAAGAGGACCACAATAGGTCCCACAAGCAGGTCCGAGCCCGGGTCGAGCACGTCTTCGCCCGCATGAAGACCTGGAAGATTCTCCGCGACTGCCGCCTCAAAGGCGACGGCGTCCACCAGGCCATGCTCGGCATCGCCCGCATGCACAACCTCGCCCTCGCCGGATAGACCAGCGGGCCCGCACCGCAGCCGACCATGCCTGAGACGACTCGAGATCATTTACGGGACAGCCCTTAGG
>NZ_JBEZMA010000140.1:0-1472 GCF_040652415.1 Streptomyces sp. NPDC048255
CTGAGGAGGCAGTTCCGCACGCCTCCGTCGCTACTCTGGGTACGACCGCGATGCAGGGGGGCAACGGTGGGACGAAGAGTGCGACGGGCCGCGGGGACGCTGCCCTTCACGGATCTGCTCCGGCATCCGGGGCGTCTCATCGAGCAGTTCGTAGGAGACGCTCGGCCTCGCGCCGAGGCGGACGTCGTAGCGTTGAAAGCGGGAGAGGCGCGCGAGGTCTCCGCGTTCGTCCGTGACGGCCATCGTTTCCGGCAGGGGTCGTTGATTCTGGATCCTGCCGCAGCGTTGCCAGTGGTGTGGCGGCCGTTTCGAGTGCTCGGCGGATCCGGTGAAGGCGTTGCCTTGGTTGCTCCGTTCCACGTTCATGGGGCGGGCCCGGTCGCCGGCCTGGGCAGTGAGGTGGTCGACAAGCGGATGTTCCGTCTGCTGTCCCTGCAAGCCGCTGATCGCTACTGCGAGCTTGCTGTCCCCGCTGCGGACCTTGCTCTGGTCCGCGCTGCACTGCGCGGGGACGGGCCCGGAAGGTAGCCGGAGTGCCGTTGCTGATGGGCATCAGCCCGACGAAACACCGTCACAGCCATTCGTTGATGGCTGCGACCAGCACGGTCGCTTCGTAGCGGACGGCGAGTTTGTCGTATCTCGTGGCAACGGCCCGGTGCCGCTTGAGCCGGTTGATACCGCACTCGACCGCGTGCCGCTGCTTGTAGTCGTCCTGGTCGAACGTCGGCGGTCGCCCGCCGCGCGAGCCGCGTTTCAGCCGGTTGCGGACCCGGTCCGCAGGCACTGGAATCGTGGCCTTGATCCCGCGTCTGCGCAGGTAGGAGCGGTTGCTGCGGGAGTCGTACGCCTTGTCGGCCCGGACCCGGTCCGGACGCTTGCGCGGCCTGCCCAGGCCCAGCCTGGGAACCCGAATGGCTTCCAGAACCGGCTCGAACTGTGGGGAGTCACCCCGCTGCCCTGCCGTGATCACCACCGACAGCGGTTTCTGTCCCTGCTCGACGGCGAGGTGGATTTTGCTGGTCAGTCCGCCGCGGGAACGTCCGAGGCCGTGGTCGGCCGGCTCGACGAAGACACCGCCGGGCGGTTCCTTCTGAAGGTCCCCCTTTTCACCGCCCCGGCGGCGTGCTGGTGGGCCCGGCAGACGGTGGAATCGACGTTGGCCTCCCAGGTGATCAGGCCCTTCGCATCCGCCTCGGCCTGGAGCCGGGTGAGGATCCTCGCCCAGGTCCCGTCCCGCTGCCAGCGCCGGAACAGGTCATAGACCCGATCCCACGGCCCATAGCGTTCCGGCACATCCCGCCACGGGGCACCGGTCCGGGTCCGCCACCGTATGCCGTCTATCAGCTGCCGCCGTGTCCACACCTGCGGTCGGCCCGCCTTGATTCCCCGCGGCAATAGCGGCTCAAGCCGGGCCCACTGCGCATTCGTCAGATCCCCACGTCCCACAAGACGTGATCATCGGTGATCAAGAT
>NZ_JBEZMA010000141.1:0-1443 GCF_040652415.1 Streptomyces sp. NPDC048255
AGCCAGTTGGTGGGATTTTGTCTTTAGACGGAGACAGGGCCCCACCAACCACGCGCCGTGGGGTCAGCCTCTCATAAGCACAGGCATCCGGGGAAGCGGTCTTTAGGCAAGTAGACATGGGACAGGGGGCTGAGTGGCGGAACTGGTGTTCCTCGGTTTGGAGGAGTTGCCTTGGAAGGGCAAAGTCGGAGCCAAACCGCTCTTTTTGGTCCAACGCTAAGCCTTTGAAAACAAAGGGAGCGCGTGACAGACCGTTGGACTAAAAAACCAACGCCCTGAGAAAAGAGAGAGAAAAGTGGGGTTGATCTGCCCCGTTCCGGCGGAAACCGCGCCGACCTTGGTCCAACGCCAAAACGCGAAAACCGCCGAAAACAAGGCGTTTTCGACGGTCGCTGCTCTCGGAATAGAGAGGTTCGAACAGGGGTGTTTGGCGCGCCCGCGGCTCCCGGATTCGAACTAGTAGGTTCACAAAATGAGAGCTAATAGAAGATAGATGCGGCCTATCGGATACTCCGCCTCAGATCTCTAGTCAGAAGGGTGCACCCCTGAGGCCACCGGGCATCTCGTCCTGGGCCGTTACTCTCCAAGACTACTGCTCAACGCCGTTCTGGCCGGCCGGCGAGGTTATCCTTTATTTAGGTCACGACGGAACGGGCAATGGCAAAGGTGAGGAAGTCCACGGTGAGGCGCAAGACGGCAACCCCGCGCAAGGCCGCGCCGAAGCCCAAGGCGACGCCTAAACCCAAAAGGAAGACCGACCCACGAGTACGCCCGGAGGTGGATACCGTACGCGCCTCCCGCGACGGGCACGAGTTCCACGAAGCCTGGGTGGCTCGTAAGTGCTTGGGTCTGCTCTTGCCCGGCGCTGACTTGGTCGGGATTGCGGTGGAAGGGTTCGCCAACGAGGACCAGCGCGGCGTCTCGAATGAAGGCAACGAGATCGCTGACGCGGTGCTGTACTTCGGAGGCAGAGCCAACCTGCAGGACGCCGAGCGCATAGTCGTGGTCCAGGTGAAGTACTCCAAGGCGGCCGAGCACAAACCGTTCCGGGCGGCACAGGCGAAGAAGACGATTAGCAAGTTCGCACGCACGTATCGTGCCTGTAAGGCGTCGCTTGGCGCCGTCAAAGCGCGGGCAAAGTTGCGGTTCGAGCTTGTCACCAATCGTCCTATCGAACCCGCGCTACTGGAGGCTATAGAAGGCCTTGCGAAGAAAAGCCCGCTTAAGGGCGATGCAAGAACGCAGGCGAAGCAGGTGATGGATGCCTGCAATCTGACGGGAAAGGATCTCGCTGAGTTCGCTGCGAGGCTGGACATGGTCGGGCTGACTGGCGACCTTCGCGAGAACAAGCAACAGCTCGCGCTCACTCTGGTCGACTGGTCAGATACGCGGGATCACATGGCCCGCCGCCGCCTCGCGGATATCCGGGACCTGGCACGCGAC
>NZ_JBEZMA010000143.1:0-1364 GCF_040652415.1 Streptomyces sp. NPDC048255
CGGTTGTAAACCAATCTAACAGCCTTGGCTGAGGGTTGCCAGGGTCGACTATGTCCCACAAGCGCACTATTTTTTGACCTGTTTCTATCGCAAGCGCCTCAAATCCGGTTCTCTTTACTTCCGGAAGGTCGAGCACCCTTATAAGGACGTCGTCAACAAGGTGGCCGGCCGTGATCTTGAATTTCAACGTCAGCGCGTCTACGTCTTCCTCGAAATCAAGGAAAAGTGACTCAGCCCGAGCGCCGATCATGTAGAAGTCGCTTGTACGGACTCTAGCCTCGACGTCTCCTTCTTCACGAAGCCAATAGGCCTCTTGGCTGGAAATGGGTGGGTACACTAGCTCGACAGCCGTGAAGTTTGTCTTATCCATGAGTCCAATCTCCGAAGATGACGACCGTAGGCGAATCGTCGCACTAGTTTGAGCCGAACTTGCAGCCGTCCGCTACCGGGGGGCAGTGTCATGCTCCTTCCCAAGTCAGGTGGCAGCGCTGCTGAGGCCACGCATGGCCAGACGATCTTGTGCGCAGGGCGTCTCGCTAGGAACTTCGTGCCCACAGTGTCACCTCTCAACTGATATTCCGCCTAGCTTTCGATAGGATACGAAAAGAGTGAGCAGCACTTGTACCGTGCTTTCGGTGGTCATTCGCGACTAAGTTACTTGTGGCATCGTAGTAGCACGGCAATAAGCAGTTTGGGCAAGCGGCAACAAGTTCGAATTCGAGGAAAGGACATCTGGCGCATCAGTCAAGGTAGACCGGGAGTAACAAGCAGCCAGCAATGTCTGCTTCTGGCCGGAAGCGGCCAGACGAAATAGAGATGCGTGTTCGGCGGAAAATTCGGACTTGTCTGATTGACACCCGTTAGCGGCCTCTACACAGTCCCAACCACGGAGCCTCTAAACTCCGCACACAGCGGCACCCACCTCCGTAACTAGGTGGGTTTTTCATGTCCGATGCTTGGACATGGCGACGCGTTTTCCTGCGTCGGGAGGGCGGCTAATAAAACACCCGCAAGGGGAATACGCCCGCCGGCTGTGTGCGGTTAGAGCCTCCCGACACCCCGCCGGCCGCATGCCGCGCCGCGCGGGTTTTCCGCTCAAGGACAGGAGTGCCGCGTATGCCTCGTAAATCCGACCCCGCGCCCCCGCACGAAGGCGTGGTGATGCCCATTGACGCGTTCGAAGCGCTTTCCGCGTTCCAGCAGGAACTGCACGGCATCGTGCGGACCTTGCAGCCGGAGGTGTTGATCGAGATCGGTTATCCGCCCGGCCAGGATCACCGGTTGTTGCGCGAGGTCTTCCAGGCGCTGGCGCGCCGGCTGGATCCGGTCATGGATGCCTGTGTGTGGACGCCCACCGGGGACGG
>NZ_JBEZMA010000144.1:0-1352 GCF_040652415.1 Streptomyces sp. NPDC048255
ATGGGTGCTGGAGTGCAAGCGTCAGCTGGCGCGCGAGCTGACCGGCTACATGATGCCGTCGGCGTTCGTGGTACTGGATCGTTTGCCGATGACGCCCAACGGCAAGATCGACCGTAATGCCTTGCCGGCGCCGCAGTCGCGGCATTTCTATCGCCAGAGCCACGTCGCGGCGGAAACCGAACTGGAAATGCGGCTGGAAGCGCTGTGGCGCAGCCTGCTCGGCCGCGAAGAGATCAGCGTCACGGTCGGCTTCTTCGAGGCCGGCGGACACTCGCTGTTGGCCACGCGTCTGGTCTCCGGCATCCGCGACGAGTTCGAAGTCGAAGTGTCGCTACGCGAGGTCTTCGAGCATCGCAGCATCCGCGAGCAGGCCGTGTTGATCGCCACCAAGCCGGCAACGTCGGCGGCGCGCGTGCGCGCAGTCGAGCGGCCGGAAAAGCTGCCGCTGTCGTACGCGCAGAAGCGGATCTGGTTCGTTGCCGGCGACGGTCGCGCCGATTCCAGCTACAACATCGCGCTCGGCCTGTCGCTGACGGGGTGGCTGGATCGCGCCGCGTTGACGCGGGCTGTGGCCGATCTGTTCGCGCGCCACGAAATTCTCAGGACGACGTATCACGCCGATGCCGACGGGCTGTGGCAGCGGATACAGCCCGATGCCGTCGCTTCGATTTCGCAAGTCGACTGGTCCGGACTGGATCCGTCGCAGCGATCCTCTGAATTGGATCGTGCGCTCGCCGAAGAAGGCGCCAAGCCCTTCGACCTGAGCCGCGACCCGATGCTGCGCGCGACGCTGATCGCGCTGGGCGATGAAGAGCACGTGCTGATCCTGACCCTGCACCACATCGCCGCCGATGGCTGGTCGATGGATGTGCTGGTCGAGGAGTTCGGCGCGCTGTACGCGGCTCACAGCCAAGGCCAGCCCGCGTCGCTGCCGGCGCTGCCGGTGCAATATGCCGACTACGCGCTGTGGCAACAGGCACAGGTCAAGACGCTGGCCGACGGGCTCGACTATTGGTCGCAACAACTGGCCTCGGCGCCGGAACTAACCACGCTGCCGAGCGACCGCCCGCGTCCGGCGCAGATGTCGGCGCAGGGTGCGAACCACCGAAGCGAGCTTCCGCCGGAGTTGATGCAGCGCGTGCGCGCGTTCTGCCAGGCCCGCGACGTCACGACGTTCATGCTGCTGGAGTCGGTGCTGGCGCTGCTGGTCGGCCGCTACGGCGATCAGCGCGACGTGGTGATCGGAACGCCGGTGGCCGGTCGTCTGCAGCGCGAAGTCGAGCCGCTGGTCGGCTGCTTCGTCAACAACCTGGCCCTGCGCACGCGTCTGGCGCCGTCGATGCGATTCGACG
>NZ_JBEZMA010000145.1:0-1306 GCF_040652415.1 Streptomyces sp. NPDC048255
GAAGCCTTCGGCGTAGGTGGTGCGCAGCAGGAACTCGTCGGCGACTTGCCAGCGCAGGCCGTACTTGGGCGTGAACTGGCCGCCGAAGGTCGAGTAATCCGAGTAGCGGCCGGCCAGGCTCAGGTCCAGGCTCTTGCCGAACGAACCTTCCTTGATCAGCGGCAGGTTGAGCTCGACGTAGGCTTCGTTGACGTCGTAGGAACCGCTGGTCGGCAACGACTGGGTGCCGTTGTAGTAGCCGGCCACGGTGATCGGATCGGGCGAGTAGGAACCTTCGTACTTGCGGTACTCGTAACCGGCCGCGAACGACAACGGGCCCGCCCACAGGTTGAACAGGTCGCCGGAGAAGTTGGCGGTGAAGGTCTTGAGCTTCTGCTCGCTGCGGTCGCGCACGACCGGGCTGATCCAGCTCAGCATCTGCGGGGTGATCGTGCCCGGGCCGCCGAACAGGTTCAGCGGCACGCAGCCCGGGGTCGCGGCGCACACCGCCGGATCGCCGAGCGCGATGTTGATGTTGCGGATGTTGTAGCTGCCGCGGTTGGTCTGGTCGGCCTTGTTGCGGCTGTAGGCGGCGTTGACGTCCCAGAAGAAGGTGCGGTCGCCCGCGTCGAAGCTGCCTTCCAAACCGCCGGCCACGTACTGGGTGTCGACCTTCTGCTCGAAGATGCGCGGGCCGCCTTCGACCGGGCGCCGGGCCAGGGTGATCAGGTTCGGGTTGGCGCCTTCGGAGGTCAGGTCGATGCCGAAGGGGTTGTACGGGTTCAGGCGCGAAATGGTGACGCGCTCGGACCACGGATTGCCGGTGCCGGCGTCCAGGCCGAGGAAGATCGGCTCCGGCGCGGCCTGGTTGACCGACTCGCGGCGGTTGTACAGCGCCTTGACGTAGCCCTGCACGTTGTCGGTGAAGTGATAGCGGAACTGGCCGAACGCGCCGGTGCGCTTGGACGGCGTCAGCAGCATGTTCTCGCGGGCGAAGTTGTAGCGGTTCGCGCCGGTGAAGGGGATGAAGTCCTGCGGGTAGCGCACGCCGTTGGGATAGCTGGTGCCGTTGGGCGTGGTGAGGTTGCAGGTACCGCCGGCGCAACGCGGGTCGGTGAAGATGAAGCGGCCGTTCGGCGTGGCCGAGCTGCCGGTCTCAACGCCCAGGCCCGGCACCGGGAACGCGGCGACGCCGCGGTCCTTGGAATACACCGGATCCTGGTCGACGTAGCTCAGGCCCAGGAACAGGTTGGCGCGGTCGGTGTTGAAGCCCCAGGCCAGGTCCACGCCCTGCAGCTGGCCGTCGCCCTTGCCGTACTGGCCGTAG
>NZ_JBEZMA010000146.1:0-1305 GCF_040652415.1 Streptomyces sp. NPDC048255
GGCTGCTCATGCTGACCCAGTTCACCTTGATCATGGACTTCATGGTGATGATGCCGCTGGGCCCGCAGATCATGCGCGCCCTGCACATCTCGCCGGCGCAGTTCGCCGCGGCCGTCTCGGCTTATTCGCTGTGCGGCGGGCTGTCCGGCCTGCTCGCGGCCACGTATATCGACCGCTTCGACCGGCGCAAGCTGCTGCTGGCGATGTACGCGTTGTTCGCGTTGTCCAACCTGGCCTGCGCCCTGGCCGACAGCTATGCGCTGCTGCTGGCCTCGCGCGCGTTCGCCGGCATCAGCGGCGGCGTGCTCGGCTCGATCATCATGGCGATCATCGCCGACGTGATCCCCGCGCAACGCCGCGGCGCCGCCACCGGCACGGTGATGACCTCGTTCTCGGTCGCCTCGGTGATCGGCGTGCCGGTCGGCGTGCTGCTCGGCGCGCACTTCCACTGGTCGGCGCCGTTCTGGCTGCTGGTGGCGCTGTCGCTGCTGATCTGGATCGGCGGCGCGCGGGCGGTGCCGCCACTGGACCGGCACCTGTCGCAACAGCCGCACAGCTTGGCCCAGGCGCTGCCGAACCTGCTGCGGCTGTTCGCCAACCCGCGCCACCTCAACGCCTTCGCCCTGACCTTGATGCTGACCACCTCGCAGATGCTGGTGATTCCGTTCATCTCGCCGATGCTGGTGGCCAACCACGGCATCGACCCGTCGCAGCTGTCGTGGATGTACATGGCCGGCGGCGTCGCCGCGTTCTTCACCTCGCGCCTGATCGGGCGGCTGGCCGACCGCCACGGCAAGCAGCGGGTGTATCGCATCGCGGTGCTGGTGTCGTTGCTGCCGGTGTTGTTCGTCACCCATCTGCCGGCGGTCGGCTTCATCGCCATGTTGCTGTTCTTCCCCGTGTTCATGGTCTCGATGAACGGGCGCATGGTGCCGCTGCAGGCCTTGCAGACCACGGTGCCGCAGCCGGAGCAGCGCGGCGCCTATCTCAGCGCGAACAGCGCGGTGATGTCGCTGGGCACCGGCATCGGCGCGTGGCTGGGCGGCTTGATGCTGAGCACCGATGCGAGCGGGCATATCGCCGGCTACGGCGCGGTCGGCTGGATCGCCGCGAGCCTGGCGCTGTGTTCGGCGTTGTGGGTGGGACGGGTGAGCGCGGCGGATACAGCGCCGGCCCCCGTGCCGGGCGGCGAGCGCCGCGACGAAACGGCCTGAACGTCGGCGGCCTGAACGCGGGCGGCGCTCGCCAAGCGCGGCCGCGCGGATGGACTCGCCGGCCGATGCGTGCACAATCGCCCGGGCGAGC
>NZ_JBEZMA010000147.1:0-1300 GCF_040652415.1 Streptomyces sp. NPDC048255
CTCTTGCAATGCGTTCACTGAGTTCCCTATCGCCGCATCTGCGGCGTCCTGGCTCGATGTTGTGTTCTTGTCCCGCGACGCGAGCGACTGTCGCCGCCTCAGGCGGCGGGCCTCGCCCGGTCTTCGAGCGCGTCGGCTACGCGCGGCAGCGGCGCTCCCAGCGCGTCGCGCGCCACGCCGGCCGAAATCAGCATCGCACGCAACGAATCGCGTTCGGCCCACAGCGGATCGGCGAGAACGAAGCGGAAGCCGAAGCGTCCCGAACGCTTGGCCAACGCGCGCAAAACGTCCTCGCGCTCGACCCGGTCGAAGTTTTCGATGAAGCGGCGCTCGCCGCCGATCTCGACGCACAGCACCTCGACCTCGCGGCCGCGATCGCCGATCGCCCATCCCTCGACCTCGATCCGCCCCTCGCGCAGGCCGATCCTTTCGACGAAGCCGCTCGCCTCGCCGAACAACAACGGATCCTGCGCAGCCAGTTGCTGACGCAAGCGACCGTCGGCTGCAGACACGATGTCGCGATAACACGCCAAGCCATCGTCGATCGCGCCGAAGAACTTCATCCGGCCGGCATCGAGCACCAGTGCCTTGTTGCACAACTTGCGATGCAGCTCGGTGCTGTGCCCGGCCATGACCACGATGCGGCTGCCATGGAAGCGGCTGCTCATCCGCTCTTGGGCGCGATTGAGGAAGGCGCTGTCGCCGGTGGTGATCCACTCGTCCATCAACAAGATGTCCGGCTGTACCGCAGTGGAGATCGCAAAGCCCAACCGCGTGCGCTGCCCGGCCGAAAGCGTATGCAGCCGATGCGTGGCGCGCTCGCTCAGCCCGGCGAATTGCAGGATGTCGGCGAGCGCCGCCTGCAGTTGCGCCCGGCGCAAGCCCATCGCGGTGCCGCGCAGGTATACGTTCTCGGCGACCGAGGCTTGTTCGGCGAAGCCTAGCGTCGGCGTGAGCAGGGATTGGGTACGACCCTGGCGCCGGACCCAGCCGCGGGTGGGCTGGAATGCGCCGTTCAACACTCTGAGCAAGGTCGTCTTGCCCGCGCCGTTGAGCCCGACCACCGCGATCCGGTCGCCGTCCTCGGCGGCGAAGTCGATGCCCGACAGAACGCTGACGAAGCGTCGGGTGCTGCCACTCAGGCTGGACCGTAGACCGAGCTTGCTGCCGACCGCGATGTTCTGCATGTCCAACGGCAATTCCAGCGCCACTTGCTCCGCGCGCAGATGCACGTTCATCGCCACCCCCTCAAAGCCACGCCGCAACACGCGGCGCGCACCAGCGGTATGCCACCGCCGCG
>NZ_JBEZMA010000148.1:0-1295 GCF_040652415.1 Streptomyces sp. NPDC048255
CGTTCTCGGCCAACTTCCGCTTCGGCGACGCCGATTCGCTGCGCGGGCGCGATGTCGCCGCCAGCCTGGCCGGCGCGCAGTTGATGCGCGGCGGCGGCGGCCTCAGCCGCGAACAAATCGACGCGCGCTTCCAGGCGCTCAAGACCAGCGCGCGCGTCGGCGGCGACCTGCAATCGGCCTCGATCGGCCTGCAGACGCGCCGCGATCAACTCGCCGATGCCGTCGCACTGGCGGCCAAGCTGCTGCGCGAACCGGCCTTCCCCGAGGCCGATTTCGAACAGTACGGGCGCCTGGCCATCACCGGCCTGGAAGCGCAGCGCCAGGAACCCGACGCGCTGGCCGGGCAAGCGCTGGCCCGCCACTTCGACCCGTGGCCGGCCGGGCACCCGCTGCACGCGCGCAGCCTGGACGAATCGCTGGCGGCGATCCGCGCGCTCAAGCTCGAAGAACTGCGCGCGTTCCACCGCGAGTTCTACGGCAGCGCCGAGGGCGAGATCGCCGTGGTCGGCGATTTCGATCCCGACGCGCTGGAACGCCAGCTGCGCACGCTGTTCGCGGCCTGGAAGCCCGGCCACGCGTTCGCGCCCATCGCCACGCGCTACACCGCGGTGGCGCCGGAGCAGCGCCGGCTGGACGCGCCGGACAAGGCCAACGGCGTGCTGCTGGCGCGCGCCAACCTGTCGCTGAAGGAAACCGACCCCGACTACCCGGCGTTGGTGGCGGCCAACTACATCCTCGGCGGCGGCATGAAATCGCGCCTGATCGACCGTCTGCGCCAAAAGGACGGCCTCAGCTACAGCGCGGGCAGCCGCCTGGACGCCGACGACAGCCGCGACGGCCGCGACGACGACGGCAACTGGAGCATGCAGGCCATCGCCGCGCCGCAGAACCTGGACAAGGTCGAACGCGCCACGCGCGAAGAACTGACCCGCCTGGTCGAAAGCGGCGTAGCCGCCGACGAACTGCGCGACGCGGTTTCGGGCCTGCTGACCCGGCGCGAGCAAGCGCGCGCCTCCGACGGCAACGTCGCCGGCCTGCTGAGCCGCAACCTGTTCTTCGGCCGGACCATGCAATCCACTGCGGACCTGGACGCCAAGCTCAAGGCCTTGACGGTGGAGTCGGTGAACGCAGCGATCAAGCGGCACCTGAAGCCACAAGACTTCAGCGTGTATCTGGCCGGAGATTTCGACGCGGCGAAGAAGGCCAGCGGAAAGTAAGTCTGCGCAGGGAGCGAAGCCAGGCCACGGCCATTGCCGTTGCTCTTCGCTCCCCCCGCCGCCCCGAACTCGCCACAG
>NZ_JBEZMA010000149.1:0-1256 GCF_040652415.1 Streptomyces sp. NPDC048255
CGAACTTGCTGGCCGAGTTCGGCAGCTCGATCTTACTGAGCTTGCCGTCCTTGCCGCGCAGGTACAGCTCGTCGTTGTAGAACGCCAGCGCGCGGCTGACGAAGTCGCGCTCGAAGCCCGGGGTCGGGTCGTGGAAGGCGCTGACCGACAGGTCGGTGTCCTTGCCTTCGTACACCGGCTTGGCCTGCGCCATCGGCGTGCCGCGCGTCCACAGGCGCACGGTGCGGGCGTAACCGGAGGTGGTCATCGAGCCCTTGCCGAAATCGGTGGCGACGTAGACGTGGTCCTTGTCGATCCAGCTCAGGCTGCCCTTGGCTTCGGGACGGAAGAAGCCGTCCTTGATCCAGGCCTTGGTGGTGAGGTCGAACTCGCGGGTGACGTCGGCGTCGGAGCCGCCGCGCGAGAGCGCGATCAGGCAGCGCTGGTACTCGGGCTTGAGGCATTCGGCGCCGTGCCAGACCCACTGCTCGTTCTCTTCGCGGTTCAGCGCGTCCAGATCGATCACCGTTTCCCAGGCAGGCTTGGCCTTGCGGTATTCCTCGAGCGTGGTGCGGCGCCACAGGCCGCGCTGGTGCTGCGCGTCCTTCCAGAAGTTGTAGTAGTAGCCGCCGATCTTCTCGACGCCGGGGATCTTGGCGTCGGAGTCGAGCACGGCGCGGATGCTGGTTTCGAGCTGCTTGAACTGCGGCGTGGCGGCCAGTTCGGCCTCGGTCTTGGCGTTGCGCTGCTTCACCCAATCCAGCGCGCGCTTGCCGTCGACGTCTTCCAGCCAGGCATAGGGGTCATCGGTCACTTTGTTCTCCTGAGCGGACGCCACGCCAGCGCTGGCGGCGGCGGCCAGGCCGGCCGCGAACAACAGGGACTGACAGGTCTGGGACATCTTCGGCATGGCGGTTCCGGGACATAGGAAGGCCGTCACGCTAACACAGGGCGGCGGGGCGGCCGCCCTGTCCTTGGTCATGTAGGGAGTTGCCGGGTCTGGCGCGTTGGCGGCCGTCCGACGGGGGGCGCGAAAGCGCTGCGGGGCGCGGGTATCGGCGCTGGGCGAAGGCTTCGCCGGGCGCGTCGGCGCGAGCAGGAACGGAGCCGGGAACGGTGGGCGGGAATCGGAAACCGCCGGGGCCGATGCCGGCGGCATCGGCTGGTGAAATCGACGCCGCGACTATCGGCCGCACGGCACGCGCCCGGCCTGCGGGCATCGCAAGGCGCCGGCATACCACTGACGGCGGTGGCGCCAGCACCGGAATCGGAGCCGG
>NZ_JBEZMA010000150.1:0-1237 GCF_040652415.1 Streptomyces sp. NPDC048255
CAAATGCAGGTCGGAAGACAACCCCTCCAAAGTCTCAACAGAGTGGCGGTCAACAGCTAACACAATCACATCCTTGTGCTCCGCCGATAGCTGACGCGCAAGAGAGATCAGAACGCCGCTCTTGCCAGCGCCTGGCTCTCCGGTAATGAGTAAAGGGCCCGCTTTCGCCGCGCGTAATACGGCGTCTTGGCAGTCTCTATCTATGCCGATCGAGGAGCCGTCGCCGCCATTGACGACTTCATAGCCCGCCAACGCATCCATCGCCCTAGCCGACTGTTGACGCAATCGATCTATGTCCGAGCGATAGTCCGGATGGGATGCCAACCGAGCGCCTCGCGACAGGAGGTCTCGGCGTAGCATCGCCACGTCCGCTCCTCCGCGCCTGGTCATCATTTCGCCTGCAGCTTGCGTCAGCAGATCCACTAGCGGAACCGCATCTCTCGCCTCAATTACCGCAGGCGCAAGGCTTTGAGCAACTCCAGCCACATCCAAATCGATCGTAACTATCGAAAACAGACTGGAGATTCTCGATAGGACATCGGCACCGATTGGTTGCGCGGTCAGGTCAGACCAAATGGCCTGAACGCAATCCTCGTAGACTTGATACGCGCGACTTTGTCTCTGCGTCAACACCTGCGCGCCGGGGTTTTGTTGAGTTTTGATAGCAGCAGGGAGGTCTATCCGAAGGCTTTCCGGTGCCCTGGGGGTAACGGCTAGCACGAGCCTATCTTTGGCTGGATCCAATGGACGGTTCCACTCAAGACTGCCGTCTCCGCTGTGGCATGTGAGCCAATGCTTGATGACCTGCTTGATAACTTGCGCGAAAGGCTGATCCGAATTGGTAGTGAGCGAAAGGCTAGTCTTGGCTTGTATCGCGATAAACCCTCCCGCCGATGTCTTCGCGAGGATGTCGTCGACCGGCGCCTCCGTCTCGAAGCGCACCCAATCCACGCTGACAGGCGGCAATCCAAGGGAGGAGATGACTGTCGCTCGCGTAAGCATCCAACTGCCGATGAGTGCCCCCACCTGCTGCTGAAAAATTATTCCTGCGCTAGTGGCTGCCCCCCCTCCGCTCGCAGACCGAGTGCTAGTTTTTTGGCTTGATTTGGGCACGGCAGATCAGCTTCTGATTTGATGACGTAAGAATAGTGACTAATCGGGTAGCTAGCTATATGCCCACGGCGGCCCCGTTTCACGCACCACTCCACGTGGGCGCGCGCCATTTCTGGTTGCAGCG
>NZ_JBEZMA010000151.1:0-1230 GCF_040652415.1 Streptomyces sp. NPDC048255
GAACAAGGCCAGCGCACCCTGCGCGACATGAGCTTCCTGATGGGCCCGCGCGCCGCCGGACAGACCGATCCGCTGCGCTACGAGAAGCGGCTGATCGACGACTGGGCGTTCCGCGAGTTCAAGGCCGACGCGCGCAGCGCGGCGCGCTGATCCGCCGGCCCGGCCCGACTCCGGATTGGCTCCTGAAAAAAGGCCCCGCGATGCGGGGCCTTTTCGTTTCGCCGCTGCGGGCGCGACAGCGCGCCCGCGCGCTCAGGCCTGCGCGTCGCCCGGCACCGCGTTGGGATCCATGTGGAAGATCTCCCAGGTGTTGCCGTCCAGATCGTCGTAAGCGCGCTGGTACATGAAGCCGTAGTCCTTCGGCTCGTGCGCCTTCGCACCGGCGGCGACGGCCTTGTCGGCCAGCGCATCGACCTCGGCGCGGCTGCCCAGCGGCAGCGCCACCAGGGTCTGCACCTGGCGCTGCGGATCGATCAGCTCCTTCTGGGTGAAGGTCTGGAAGAACGGCCGCACCAGCAGCATCGCGAACAGATTCTCGCCGAGCAGCATGCAGGTGGCGTTCTCGTCGGTGAACTGCGGGTTGAAGCTGTAGCCGAGCGCGGTGAAGAAAGCGACCGAACGGTCGAGGTTCTGCACCGGCAGGTTGACGAACATTTGGGCGTGGGTGGTCATGGCGTAAGTCCTGGCTGCGAGGGTAAGGGGACGGCGGGCGCCGGAACCGGCCTGGTGAGGCCGCATTCCCGCCTGCTCATGACTGCGACGAGCCAGGATCGCAGGAATCGACAGGCTCGACGAATTTTTTTCGCCGCTGCGAGCGACGGCCGCTCTGCGCGTCCCGAACCTTCTGTCTGGACGGCGCCGGTGAGCGCTCGGCGGTCCGCACTCCAACAGCGAATCGGCCCCAAGCCCGGCGCCGAATGCATTATCGCCGCAGGTTCGCCCCGCCCAGGACTGGCCGCTAACCCGCACCCTCGCCGATAATCGCGCCGTCCCGTTCCGCCGCCGCTGCGGCGGCCCCGCGCCAGGAGGCCGGTCCTTGTCGATCCAGTGCCGCAGTTGCCACCGGCCCATCCGCTCCGGCGATTGGCGCTGCCCGCATTGCGGCATTCCGCTGCCGGCCGGCGGCAAGGCCTCGACCTGGGGTTGGTGGCTGGCCAATCCGATGTACCGGCGCATGGTCCCGATCCTCGCCGCGGTCGTGCTGACGCTGTTGGTGGCGTCGACGATCCG
>NZ_JBEZMA010000152.1:0-1186 GCF_040652415.1 Streptomyces sp. NPDC048255
CTCGACAACGTCGAGGCGCTCAAGCGCTGGCCCGAGACCTTCCGCGGCCGCACCCTGTGGCTGCGCCTGGACCTGGGCCACGGCGAAGGCCATCACGAGAAAGTGCGCACCGGCGGCGCGGCGGCCAAGTTCGGCCTGCCGCTGGCGCGCTTCGATGCGTTCGTCGAAGAGGCGCGCAAGCTCGGCGTGCGCATCAGCGGCCTGCACGCGCACCTGGGCAGCGGCATCGACGATCCGCAGCACTGGCGCGGCGTCTACGCCAGTCTGGCCGGGCTGGCCGACAGCGTCGGCACCATCGAGACCATCGACATCGGCGGCGGCCTGCCGGTGGCCTACACGCCGGAAGCGCGCGAGTTCGACCTCAACCTGTGGCGCGCCGGGCTGGACGAGATCAAGGCCGCGTATCCGCGTTATGGCCTGATCATCGAACCGGGCCGTTACCTGGTCGCCGAAAGCGGCGTGCTGCTGCTGTCGGTCACCCAGGTGGTGGAGAAGGACGGCGTGCGCCGGATCGGCTGCGATGCGGGCATGAACGCGCTGATGCGTCCGGCCATGTACGAGGCCTACCACGGCATCCACAACCTCGGCCGCATCGACGACACCGACACCGCCGCGTTCGACGTGGTCGGCCCGGTGTGCGAGAGCAGCGACGTGATCGGCCGCGCGCGGCTGCTGCCGAAGGCGACCGAAGAAGGCGACGTGATTTTGGTCGCCGACGCCGGCGCCTACGGCATGGCCATGGCCAACACCTACAACCTGCGCGCGCTGCCGGTCGAGGAGGCGCTCGGATGAGCGCCGCCCCGACCCACGACCCCGCGATGGCGCGGCGCGCGACCGTTTCGATTTCGAGAGTGAACCTGTGAGCGATCAATTCCAACGCGACGCCGTGCGCGCCTTCCGTTTCGTGCGCTGCGGCCTGGATGCCCGCACCGGCGCGGCCGAACTGGTCTACGCCTTCGACGACGGCCCGGAGCTGATCGAAACCGTCACCGTGCCCGGCGCGCCGTTCGCGCTGGACGCGGCGCGAAGCGCGGCGGTCGAACGCATGCTGCGCCTGCTGCATCTGATCGCCGGCGTGAGCTATTACAAGGCTGCGGTGCCGGAAGAGATCCGCATCGATACGTATGCCATCGACGCCGATACCGCGGCGCTGCTGGAGCTGATCTACGTCAACGGGCTGGGCGAG
>NZ_JBEZMA010000153.1:0-1181 GCF_040652415.1 Streptomyces sp. NPDC048255
CGTTGATGCCCTTCCAGCCGCTGATCGAGGAGCCGTCGAACATCTTGCCGTCTTCGAACAGCGCCGGCTCGACGATCGACTTGGGGAAGGTCACGTGGTGCTGCACGCCACGCATGTCGGTGAAGCGCAGATCGACGAATTCGACCTTGTGGTCCTTGATGAGCTTTTCGACGTGTTCGAGAGACATGGCTGGATCCGGGAAGAGGTGGGGAATGGAGAATCGGCAACGCGGGGGCGTGGTGCGCCTGCCAGGGATTAAAGCAAGTCGTATGCCAAGTTTTATGGTGATCCAAGCGATTGATTCGAAAGGATGATCGGCTAAGCACTCCCGGCCTTTGCACCAACATCGTGCAAAATGAACCGGCTTCGCACCAATTTGGGAAAAGCCCCTTTCCGCTATCCTGACCCGCCGGCCGCGCCTCCCCCGACCGCGACCCGGCGCTTATTCCGATTCCCCCTTCCCGATTCTCGATCCCCGGCCCCAATGACCGACCTCTTAGCCGCCCTGCTCCTCGGCATCATCGAAGGCATCACCGAGTTCCTCCCGATCTCCAGCACCGGCCACCTGCTGATCGCCCAGCACTGGCTCGGCGCGCGCTCGGACCTGTTCAACATCTCGATCCAGGCCGGCGCGATCCTGGCGGTGGTGGCGATCTACTGGAAGCGCTTGTGGGGCCTGGCCGTCGGCTTCACCCAGCGCGACAACCTCGATTACCTGCTCAAGCTCGGCGTGGCCTTCGGCATCACCGCGGTGCTCGGCATCATCGTCAAGAAGGCCGGCTTCACCCTGCCCGACCACGTCACCCCGATCGCCTGGGCGCTGGTGCTGGGCGGCGTGTGGATGGTCGCGGCCGAGCATTTCGCGGCCAAGCGCGCGGCCGCGCTCGGCGAGCGCAGCGACATCACCTGGACGGTGGCGGCGCTGGTCGGCATCGCCCAGGTCGTGGCCGGCGTGTTCCCGGGCACCTCGCGTTCGGCGGCGACGATCTTCGTCGCTTTGCTGGCCGGCACCACCTCGCGCGCGGCGGCGACCGAATTCGCGTTCCTGTTCGGCATCCCGACCATGTTCGCCGCCAGCGGCTACGAGCTGCTCGGCGTGATCGGCACCCCGGCCGCGGCGCAGGAGGACTGGAGCGCGCTGGGCGTGGCCTTCGTCGCCTCGGCGGTGACCGCCTTCATCG
>NZ_JBEZMA010000154.1:0-1179 GCF_040652415.1 Streptomyces sp. NPDC048255
GGGGCCGCGCCGCGGGCCGGCCCGCGCGCGGCCCCGGCGGCGGGCCCGCTTCCAGCTTGCAACCCCGCACCACCCGTACCCGAGGCGCGTCATGTCCGTTCTGATGATCGACAACTACGACAGCTTTACCTACAACCTCGTGCAGTATCTGCAGACGCTCGGCAGCGAGGTGCGGGTGATCCGCAACGACGAGCTGTCGGTGGACGAGATCGAGCGGATGGCGCCGCAGCGCATCGTGATCTCGCCCGGCCCGTGCACGCCCGACCAGGCCGGCGTGTCGCTCGAAGTCATCCGCCGCCTCGGCGCGCACACCCCGATCCTCGGCGTGTGCCTGGGCCACCAGAGCCTGGGCCAGGCCTACGGCGGCCAGGTGATCCGGGCCAAGCGGATCATGCACGGCAAGACCTCGCCGATCCGCCACGAAGGTCGCGGCGTGTTCGCCGGTTTGCCCGACGGCTACGAAGCCACCCGCTATCACTCGCTGGTGGTCGAGCGCGACAGCCTGCCCGACAGCCTGGAGGTCACCGCCTGGACCGAATACGAGGACGGTGGCTTCGAGGAAATCATGGGCCTGCGCCATCGCGAGCATCCGGTCGAAGGCGTGCAGTTCCATCCCGAATCGATCAAGACCGAGCACGGCCATGCCTTGCTGCGCAATTTCCTGCAGCGCTGAGCGGGCGAGCGGGATGAGGGAAATGAACAACCCAATCGCAGAGCCGCGGGAGCGATGGCGAGGGTGACCGCGTTGCGGCCCCGCCCCTGCGTTCGCGCGACTCGCCATTCCCTCATTCCCCGACTCAAGACGCCATGCCCCTGACTCCGCAAGAAGCGCTCCAGCGCACCATCGAACACCGCGAAATCTTCCACGACGAAATGGTCGCGCTGATGCGCACGATCATGCGCGGGGAAGTCTCGCCGACCATGACCGCGGCCATCCTCACCGGTCTGCGGGTGAAGAAGGAGACCGTCGGCGAAATCGCCGGCGCGGCGACCGTGTTGCGGGAATTCGCGCGGCCGGTAACGGTCGCCGACAGAACCCATCTGGTCGACATCGTGGGTACCGGCGGCGACGGCGCGCACACCTTCAACATCTCCACCGCGAGCATGTTCGTAGTCGCTGCGGCCGGGGCCAAGGTGGCCAAGCACGGCAACCGCAGCGTCTCGTCCAAGTCCGGCAGC
>NZ_JBEZMA010000155.1:0-1168 GCF_040652415.1 Streptomyces sp. NPDC048255
CCCTGGCCGCCCTGACCGGCCTGCTGCCGCCCGACTTCGTGCGCTGCCACCGCTCGTACCTGGTCAACCTGCGCCACATCCGCAGCCTGCACGCCGGCTCGGGCAGCCGCTATTGGGTGGTGCTGAGCGACGGCGCGGAGCTGTCCGTGGGCCGCGCCTTTGTCGCGGCGTTGCGGCGGGAGCTGGCGTTGGAGTGAGGGCGTTGCCGGCGCGGACGGGTGGCAGCCTCGCCAGCGATGATCTGGAACACCGTCGGGCACAGGTTGTAAGGAATCGCGACGTCGCCGCTCACAGCATTCGTTGAATGCCCTTAAGCCAATCGCGCCAGAGCACTGGCGTGAGCTTCGGCGAAGTGGTGGAAGCCTGGGACGCGTTCCTGGCCGCAGGCCTGACGGTGGATTTCGTCACCCCCGAAGGCAACGCCGCGCCGATCAACGTGACCGAAGCCGGCGAGTTCCGCAGCCGGCTCTACGACGCGGACCTGATGTACGCGCTGGGACACACCTACACGCCCGCGCAGATCGACCCGGCGCGCTACCGCGCCGTGTACTTCGTCGGCGGCAGCAACGCCATCTACGGCGTACCGGAAAACACCCAGCTGCAAAACATCGCCATGCACGTCTACGAGCGCAACGGCGGCGTGGTGTCGGCCGTGTGCCACGGCACGGCGGGGTTGGTCAACCTCAAACTGTCCGACGGCAAATACCTGATCGGCGGCAAGCGCGTCAGCGGCTATCCCGAGGAGTTCGAACGGCAAGACGCCGCTTATTTCAAAGAGTTTCCGTTCCTGATCCGGCAGACGGTGGAGTCGCGGGGCGGGACGTTCCTGACTTCAGCGCGGGACAAGGGGTATGTGGTGGTCGATGGGAGGTTGGTGACTGGGCAGAATTATCTTTCTGCGAAGCAGGTGGCGGAGGCTGTTGTCGATATTCTTCGCAAGTCGGTTGATCGACAGGGGAGGTAGGGCAGGGCGCGGCGGGAGGTGTGGATCTTGTGCGGGAGTGTCTTGGCTTTAAATGCATGAGCTAAGACTGTGTTTCGCTATGATCGCGATAACTTAAGGATGGCTTGCGTCTGCTTTCGGCCAGTAGCGGACGTCATCGAGCTCGGCCGCAATGAGCACCAGTACAACTCGTCATGGCTCGAAGGCGTGCGTACGGTAAAGACC
>NZ_JBEZMA010000156.1:0-1129 GCF_040652415.1 Streptomyces sp. NPDC048255
ACGACCGACCAACGCTAGCGTCCCATTTCCTCGGACATCTAGCAATTCGCCTTCTGTGAGGGCGATTGTCTTTGCGTCTTCTTCTGACCACGCTCCGTACTTCCATTCGCTGAGGTCAATCTTTCCGCCTCTAACTGCTGTAAGTCGAAGTACTTTGGCGCCAACTTCTGCAGTCGGAACTGACCGTCCATTTGCGAGGTCATCTGGCGAAAGTTGATCGACATTCGCCCAAGTCCAGCCATCCGGGAGAGTCGACAAATCGTCGACCTTTGGAGTGGTGGGCTCGGGATACTTTGCTTGCCAGCCTTTGGCAGGCGTTTTGCCTTGCTCGGCGAACTTGGCGAGTTGCTTCTGTTCCCAGCGGGCGCGGCGCCCGGATAGGATGCGCCGCAGCAGTTCGGCGCCGGTTTCCTGTGGCTTGCCATGCGTCGCGCGCCAATCCACGGTCAGCGCTCCTTCCATCGCAGCCTTCAGCAGCGATTGGCGGTACTGCGCCAGCTTGCGCTGCGCGGCCTTCAGCTCGGCCACGCCGGCGTCCAGGCCGGACAGCAGCTCTTCCAGCTTTTCAACAATGCGAGTTTGTTCGGCTCGCGGAGGCAGAGGCAACCCCGCAGAGGACAGCCACGTCGCTGGAACGCGCAGTTGTCCGGCAGTTCCGGTCATGTTTTGGCGCGCGACGCGACGAAAATCCGGTTGCGATATGTAGTAGGCCAACCACTTATCCGCTATAGCACCGCCCGGACGCAAGACATGGAACTCGGTAGAACCGAAGGCATGGATATGTGGAAGCTTCGGAACGATTGCTCCCTTCCCGTTCTCCATGCATGGCGTGATCTTGGCAAAGAGAACGTCGCCCTCCGAGAAAGCCGTATAGCCCTTGCGAACCTCACGCATCGGACGAAGCAGGGAGGAGTCAAGACCACCGAAGTCTTCGGCAACCGCGGCCATTGGAACAAAGTGAACGAGATGGTCATCGTTCAGCTTAGAAACGTCCAACTTTGGACTGATCTCGACTACCTCTTTGATAGCCGCGACTGTCCACGAAGCTGGAAGCTCCGAACCAAAATCAACTGCTAACTCGGTCAAGCCACCAACTCCTCATTCATCTCAGCCAACAGTTCATCCAACT
>NZ_JBEZMA010000157.1:0-1121 GCF_040652415.1 Streptomyces sp. NPDC048255
TCGGCGACGGCCGCGCGATCGTGTTCACCCGCTCGCAGAGCGTGGACGGCGACAAGCCGTTCCGCTTGTTCGTCGCGCAATGCGACGGGCAGCGCTATGGCGACGCGGTTGCGCTGAAGCTGTCGTTCAACACCGAAGAGAATTTCACCTTCGGGCCGACGCTGGACTGGAACAAGCCGACCGAGTTGCTGCTCAACGGTACTGCCAAGGCGCCGAAGGCGGGGCGGCAGGATATCTATCGGATGGCGGCGCCGGCGGCGACGGGGAAGGGCGGGTGCGTCGGCAATGCCGATAGAGAAGTAAAGTAACGATCAACGCCACAAACGGAATGTTGGAGCAAGCTAAGCTTGAGGGTAGTCGAAGTCGATTACGCGAACTTGATTAATGAAGTCGCCAATTATTCGCCATTTATCAGTCCCAATGTTGGAGACTAACCAGACGCCCGCAACATCCACGGTGGATGGGATTTGAAACGCGGAAGGATCGAATCTGCCTTCGCGATTCAAGAAGATCGCTACGGTCAGGTCTGGTGATGCCTTGTATTTGGAAAGGCTGTCGACCAATCGTTCAAGGGTGAGAGTCTTGTTTAGTTCTTCAGGAACCAGCTCTTTAAGTTGCACCGGAACGAAATGGTGAGTGTCGTCAGCTTGCCAAGTTGCGATGAAGTCGTGATCGCTTCTATCTGTAGGACAGAATCTTACGTTCCGTTCAAGATCAAGAGACATGCCGTAGCAAAATATCGCAGCTTGTCGATACTCTCGAACCTTTTTTAGGTCAGTAGTTCTTAGCGTTCGGACCTTTTCGCTGAGATGGTCTAGTTGCGCGATTTGGATTTCTAGCTTTCTAAGCTCAATGAGCGCTACTCGCGCATCTCTGTACACCAGCGACTTAGCTTCGTTGAGCGCGGTGCGATCCACGGCTTTTTAGGCCTCGCGCATCCACTGCGCCGCATCCAATGCGAAGTAGGTCAACACTCCGTCGGCGCCGGCGCGTTTGATCGAGGTCAGCGACTCCAGCACGCAGCCGCGTTCGTCGAGCCAGCCGTTCTGGATCGCGGCGCGCAGCATCGCGTACTCGCCGCTGACTTGATACACGAAGGTCGGCGCGCCGAATTCGTCCTT
>NZ_JBEZMA010000158.1:0-1119 GCF_040652415.1 Streptomyces sp. NPDC048255
GGTCGTGGAACAGGTCCGGCTCGGACAGGTAGTCGATCTGCTCGGGCTTGCGGATCCACCAAGTGACCGGGAAGCGGCGATTGGCCAGATGATCGAAGAAGGTCAGCTCCGGCAGCAGCCCTTCCACGCCGATCAGCTCCCAGCCGGTGTGCGCGCGCAGGGTGCGGTTGAGCTCGTCGAACTTGGGGATGCGGTCGGGCGTCATGTGCATGGCGCGCTGGGCGAGCAGGAACTCGTCGCTGGCGCGGCCCACCAGCACCTTCTGCTGGCGTTCGAACAACTGCGCCCACACCGCGTGGTCGTCGGCCGAATACGCGCTCCACGGCTGCTCGACCATGGCGGTGGTGTACACCGGCACGTAGCCCTTGTCGGTGAGCTGATGTTCGACGCGCTGCGGGGTGGTGTTCATACCGTCTCGCTCCTGGGCCGGCCCCGGATCGGGCTGGCTCGCATTTGGCTGGCCCGGAACGGGCCGACAAGACGACTTTAGCCGCGCTACGGCGCAATAGGCTTGCGTTGTTGCGCCAGAAACCCGATTTGGCGCAACATCCTTGCGTAAATTGCCCCGGAGCCGCCGAAAATGGCCACCATCGAATTGGACCGCACCGACATCGTCCTGCTCGCCGAACTGCAGCGCGACGGCCGCCTGACCAACGCCGAGCTGGCCGAGCGCGTGCACCTGTCGGCCTCGGCCTGCCTGCGCCGGGTGCAGCGGCTGGAGCGCGAGGGCGTGATCCGCGGCTACCGCGCCGAAGTCGACGCAGCGCGGCTGGGCCTGGGCCTGCAGGCCTTCGTACGGGTGCGCCTGGGCCGCCACGACAGCGAGGCGGTCGCGGCGTTCGCCGAGTTCGTCGGGGCCTGGGACGAGGTGGTGGCCTGTTATGCGCTGACCGGCGATATGGACTATCTGCTGCAGATCGTGGTGCGCGATCTGGAGCATCTCTCGCGCTTTTTGCTCGATCGCCTGCTCAATCAGGCGGGCGGTGCGGACATCAATTCCAGTTTGGTGCTGCGCACGGTGAAGGAGTTCAAGGCGTTGCCGTTGCCGGGGAAGTGAGGGGCGAGAGACGTTGCTCCCATGATGCTGCGATCCGATGCCCCTAAAGTCCCCCAAGCCCG
>NZ_JBEZMA010000159.1:0-1074 GCF_040652415.1 Streptomyces sp. NPDC048255
GTCGCCGGCGCCGCGTTCGCGGAACCGCACCGACTCGACCTTGTTGTAGTACACGCCCAGCAACGGCTCCACGCGCACCCGCGCGGCGTCGATGCGCCAGCCGGCTTCGAGCATCGCGTACACGCCGTCGTTGCTGAAGTGCGCCTGCGCGCGGCGGTTGTACACGCCCACCGACACCTCGCGCTCGGCGTCGAAGCTGCCGTAGCTGTAGCCGGCCGCGCCCTGGGTCCAGAACGGGCCGGGCGCGTACAGCCAGTGGATGCCGACGTTGAACAGGTCGCCGTCGACCTTGTCGTCGCGGCGGTCGGTTTCCATCTTCGAATGGGCCATGCCGATATGCCCGCCGAAGCGCAGATGCTCGGCCGGCGAGCCTTCCAGGCCGATCGCCAGGCCGCCGACGGTGTTGTCGATGCCGTCCAGGCGCTCGCCGTCGAACTCGGCGCGGCCGCCGTACGCGGTGGCCCACACCGTGCCCAGCGTGGCCTCGTCGTCGACGCCGTTGTCGCGCGCCAGATCCATTTGCCGCGACACGCTGCGCTGCAACTGCTCGGCGTTGTAGCGCTGGGCGCTGGCGATGGAGGCGTAGGTCTCGCCGCTGAGGGTGTCGAACGCGCGCGGCGCCTGCGCCGCGCTGAGGCCGCGCGCGGCGGCGATCAGCACCGGCAACTGTCCGCTGTTGCGGTCGGCGATGGTCTGCAGCGCGTTCGCCACCGCCTGCTGGTTCGGGCTCAGTTTGGGGAACTGGTTGAAGCGAATGCCGGTGCCGCCGGCGTCGTGCTCGCTCAGGCGCAGGAACACGTCGTTGCCTTGCACGAACAGCGCCGCGTCGAGGAACGGCAGCGCGGTCTGGCTGACGCCGGTGAAGGCGCCGCTGAGCGAGCCGGCGTCGAGGATGCGGTAGTCGGTCACCGGCGCGTAGCTGCCCGGTTGCGGGATCGCCACCACCTGGCCGCCGTTGACTGCGGCGTTGCCCGCCACCACCACGCTGTCGGTGGCGCCGCCGCCGTTCTGCCGCACTTGCAAGGTCGCGCCGGGATTCACCGTCAGGCTGGCGACGTTGAGCGCCGCGCCGAC
>NZ_JBEZMA010000160.1:0-1061 GCF_040652415.1 Streptomyces sp. NPDC048255
TCACCTGGGACAGATAGCTGTACGAGGCGGTCGGGGAGGGGCGGCCTGGTTGCAGCCGCCTTGTCGGAGCAAGACCCCGACCAGACCCCCGGCAGGGCCCTTCAGGAGCCGATAGCGCATCAAATCGCTACGCGCTCCTCCCGTCTCAGCGCCCACCGCCCGCCTGTGGCTGGTCATAAGCCGCCACAGATCGCTACGCGCTCCTCGCGAGAGGCGTCCGGCGCCCGTCTGGGGCTGGACATAAGCCGCCCGCCACCCGTCTGATGGGCCGCTGAGGTGAGTGGGCGTCCATGGGGTCGGCATGAGAGGGGTGCAAGCCGTCTACGAGCCGCTGATGGGGCTGAAGTCGGGGGTCTGACGGTCGCCGGGGAGGAGACCCGGCCGCCAGAGGGCGCGAAGGGGCGTCTGTCAGCGGCCAGGGGGCGGGGAAAGGGCGCTTGCCGACCGCCGGGGGCGAGAGAGGGCGGCCGCCGGCCCCCGAGGGGCCGGGAGAAGGCCCCTGACGACCGTCCGGAGAGCGGAAAGCGCCCTCACGGAGTCTGATGCCGGATTTCTCGGCACCTCGCTCCGTCAAGACGCCTTCCACACCTCAACTCGCCGCCAAATGCGCACAAACCACCCGCTGACGCGTGCGGGAGGTGGGTGACTGGTCGTGGGCGGCCTATGTCCAGCCACCGGCGGGTGGCGGACGCCATCCCTCGGGAGCGCGTAGCGATCTGTGGCGGCTTATGACCAGCCACCGGCTGGCGCCGGACGCCAACCCTCGGGAGCGCGTAGCGATCTGTGGCGGCCTATGTCCAGCCACCGGCGGGCGCCGGACGCCAGCCCTCGGGAGCGCGTAGCGATCTGTGGCGGCCTATGTCCAGCCGCAGGCGGGCGGTGGACGCTGAGACGGGAGGAGCGCGTAGCGATTTGATGCGCCCCCGCTCCCGACCCCCATCTGGCCGCTGTCTGGGGATGGGTGGCCCTCCCCGCGCCCCCGGCACCCTTCAGATGGTGCTCAGGCCGGGCCGGAACAGCCCCCAGGGCATCAGCCCGCCCCTCCCCGGCCGCCCCGCATA
>NZ_JBEZMA010000161.1:0-1034 GCF_040652415.1 Streptomyces sp. NPDC048255
GTTACCTGGAAGCCCAGGCGGGCGCCTCGCCGACGCTGCCGCCGATCGTGCGGCGCGAGCGCGGGAGCGACGCGCCGCTGTCCTACGGGCAGCAGCAGCTGATGCTGGTCGACCGCCTCGGCGGCGGCAGCCGTCAGTTCAACATCCAGGGCGTGTTCCGCGCGCACGGCGCGCTCGACATCGACGCGCTGCGCAAGGCGGTGGCGCGCATCGTCGAGCGCCATGAGGTGCTGCGCACCAACATCGTCGAACTCGACGGCGCGTTCTTCCAGTTCGTCAACGCCCAGTGCGAGCCGCCGTTCGCCTTCCTCGACCTGTCCGCGCAGCCGCCCGCGCAGCGCGACAGCGCGCTGGCGCAGTGGGTGCGCGAGGACGCGCAGGCGCCGTTCGACCTGGAGCAGGGGCTGATGCTGCGCCTGCAGGTGGCGAAGCTGGCCGAGGACGAGCACGCGATCGTGATGTGCATGCACCACATCGCCTCCGACGGCTGGTCGCTGGGCGCGTTCGTCAAGGAACTCAAGACCTTCTACGCGCAGGCGCTGGCCGGCCGCGACGAGGCGCCGCAGGCGCTGGCGATCCAGTACGCCGATTACGCCGGATGGCAGCGCGAGCTGCTGCAAGGGCCGGCCAAGGCGCGCGCGGTCGAGTTCTGGAAGGACTACCTCAAGGACATCCCCGAGATTCACTCGCTGCCGCTCGATCATGCCCGTCTGGCCGAGCCGGACGTGGCCGCGGTCCGGGTCGAGCAGCGCATCGATGGCGCCCGCCTGGGCCGGCTCAAGAGCGTGGCCGGCGCCCGCGGCGCGACCTTGTTCATGCTGCTGCAGACCGCGTTCTCGCTGCTGCTGCACCGCTTCAGCCACGAACGCGACATCGTCGTCGGCACGCCGATGTCCGGCCGCATCGACGCCGCGCTCGAGCCGCTGATCGGCTTGTTCATCAACACCGTGGTGTTGCGCAACCGCTTCGACCCGCAACGCAGCTTCGCCGAGCACCTGCGCGCGAACAAGGACCAAAACCTGTCGGTCCACGAG
>NZ_JBEZMA010000162.1:0-1030 GCF_040652415.1 Streptomyces sp. NPDC048255
CCACCCGGCGTTCGCGGTGACCGGCTCCGGCATCGACCGCTACGGCAATGGAACATTGCTGGGAAGCAGTCTCACCAATTACCTGCAGCGTGAGGCACCGCGCAGAAATACAAACGTGGTTGTCATCAATACGACTCCGGAGCAGGAGGCGCAGATGTTGGCGTATCTGAAGGGGACAACAGATAATCTGCCGCCGTGGTGGTTCGGTAAGATCCCCAATCCGACAGACACCTGCGCAACGCGGACCAACACGGCTCTAGAGGCGGGGGGCATGTCCGATCCCTATACCGTGGGGCCTTCTTTCCCAACCGACATTGCTGGTCAGGCGGAATTTTGGCGGCAGTCGCTCGGCGGAAGCACCGTCGCGCTGCCAAAAAACTCTACCGTGATTCCCGCCATCCTAAATCAGTTCAATCCATGAACACGAAAAAGAGTTTTTTCTTGTTATTGATCGCGGCGGCGATTGCTGGTCTTGCGTCCTGCACTTCGGGTCAGGTGAGGAACGACTTCTTTGCTGCCGTGAATTCCGGAAATCTGGATGAGATTAAAGCGATAGCAGAAGGTCATCCGGGCGTAAAGAACGCGTATTTGAACGACGGATGGACAGCTCTGACCGTTGCAGCTAGAGAGGGCAACGTGCGTGCCGTCAATCTTCTGATCGAAGAAGGGGTGGATGTCAACAAGCAGGAAGGGGGCGGGAATTCCGCTCTCTTCTGGGCGGTTTATTACGGGCATGAAGAGGTGGTTTCTGCGCTCTTGCGCCACGGAGCCCGAGTCGACAATAAGTGTGACAAATGCCAAGACCCTATCGGGGTGGCAAGAGAGAAGAAATACACCAAGATTCTAGAGCTGCTCGAAGGTAAATAGGAGCGGCCAGATCTGTTGCGGCGCGGTGGCATGAACAACATATCCGGTGCACGCGGGAGGTGAACTGCCGACGCCGGGGAAGGGTATGGGCGAGGTGAAGGTGTTTGAGCATGTGATCCTTGCATCGATCACCGTCATCTTCTTGTATTTCGGAGGTTATCTG
>NZ_JBEZMA010000163.1:0-1025 GCF_040652415.1 Streptomyces sp. NPDC048255
GGACAACACCGGCGGCTGTACAAGCCGTCAGAAGCAGACCGCCGCCGACGAATTCAGCCACGGCGGCGCGGTGGCTACTAACGTGCACGGTCGAGCAATTCCCAATGCGCCGATCGTCGAGGACGTGGAAGCGCTGATCCTGATCGACGCGCAAGGGCGGTTGGTGGAAACCAGCCGCGAACAGCGCCCGGAACTGTTCGCGCTGGCGGCCGGCGGCTACGGCCTGTTCGGCGTCGTCGCGGCGTTGACCTTGCGCCTGACTCCGCGCCAGGTGCTGCGCCGCGAAGTGTCGCTGGCCCGCGTCGGCGATCTGCACGCCGCGTTCGCGCGCGCCATCGCCACGGGCTGCACCTATGGCGATTTCCAATTCGCGATCGATCCGCGCAGCGCGGATTTTCTCGATCTGGGCGTGCTGTCGTGCTACCGGCCCGAGCCCGGCGCCGCGGCCTGCGCGTCGCGCCATCTGCAGGCCGAGGATTTCGCCCGCCTGCTGCTGTTGGCCCACCACGCCCCGTCGCGCGCGTTCGCCGAATACGCCGATTTCTATCTCGCCACCGACGGCCAGCGCTACGCCAGCGATGCCCAGCAAAGCGGCGTGTATTTGGACGGCTACCACTCCGCGGTCGACCGCTCACTCGGCCACTGCGGCTCGGAAATGATCACCGAGCTGTACGTGCCGCGCCCCGCGCTGGCCGCGTTCATGGCGCGCGCCGCCGACAGTTTGCGCCGCCATCGCGCCCAGCCGATCTACGGCACCGTGCGCCTGATCGAGCGCGATCCCACCAGCGTGCTGGCCTGGGCGCGAGAAAGCTGGGCCTGCGTGATCTTCAACCTGCACGTGCATCACGATGCCGTCGGCATCGAGACGGCGGCGCGGGCGTTTCGCGCCTTGATCGACGACGCGCTGCGGTTCGGCGGCAGTTATTACCTCACCTACCACCGCTGGGCCACGCGCGCGCAGCTGGAGGCGGCGCATCCGCGCATCGGCGAATTCCTGCGCGCCAAGCGCGAGTTCGACCCGGGCG
>NZ_JBEZMA010000164.1:0-1024 GCF_040652415.1 Streptomyces sp. NPDC048255
CGCGCCCATCGCGTCGATGACCTTCTGCGGCACCACCACGTTGCCGAGCGACTTGGACTGCTTCTTGCCCTGCTCGTCGACGGTGAAGCCGTGGGTCAGCACCTGCCGGTACGGCGCCACGCCGTCCATCGCCACGCCGGTCAGCAGCGCGCTGTGGAACCAGCCGCGGTGCTGGTCGGAGCCTTCCAGGTACAGGTCGGCCGGCTTGCGCAGGCCGTCCTGCGGACGCTGCGCGAGCACGCATTCGTGGCTGGCGCCGGAGTCGAACCAGACATCGAGAATGTCGGTGACCTTCTCGTAGTCGCCGGCCTCGTCGCCCAGCAACTGCTCAGCGGTCATCGCGTACCACGCGTCCACGCCCTCGCGCTCCACCGCGTCGGCGACCTGGCGCATGATCTCGACCGTGCGCGCATGCGGCTGGCCGGTCTCGCGATGGAAGAACAGCGCGATCGGCACGCCCCAGTAGCGCTGGCGCGAAATCGTCCAGTCCGGACGGCTCTCGATCATGTTGTAGATGCGCGACTCGCCCCAGCCCGGGATCCAGGTCACGCCCGGGATCGCGGCCAGCGCGTCGCGGCGCAGCCCGGCCTGCTCCATCGAGATGAACCACTGCGGGGTGGCGCGGAACACCACCGGCGTCTTGTGCCGCCAGCAATGCGGATAGCTGTGCTTGATCCTGCCGCGCGCCAGCAGCGCGCCGTTCTCGCGCAGGATCTGCAGCAGCAGCTCGTCGCTCTTGAAGATGTGCTTGCCGGCCAGCACGTGCTCGCCCGCCGCCGGCGTCGACGGCAGGTACAAGCCGCGCGCGTCGACCGGGTTGATCTGGGCGGCGTTGTAGCGCGCGATCAGGCCGTACTTGAGCGAGACCGCGTAGTCCTCCTGGCCGTGGCCGGGCGCGGTATGCACCGCGCCGGTGCCGGCGTCGGTGGTGACGTGGTCGCCCAGCA
Source organism: Streptomyces sp. NPDC048255 (assembly GCF_040652415.1). Lineage (NCBI taxonomy): Bacteria > Bacillati > Actinomycetota > Actinomycetes > Kitasatosporales > Streptomycetaceae > Streptomyces > Streptomyces sp. NPDC048255. The sequence goes on from NZ_JBEZMA010000164.1 coordinate 948, forward strand.
GCACCGGGATTTCGCGGTCGGCGTAGAACGGATGGCGCAGGCGCAGGCCTTCGAAGGCCTCGCCCGGATGCGCGGAC
>NZ_JBEZMA010000165.1:0-1014 GCF_040652415.1 Streptomyces sp. NPDC048255
GAGCTTGTTTATCGCATCTCTGGCTTACGCCGAGCCACTGCTGTACCAAGAGGCGGTGCTGGGGATTCTCGCGGCCTCTGTCCTTTCCGCTATCGGCGGATTCCTCTGGCTTCGAGCCGTACTACCCGCGCCTGGGCCGCGTAACGCGTGACGTCAGACTCTATGAATCGGAAAACGGAATGAACGATCAACTTCCCTTACTTAGCACCCTCACCTTCATCGGCTTCGAACTCAATGCCGCCGCGGAGCGGCATCCTGAAGGCAATTTATCCTTCGGCGAGGTCTATTCGGCTTTGGCGCAGGAAGCGCTGTTGACGACGCTCAACACGCGCTTGCCGGGCCTGTTCGACTTCAGCCTTTTTCCACCAGGCAGCGAGCAATCCGTTGCCTTGCATCGAAGCCTTCGGCAGGCCGCCGATGGCCTCGAAGGTCGGGAGCGACGCAAGGTTGGCACCGTTGCGTCGGGACTACATCTGGCGATGGCCTTGATTCTTGAAGCGATCCAGCGTCAGCTTTGGATAGCCTCCAGGCGCCCCTGAAAGGGGATGGGCTAGGGAGTCGCGCCCATGATCGGCTGCCTTCACGTGTCTACACTACGGACTTTGGCCTTAGCGTCTTTGATCTCGCTCACCGCCTGCGCAGCGCCCGAGGATGTGGAAGATCGGCAGGCCATACGCGCTACCTTGATCGGAACTTGGACTCGCCCCTACACGCCGCTTAGGGTTGAGCCTATTGCTCTCGCAGGCCCCTATGCCATCGCTGACTGGTTCCAAGGCGCTTACGCCGGTCGTGTGCTGCTAGAGAAGCGCGGCGGGCAGTGGCATATGCGCTTATGCAGCGGCGATGCGCTGAAGAACGTTGAGTTTCTTCAGGAGGCGGGAGTAAACGCTGCCTCGGCTCGCCGACTTTCAGACGCGCTACGACTCGCAGAAGCGAAATTGTCCACGGATGATCGCGACAATCTGTCCCGCTTCCGCGGAGTCGTGGAGCTTCACTAATCGAGGAATCGCTTGC
>NZ_JBEZMA010000166.1:0-1013 GCF_040652415.1 Streptomyces sp. NPDC048255
TGCGAATGAACGGAGGCAGGCGCGTACCGAACGCGCGCAGCCGTCCGCCTCGCAGCGCCCGGCCTCAGCGCCGGGTGCCTGCGAAAGAAATAGAAGGTGGAATGGAGCGCGAGAAGTTGCGTATTTCTTGCGCGCTCACAGACTCAAACGCGATCGCCGCGCGATCCCCCTACGCGGGTGTCGGATTTGCTAAAGAACGAATCGCCATAAAAGCGGCGATAGGGGGAAGGCGCGCGGATGCGTTGTGCTCGCATCGGGCAAACCGCGCAGCCGTCGCGCGTTTGCATTAAGACGTCGAAAGCGAGGTCAAAAACCCGGCGGCGCCACCGGTTTCATCCGCAACGATCGCGCCGCGCTCAGCCCTGCGGCGCGCCGCGCGCCAGGATCGTTTCCGCGCGCGGCGGCGCGCCGAACAGGCGCTTGTACTCGCGCGAGAACTGCGAGGGGCTTTCGTAACCGACGCGGTGCGCGGCGGTCACCGCCTCCATGCCGTCGATCATCATCAGCCGGCGCGCCTCGTGCAGGCGCAGGTGCTTTTGGAACTGCAGCGGCGACATCGTGGTCACCGCTTTGAACTGGTGGTGCAGCGACGAGGTGCTCATGTGCAGCTCGTCGGCCAGGTCTTCGATGCACAGCGGCAGCAGGTAGCGCTGGCGCAGCATGGTCACCGCCTTGGCGATGCGGCTGGAGCGGCTGTCGGTGACCGCCAGCGCGCGCAGGCGATGGCCGAGGTCGCCCATCAGCACGCGGTAGAAGATCTCGCGCAGCGCCATCGGCGCCAGCACCGGCAAATCCTGCGGCGTGTCGAGCAGGCGCATCAGCCGCAGCACCGCGTCCATCAGCGTGGTGTTGACCTTGGCCGCGTACAGGCCGAGGTCGACGCCGCTGTGTTCGTTCGGCGGCGCTTGCCCCGCATCGACGATCAGGCGCGCGATCTCGGCCGGATCGATGTCGATGCGCAAACACAGGTAGGGCTTGTCCGGCGTCGCTTCGATCACCTGTCCGATCATCGG
>NZ_JBEZMA010000167.1:0-1010 GCF_040652415.1 Streptomyces sp. NPDC048255
GGCGCGAATCTGGTCGAGCAGGTCGTAAGCCAGGTTGGTCGCGCGGGTGCGGTAGTTCGCGCTTTGCGCGTAGCGCACGTTGAGCGTCTGCAGCATCGCCAGGCCCAGCAGGCCCAGGCCGATCACCAACACGGCGATGAGCACCTCGATCATCGAGAATCCGCGCTGGCCGCGTGCGCCAGGTATGCCGCCGTGGCGGACCTTGACCGTCATGGGCATTTGTCCCTCTGCATGGTGACCTGGCCGGTGCTCGACAGCTCGAATGTGCGCAGCTGATTGGCGCCGGCGCGGCATGGCGTGGACTTGAGTACGAAATCACGACGCCCATCGCGCAAGCGCCCGCGGCCGTCGAATATCAGGGTTCTGGCATCGCCGCCGACGGCTGTGGCGACGAGGCTCAGGTCGCGGATCTGATCGGTGCGGCGTGGACGCTCGTCGGCGTCGGCGACGGCGTTGCCGTTGAGGTCGCTCCACACCAACCAGCCATCGTTCCATTCGCCGCCGCAGCTGCTGCCGTTGGAACTCGCGCACATGTAACCGGGATGGCCGCTTCGGATCGCTTCGCTGCGGGCCAGCGACACCGAGGCGATGAACTCGTTGGCGGCGCCGGTGACGCGGCTGGAGCGAATCGCGTCGATGAAGTTGGGCAAGGCGAGCGTGAGCGCAATGGCGCCGATCGCAACGGCCATCAGCAACTCGATGAGGGTGAATCCGAGCGAATGCCGTCGGCGCATCGTCGCGTCCCGGTCGAAACTGATGCCGATGCTTGTCTTCCCTCCGGACGATTGGTATCCGCTACCGATCGACGGACGACGAAACGGGACGAGCGGAAAATCGTCAGTAACAGGCGTGTAATTTTCTCACTCAGGTTGAGTCATCGTTTTCGCTGCTGCGCGAACTCCGATCGGCGCATCTTCGAATATATGTGCCAATAAAACTTAGTTATGGCATCAAAAAAGCGGGAATATGGCATCGACCGCAGGCACTTGCGGCCAGCACGAATCGGGGTG